>JALHRP010000003.1:79309-160365 GCA_022841365.1 Chitinophagaceae bacterium | reverse complement strand
CATTTGCACAAACAAAAACTATTCATTTTATCAACGGGCAATGGTTTAATGGTAAAGATTTTACAAAGGGAGATTTTTACAGTGTAAACGGAGTGCTGCGTAAACAACAACCGGAACGGGTTGATACAACTATAGATCTTAAAAATCGGTACATCATACCACCTTTTGGAGAAGCGCATAATCATTCGCCCGATACAGATCAGGAACTGGATGCATTTGTTGAGCGCTATCTGGCCGATGGAATTTTTTATATCAAAAACCCCAACAGTATTCCTTTTACAACCAATAAGATTAAAACCCGGATCAACCATCCTGCATCGGTTGATGTGGTTTATGCAAATGGCGGGCTTACAGGAACAGGAGGCCATCCTACTTTGTTATACAATTATATGCTCAACACCACGTACAAAAAATCTTTACCCGGCTGGACCAGCAGAAGTTTTGAAGGTGAAGCATATTACATTATCAATTCAAAAGAAGAGCTCGATAAAAAATGGCCCTATATACTTTCACAGAAGCCGGGGTTTATAAAATTTTATCTCATTTTTTCTGAGGAGTATGAAGAACGTAAAAATGATACTGCGTTTAACGGTAAAAAAGGAATTGATCCCAAACTGGCAAAGCTGATTGTAAAGAAAGCGCATGCAGCAGGTTTAAGTGTAAGTGCACATGCAGAAACACCCCATGATTTAAAGATTGCCCTGGCTGCAGGCGCAGATGAAATAAATCATTTGCCCGGGTATCAGGTTCGGTGGAGTGACGGGTATACAGCAGAATACTATCGTCTTTCAAAAGCAGTGGTAAAAAAAATGAAACGGAAAAAAGTACATGCCGATGCTACCTATTCACTTGCAGAAACAGAATTAAAACGTTCTACTGTTGCGCAGCAACAGCAACAGGAGGCAGTGCAAAAAGAAAACCTGCAGTTATTAAAAAAGTATAAAGTTCCTGTAACCATTGCCTGCGACAGTTATAACCTTACCGCAAAAACTGAAATGGAATACCTGCAGAAATTTAAAATTTATTCAAATCTTGAGCTGTTAAAAATGTGGTGCGAAATAACGCCACAGGCAATTTTTCCCAAACGTAAAATTGGTTTTTTGCTGGATGGTTACGAAGCCAGTTTTCTTGTATTGCCGAACAATCCGCTTGAAACAATTGTTCATCTGTATACCATACAACTGCGTGTAAAACAAGGAGTATTACTTTGGTAATGTGTTGATTTTACCTGCCTGTTTGATTGATTAAAAAGAAATCATTTCTTTAACTTAAATTTGAATGAATTATTTTTTCCCGCTCTGCTATTCAATTAGTCTTATTTCATGCAACAGCAATATATGAAAACAGTTTTGGGGCAAGGCCTGCAACATTCAGGAGTGCTGTTATATGCCGTTTCTGATTCATCTTTACAATTAATTGAAGCAAATGATTTATTTCTGAAAGAATTTTCCAGGTATGAAGAAGGATATTTTACAGAGCGAAATGCTTTGACACTTACTGCTCATCAATGTTTACAACAACCCGGAGAAACTATTACACTGGAAGAGCATTTATTACCCGGTAAGAAACTACCGGAGCAATGGTATTTGTGGGAAGTAACTGCAATATATAATAGTGTAAAATCTCATACAGAGTTGATTTTTGTGGGTAAAGAAATTACGGCACAAAAAAATCAGGAAACCGATCTAAACTATCAAACAAATTTACTGGAACATATATCCGATGCGGTTATTTCAACTGATCCTTTATTTAATATCAGATCATGGAATAAAGCTGCCGAACAGATTTACCATTATACAGGTAAGGATCAGATAGGTAAATCGGCATTTGATGTTTTTAATTACCGGTACGTGAGCAGTAATCTTGAAGAAGCAGCAAAAAAGCTGATGGAAGATGATATCTGGCAGGGTGAAGTGTTTTTTAAACGGCACGATGATGAACGAATCATTTACCTGCAGTCAACCGTAACCTCTATCCGCAATGCAAATAAAGAGCTGGTGGGCTATGTTGCTGTAAACCGGGATGTAACTGCATTGCGTAAGTCTGAGCAGGAGCTGATGGTTACTATGCAGCAGCAGCAACAATACCTGGAGGCGTTTACAAGAGGGGTGGTGATACAAAATCAAATGGGTGAAATTGTTTTGTGTAACAAAGCAGCAGAGCAAATGCTGGGTTTAAGCATGCAGCAAATGCAGGGCATTGCATCTGTTGACCCTTCCTGGCAATGTATTAAAGCAGATTATACAGCTTTTCCCGGAGACGAACACCCTGCCATGATTGCTCTCAAAACAGGAAAGCCTGTAGAAGATGTGATCATGGGTGTGAAAAAAAGCAATGGTGGTTTTTCGTGGATTAAAATCACATCCAACCCCATCATAAAAAATGATTCGATGATACCGGATGCAGTTGTCAGTATTTTCTCCGATATAACACTTGAGCGAACGGCCTACACCAAACTGCAGGAATCGGAAGAGAAAATGCAAGCCTTTTTAAATGCAAGTAACGAAGGCTTTCATATGATTGATCCTTCCTTTAACATTGTACTGGCCAATGAAGCTTCACGGTTGATCATGAAAAATGCTATCCGGAAAGAACTAACCGAAGGAATGAACATCCTGGAGCATTTGCCTGCAGAAAGAAAAGAAGCGGTACGAACCCAATTAGAGAAAGTTTTTCAGGGAGAGCAAATTGAGTATGAAGTACTGTATAATTTTATTCCGGGACAGCGGCCTGTCTGGCTCTCGATTACTGGAAACCCGGTATACAATAAACAACAGCATGTATCATTTGCCTGCATTATTTATCATGATATTTCAGCCAGGAAAGAAGAAGACAGGTTGCTTAAAACAAATGAAGAGCGGCTTCGGCTGGCACTGGAAAAAACAGGCGATAATGCATGGGAACATAATTTTGAAACAGGGTTCACCTGGTTCTCATCTACCAACAATCATTTTCTGGGATATACGGCAGAAGAACTGAATGAAAAAGGAAACGAAGATTTGTGGTGGAAAAACACCCATCCTGATGATAAAGCCATTCTTCAGCACAATGATATGGAATATAAACAGGGTAAACGGGACAGCCATACAAATGAATACCGGATTCGCCATAAAGACGGCAGTATTAAGTGGGTGCTGGACAGGGGGGTGGTGATTGAAAAAAACAGCAAAGGAATGCCGCTGCGAATTGTGGGTACACATACAGATATCACCAATGAAAAAATACAGCAGCAAAAACTGATTGGTGAAGAGCAGCAAAAGAAAAAAGAAGTACTGGAAGCGGCCATTCAGGCTCAGGAAAAGGAACGGGAAGAAATTTCATACGAATTACATGAAGAAGTCAGTCAGGCATTGTCTTCAGTAAAAATGCTTTTGGAGATGGCCTTGCAGGCTCCTGAAAATAAAAGTAATTATATACAAGTGGCCGAAGATGCAATTGGAAAAGCTGTTGCAGATTTACGGGATATCAGTCAGGGCATTAATTCATCCACCCTTCGAATGGTAGGTTTGCCCGCTGCAATGGAAGATGTGATCAATATAAAAAAAAGTGAAACCGCAATCAGGTTTTCTTTAGATACAAAAGATTTTAATGAAAACAGTAAAATTGATTTCTCTGTACAGCTCACCCTGTTCAGAATTTTTCAGGAAGCGCTGCGTAACATTATCCTACACTCACAGGCTACTGAAGCAAGGTTTGAATTGCTGAGTTCAAAAAGCTTTGTGCAGTTATTTATACGGGACAATGGAAAAGGATTTGATAAGAATGAATCAACCTATGGTCTGGGTGTAAAAAATATTATTCACCGGGCAGAACAATATAATGGTAATGTTGAAATTGTATCAGCACCCGGCAAGGGTTGTTTACTGCAATTAATTTTTCCCGCCATACTGCAGGAACGTAAATAAAATGAGCAGATAGTTACATTTGCAGTATGCAACTCACTTTGATTTATTGTTATGATGCTTATTGCGGCTGGTGTTATGGATTTAGTCCGGTTATCAAACAAATTGCAGAACAGTATAAAGACAACTTTCATACAGAAGTATTAAGCGGAGGTATGGTATTACCGGAACAACCGGTGCATATCAGCGCTACCGCAGGATATATTAAAGAGGCGTACAAGACTGTTGAAGCATATACAGGTGTTCTTTTTGGAGAAGATTATTTATGGCATATCAATAATCCAGACAGCAGCGACTGGTTCCCTTCTTCTGAAAAACCCGCCATTGCACTTTCTGTTTTTAAAGAAATACATCCTCATTTACAGGTACAGTTTGCTGCAGATCTGCAACATGCACTTCATTATGAGGGAAGAGACCTTACTGACAATGAAGCTTACCGCCACCTGCTTGAAAAATACAGTATTGATGCGGATGATTTTTATACAAAGCTTCAAACGGATGACTATAAAGAGAAGGCCTATTATGAATTTCAGTTGTGCAAACAGTTACAGGTAACCGGTTTCCCTCAGGTACTGATGCAAATAACCGAATCGAAATTTCATTTACTGGCCAGAGGGTTTACAGATGTTGAAACGTTGGCAAAGCGGATTGATCTGGTACTGACAGAAGTTGAAAACAATTCATTTAATTAATTGCTGAAAATGATACTGACCATAACCCTGAACCCATGTGTTGATAAAAGTTCCGTTGTGCCTTTGTTTAAACCCGAAAGTAAACTGCGATGTGCAGAAGTGGTAAACGAACCTGGTGGCGGTGGCATTAATGTAAGCAAAGCTTTGAAAAAACTCTCTACTCCATCTGTTGCATTATTTCCGGCTGGAGGGCATAACGGAAACATGCTGTGCTCACTGTTAAAAGAAGAAGCCATTGAATTTCATGCAGTAGATACGGCAGTAGAGACCAGAGAAAACTGGATTATGCTGGAAGAATCTACCAATCATCAATACCGTTTTACATTTCCCGGAAGAGAAGTACAGGAAGCCACTGTTAAAACATTGGTAGATCAGATCAGGAATTTCTCTCCATCCTATATTATTGCCAGCGGCAGTTTGCCACTGGGACTTCCGGATTATTTTTACGGATTGATTGTAAAAAATGCAAAAGCTGTTGGTGCAAAATGCATTGTAGATACTAGTGGCCCTGCATTGCAGGCCTTACAGGGTAAAGGAGCTTATTTAATAAAACCGAATATAGGCGAACTGTGTAAAATGCTCAATATAGAATTGCTGGAGAAAGAGGAAGTACCCGATGCAGCACAACAGGCTATCCGTGACGGGTATGCGGAGTTAATAGCGGTTAGTATGGGTGCAGATGGTGCCTGGCTTATCAGCAATACTGAAAAATATTTTGCAGCTGCACCAAAAGTAAAAAAGAAAAGTACAGTTGGTGCAGGAGACAGTATGGTGGCAGGTATTACGTATATGCTGCAGCAAAATAAATCATTAAAAGAAGTGATCACTTTTGCTGTGGCCTGCGGCAGTGCTGCTACAATGAACGAAGGCACACAACTGTTTAATTATGCCGATGTAATGCAGCTCTTTTCCCTTGCAAATGCTTAGAGATTATTTTACGATGCAGAGATCTTGTTAAGCATACCTGCAATTTAATTCCTGATGAAATTTTTTATGAAACTGCAACATTGAGAATGTCCCGTAAACTCTGCTCAGTGATTGGTTTGATAAGATAGCCGCTCAGTTGTTCATATTTTTTTGCACGGGTAGTATCAGCAGGATCTACCGATGAGGTTAAAATATAAATGATGATTTTTTTAGGCGGTTGAATTTTTGTAAACGCTTCTAAAAAATCCCAGCCATCCATCACAGGCATGTTTAAATCAAGAAAAATAATGTCCGGTACAGAAGATTCCTGTGTAATAAGCAGAGTTAACTGATCAAGTGCCTCCTTGCCATTTTTGTAGATAAGTATTTTTTCTGCAAAACCCACTTCATCCATTAATTCCCTCATCCAGAATATACTTGCAAGGTTATCTTCAATAATACAGGCGGTGTTAAATTTTCTCATGTAAAAAAAATAAATTAAAAGTTGTTCCCTTATTTACTGTACTCTCTACTTCAATTCTGTATCCCATGGCTTCCATTTGGTTTTTACTCATAAATAACCCTAATCCTCTGGCATCGGGGTTGCCATGAAAGGTTTTATACATTCCAAACAGTTTGCTGCCATTCTGCTTCAGGTCAATACCCAGTCCGTTGTCTTTTATAGATAAAATTAAGCCGTTATTTGATTCTTTAGCAGAAAACTCTAAAATTGCTTTTCTATCCGGGGATCTGTATTTGATGGCATTGGTGATAAAGTTCAATAGTATACTGTCAATATAAGCGGGTACAGCCTTGATGGTTAATTGTTTATCTACATTGTTGATGATCGTGATGCCTGATTCGCTTATAAGTTGTGTTAAAGAGTTAGTCGCATTTTCAATGGTTGTTCTTAAGGGAATGCTGATGAGTTCCTGAATAGTTGTATTGTTCATTGCCACAATTTCCGTCAGGTTGGTGATGGTTTCTTTTAATTGATTTGAGCCGGATAGTATGTGATGAATAATTTCTGATTGCTTCAGTTCAGGTTGTTTTTTAAGCAGCAACTGCAATAACATTTCAAAGTTGGCAGAATGTGAACGCAGGTTATGCGAAACGATTTGAGCAAAATTTTTCAACCGTACATTTTGATCAGTTGACAGATCAAGTAATTCTTTTAGTTCTTTTTCATTTTGCTTGATTTTTTCAAGGGTCTGAAGTATACCGTACAATTTTACCAAACGGTTGTTTACAATTTCAGTTTGGCCCACTACCCTGGCGGGGATGGTTTTCCCTTTCATGGTTGTAATTTCCACTTCAATATCAAACGGGGCACCGCTGGCAGATGCCTGTGCCAGTACTTCCGTAATGCGGTCCCGGTTTTCACCTTCAGAATACATATTTACAGCCGATTCTAAATTTGGCGCATAATTTTCATCTGCTTCAAGTATGCTTCTTAATACATTGCTCCAATGCACCGCTCCTGTTTGCATATTTACTTCCCATGCACCAATTTGAGAAATGGTACTTGTTTTTTCAAGGATTGCTTCAAAGCGCAGCTTGGCCTGTTCTTTTTCTTTTAATGCTGTAAGATCATTGGTAAACATGATGAGGCCGCCAATGGTTTGAACAGGTGTGTGCCAGGGACGCACATCCCATGAAATCCATTGTCCTGTACCATCTGCACGTTCAAAATAAGCCTCATCACATTTATTAATGGCACCCTGTAAACAATCACGGTGTATTTGTTTCCAGTCTTCTCCAATTTCAGGAAAGAGATCATAATGCGATCTCCCGATCAGCTCAATTCCATGTAAGCCGTAATCCGAAATCCATTTATTCGATGCTGCGATATACCTCATATCCGTATCAAACATGGCAATGGCCGAAGGTGCTTCACGAACAAATACAGCATTCTGTTCGTTAATATTTTTAATTGCACGTTCTGCTGCTTTTCTTGAACTGATATCTCTTACAGATGCTGAAACAACCATGTCGTTTTCTCCAAATACAGGTTTTAGACTTAGTTCAACAGGAATTTCCCTTTTATCTTTTGTAACTGCAAATAATTCCATATCCGATCCCTGTTCTCCGGATTGCGGTTGCTCAAAAAACTTACGGATTTGAGAATTGTGACCGCTCGAAAACTTCGAAGGCAAGAGAAGTTCTACGGGTGCATTCAGTAATTCATCCTGCGTATAACCAAACACAATTTCTGTTTGTTTATTTGCAAACAGGATGTTGCCGGTTGAATCTACAATGAGATGCGGATCGGGGGTAGAATTTAAAAACGCAGAAATACGGGTGAGTGAGTCTTCTGCAACTTCTCTTTTTAATTGAACTGCATTTAATTTTTTTGATGCCAGCCAGATAAAAAATAACAAAGTTGCTATAAATGACATAGCAAATAACGCAATACCAAATTCAACACTTACCAGATTGTAACGGTTTGCCAGAATACGGATAAAAGCAAGAATAATCACCGTAATTAACATTGCAGGAAATAACTGCCTTGCCATAATATGACCGGTTTGTTTACCTGTAAAAAGGCCGGTAATACCAATATGTGGATTTATTAAACTGCCCGTTACAGATAAAAGCAAAAAACAAACTGCCGTATGAGCAGCCATAGCAGTATAAAAAGATAATTTATAAAACGGCGAAATATCAAACATATAACCAACCAACGCCACAAAAGAAAAAAAGGTTACCAGGTGAAAGCAGGTTTGTGCCATATTAATCAAACCTTTTTTTTGCTGACCGATGAACAGAAAACCAAAGCCCATCAGCATTAAGCAAAGCGCTGTTACCGGCGACATGCGCCCGGGGTAGTTATTTATTTCTTTTCCTTTCAGGGTATCAGTTACAAAAAGTTCATCTATACCTGTAGTGATGTTTAACGTATATTCTGCCAGAGTGAGTATGCCAATCAGCATAACAAGTAATGCTGTTACCACAGTATAAAAACTGTGTTTTGGACGATGATCATAGCTGAAGTATAAAAGCAACCCGGCGCAAAGCATGAGTCCTGCTGCCGTATTGAATTTCATATTTTGATATTCAGGAAAACCATAGTCCTGCAGATTGATGCCGGAAACCCATCTGATGATGACAATGAAACTGATCAGCAAAACAATATATGTTGCCGTACGGATAGGTTTATGGTAAGTCAGCTGTTTAGTGGATGTAGTCATTACTGTTTCAGGTAATAGAGGTAAAGTTCAATATTTAAAGTTCTTTAACCGCTTTAACTATGAATATAACCAATCGGCCGCAACTCTGAAAATAAAGGGAAAGTTAAAAAAAATATATATATCAAAGAGGGGGCCTCCAACCCTTAAACAGGTTGCAATTGTATAAGTAGGCTGCAGTTTAATTGTAAGCTTCCTGCACGAGCTAAGAGAAAACATAAATTGAAAAAAGAATGATACGCTGTAATTATATATCCGGAAACATGGAACTGTTGCAGGTGAATTTGATGTGAAAATCAACAGCTCCTGCCCGACGATGCTGTTCTGGCGGGGATGACCCTGATATTGCTGATGCACACAGATTAAATACAAAACAGCCGCCTTTATAAAGGCGGCTGTTCCTTTAATTGAATTGCTAAAGTTCATTTTTTAAAAATCCGTGTAATCTGTGACTCTATCACAAACCCTTCCACTCCGGCATCCGTCCGGGGGTATAAGGCGCCCCATTTTTCTCCAGCAAATCTTCTATTCGTTTTACTTCCGTTGCAATGGCTTTTAGTTCATTGTAAACCGGTGTGAATTGTTTTGCCGCTATTTGATATGAGTTGATTTGTGTTTGGGTAGGTGCAGCCGTTGTATTCCACAGCGAACCAATCACATATCCAATACGCCCGTTAATAGACGGCGTTGTTTCAAACTCTCTTCTGGCAACTGATGCATCGCCATTCAGTTGACGGTTTACTGCAAACAATCTTTTTTCTACCTGCATCATTGCTTTTGAAATATCCAGTGATTGTTTCGGTGTTTCAATAACTGCCTGTTTCATGTAACGTAGTTTGTTTACTAACTCAGCACGGTACTGATCCGTTGCTGCAACAACCCTGCTTAACTCAGCAATTTTTTTACAGAACTCATCCAAAGCTTTTTTATCGGTTGCAGGAAGTGTAGCTGTGTTCAACGACATGGCTTTGAAGGGTTGAGGGGCTACAATTTCTGTATATGCTCCATCTTCAAACTTGCTGAGTGAAACTTTATAATTGCCGGGTAATGCAAAATATCCTTCGTCGGGAGAACTGAAGGCAAAGGACTCATCAAACGGAGTAAGGTCAATTGGTCCGAAAGCTGAAGTGCGGAAATCCCATACAATACGTTTCAATCCTTTCCTGGCCGGTGCTTTTAATCTGCGAACTACATTGCCTGCTTCATCCATTACAGTAAATAATAAATGCGGAGCAACCTGCTCATCTTCCAAACGCAATGAATCAGGTGATGGATAGGTTGGTGCTTCACCTTTCTTTATTTTTTCTGCTTCGACTGCTCTGCGTTTTTCTTTGATGGTTTTAATATCCTCTTTCAGATAATAGGTAAACACGGCACCAACTTTTGGATTGGGTGTAGTAAAAAAACTTTCGCCCAGAAAACCTTTGCCTCTTACACCCAATGGTTTCGATTCAACAAACATCCAGGCATCTTTTACAGGAAAGATCACTGCTTGTTTATCCAGGTCTTCTCTTTTTAAATTACGTAGCGGCGTATAATCATCTAATACATAAAACCCACGACCAAAGGTTGCAAGAATTAAATCGTTTTCTCTTTTCTGAATTTCCAGATCTTTTACTGCAATGGTTGGTAAACCTGCTTTCATCTGCACCCATTTTGCACCGCCATCAATACTCACAAACAAACCAAACTCAGTACCCACAAATAAGAGGTCTTTATTTATATGATCTTCTGCAATGGTATAGGATGTTCCTCTCTCCGGTAAATTATTGGTAATAGCTTTCCATGTTTTACCGCCATCACTTGTTTTATAAACGTATGGATGAAAATCGCCGTAACGATGATGATTGAATGTAACATATGCTACATTTTTATCGTGTTGCGATGTGATGATATGATTGACATAAGTGCGTTCAGGCACACCGGCGATATTATCAATCTTAATCCAGTTGTTACCACCGTCAGTTGTTACCTGTATCAATCCATCATCTGTTCCAACATAAATCGTATTCTCATCAAACTTCGATTCGGCAATAGTTGTGATATTGCCATAAATATCAGTTGAACCATTTTTTGCAACTGCATCCATGCTCCACACTTTACCCATCACTGGTAATTTATTGCGGTCAATCTGTCTTGTTAAATCCGGACTGATCACTTTCCATGTGTTACCCCGATCATCGGTACGGAAAACTTTATTGGCCGCATGATACAGACGTTTGTTGTCATACTTAGAGATTACCAACGGTGCATCCCAATTCCAGCGATAGGCTTCACCTTCGGGTTCCTGTGGTTGAATAAATAAATATTCACCACTCTTTTTATCATAACGTGTTAACGCACCATACTGTGCCTGTGAATACACAATATCCGGATTGCTTTGATCAATCTGTGATTCATAGCCATCACCCAAACTGGTAAAATACCAATCAGAATTAAAAATGCCGTTTGCACTTAAGGTGCGTGACGGTCCGCCCAAACTAAAGTTATCCTGTGTACCACCGTGAATATGATAAAACGGAAATGCATTATCGGTTGCTACTTTGTAAAACTGTGTAACTGGTAAGTTGGCTTTAAAGTTCCAGTTGCTTCCTTCATCAAAACTTTCGTACACACCACCATCGCAACCCACTAAATAATGTGCGGTGTTGTTGGGGTTAATCCAAATGACATGGTTATCTATGTGTTTGCTTTTTTCACCAAGGATGGAAAAATTCTTACCGCCATCTTTACTTACACCCATGTACACATTGATCACAAATAATTTGTTGACGTCTTTCGGATCGCAATAAATTTTCTGATAATAGTTGCCCGAAGTGGAGTAGCCACTTTGTTTTTCCCAGCTTGCACCACGATCCATACTTTTAAACACACCGCCTTTGCCTTCTGTTGCTTCTATAATGCAATACAACACATCCGGATTAACGGGCGAATAATTCAAACCGATTCTTCCCAGATCACCGGAGGGTAATCCGCTCATCATTTTGTTCCATGTTGCACCGCCATCAACACTCTTATACAAAGCTGATTCAGGTCCGCCACCAATATAGGTAAATACTTTCCTTTGACGTTGATGCGCTGCTGCATACACAATGTTCGGATGACGTGGATCAACCATCACTTCATTAAACCCTGTATGCTCACTTACATTCAACACCTGTTTCCATGTTTTGCCGCCATCGGTTGTTTTATAAATACCACGCTCACCACCACTATTCCAAACAGGGCCGTAAGCTGCTACATAAACAATATCACTATTGGTTGGATCAATGGCAATACGACCGATATGTTCTGAATTTTTTAATCCAACATTTTTAAAACTCTTTCCGCCATCTTCACTTTTATACAACCCGTCACCATAACCCACCACACGTTGATTGTTATTTTCACCACTACCCACCCATACAACATTGGTATTGGTTGGATCAATCGCTAAGCACCCAATGGCAAATGAACCTTCCCCATCAAAAATGGGTGTATAGGTAACACCTGCATTGGTTGTTTTCCAAACACCACCTGCTGCTGCAGCTACATAATACTCACTTGTGTTTTTTGGGTTCACGGCAATATCTGCAATACGGCCCGATGTAATGGCAGGCCCCACACTCCTGAACTGCAGTCCGTTCAGTAGGCTGCTGTTGAATGCATCTTTCGGTTCTTCTTTAACGGGAGCTGTTGTTTTCTTTTGTGCTTGTGTTGTAAAAGCAAAAACGAGCAGCAACACTGTGCTCAAAAATTTAGAAACGTTCATAACAGTTGGTTTTGAAAATGGATGAGAAAGGTAATAAAAAAGTTGACCATGCAGTTGGTCAACTTTTCCGTCTATAAAACAGGGTTGCCAAGCTTTATTCTTTTTATTCAATCAGGAACCAAGGTATTTGTTGGGAATATTACCGGACGTATAGTTGATTTTGTACTGATGTTTCAGTAAGATTGAAACAACATCATGAATTGTTTTTTCATTGCGGTGCATTTGCGGCAACAATCCCATCATTGCATAACTGATAGGGTTGACTGAAGGAATGAGCGTTTCCCAGGGATATCCCTTTCCCCAGATAATTCCTTTCACTGTTATATCCAGCTTTGCTCCATGCTCTAACAGAAAATGCATCATCTCTTTAGATTGATGATTGTTTTGATTCACGGTATGAAAGATGGGAGTTTGCCCGCCAAAGCCAAATTGATCTGCACCTGCTGCTGCATTTACATCGGCTCCATGTTTTACCAATAGCTCAGCACAGGCTGCATGGTTAAATTCAGCACATACATGCAACAGCGTTGCTTCTTCCAGGGGCGTGTACGCTGCACGGAATGAAATTGGTTTTGAAATAACCGATGGATTTTTTTTTAATTCTTGCTCAAGCATAGCCGTATCATTCAACAACACCGCAAGCAAAGCGCTGTCTTCAAACTTCAAACCGGCATCAACAAATGCTTTTACACAATCGTTAAAACGGGGTGAGCGAGTATACTCACTCAGCAGTTCATAAATAAGCGGTTGATTGTTGTGAAAGCTGTTTGCATCAAGCCCCTGTGCAAAACAATTACGGATACCATCAACAGCATGCAGCTCGATCAATGTAATAATATCATCTTCCGGCACATGCATGATTGGTTATTCGCATTTAGTTACTGCTACACTATAAGGTACCACTTTCGCCAGCATGATGTTGTTTTTCACTGCAGGGTCGTTCTGCATAAACTGCATGGCTTCTTTTTCATCTTTGGCATAAAAAATCACCAGGCCCATCATACCGGGATTGTTCAGATCCAATTGCGTTCTTCCTGCAAGGATAACTACTCCCTCATTTTTCATTTTCACAAGCCGTTGAAAATGTTCGCCGGTGATAGCTTCATCCGTTTTGGTCCAGTTTTTTTCATCTTTATATTTTTCAGCCAGCGTAAGAATACCCAGCCATTGGGGTGTTTTGGTTTTGTCCTGCGCACACAACTGTACCGAAATGAGCAATACGATAACTGTAAGTAACTGTTTCATGTTTTATCGTTTATATTTTTGTTCATACAAGCTGATCCACTCATCGGCCGACATTTTTGCAGCAAGTTCACCAATCAGTTCAAATGGAATGTCTTCCGGTTTTTTGTAACGCATACAGCTTTTGCCCATGTCTAACTTTTTAGCTGACGCTTTTGCATGGGCCGCAGTAAACCATTTCAACAGGTCAGGTTTTGCATAGATACCCATATGATACACAGCAATAAAATTTTTTTGAGATGCAATGCACATAAATGGCAAAGGATCTTTAGGGTTGCAATGATAGCCTGCCGGATATTTAGAATGCGGAACGGAAAAACCGATCATACCATAACTCATCATTTCTTTAAACCCGGGTGAAAGGTTTTTTTTGATCACAGCCCTGAGTTTTTTAAAAGCTGCCTGCCGTTCAACGGGCATTTCGGCAATATAAGCGTTTGCATTTATGGCTTTTGATTGCATTATTTAAAGGTTTAAGTGAAACGTTTACAAAATAACACTTTACTGTAGTAAAAGAAAGTAGCTGTGCCGAAATTCAACTACAATTCGAAACAGCAAACAAGTACATTTTAATGCCATCATATACTATTTTTTAAAGGGTTTGGCGGTTGTTTCTTTGTGTTGTGAATGAGTTGAAATCCAAATCCAAAGAAGAGCCAACCAAAATCCATGTTGAAAACCAAAAAAGATCCGTACCCATGAAAGCTGATTGATGAAAACACCAAGTATTACTATGAACCCAAAATCCTTTTGAAAAACAACCAAATGACATTCGTACCCATGAATGCTTACTTGAAAGAACCACTCTTATGAAAACCAACTTTAATCCGAGTCCGACTCCCAAACAGAATTTCTCATGTTGATCAATACAAGGGGAACCGTTTTTAATCCGTATTCTTAAAACCATTTTCTGAAAAAGCAGGTGACCAACACCTGCTTTTCTATTTTACTGCAGTATCCTGAAATACTGCGTCCAGGGTCCCATTTTATCTTTGTATTGCTTAGCAAGTACTCTGGTGATCTGGGCAATATGTGTAAGGTCATGGGCCACCCATGCAGCCAGCAAATTTTGCAGGGTTACTTTACCTAAAGCAGGGTGCATCCCTTCACGCTCAAGATCTGTTACTGAAAGATTGATTGATTTCAGCCATTGCAGATTTTCTTTTCTTACCTGTTCAAACTCATCAAGCAACTGGTTCATTGTTTTGTCTTTGCTTTCTGTGTATTGCGCAAAGCGGTCGTAAGGAGTAAACGGTGTTTTTAATCCATCTGTCAAAATAATTTTTGCCCGTACTGTCCAATCTGTGCGCTCGCCATGAATTAAATGACCCAGCACATCAAACGGCGAAAACGTTTGCGGTCCTTCGTTTTGATGAACCCACTCATCGCTTAAATTCAACAGTAATGTTTTCAGCACTCCCGGTGTGCGTTCCAGTAATGTTATGCTGTTGCTTATGCTGAATTGCATGATTAAATGATTATCAATGAAAAAAAATATAATTACAACGCCTGGTTTTACAGAGCTTATGATAGCTGCAGGATGGAATTCATATACTGTTGACTAAACTTCACCTAGCATTTATGTAAAACAGATTAGCCCAATGTATACCCTTAAAAGTGAAAGCCCATCGTAAAACAACTACACAGAACCACATAAAAACAGTACAGTTGAATCCTTTCTTGTTCTATTTTTTTGGGCTTTCATGTGTCGCATCTTTGTGCTGCGATTGTGATAGAGCAAAAGCAAAAGAAACGATCATCGAAAAACCAAAATAAACCAAATCCAATCCTCAGAAAGACCTGCATCTGCATCTGTTTTCGCTTCAGCTACCTCTGAAACCCAAAATATGCAAAAACAGGTTTTGAATAGATGACAGCAACCCGATTGACAGTTAATCCGTATCCCCTGAAGATCCAAACCCACATTTTTACCCAAAAGAAAATTACCTGTTTTTCCAAACGGGTTTTTCTTTTTTATGCATTGACCATATTTTTTAATAACAGATTCCGGTTTCTTAAATCAATTCCTCCTTCGCAAATGCTTTTCAAATTTGCTAAGTAAAACGTCCAGCCGGTTTTGCAACCCAGGTGCCAGTAATGCATGCCCTGTTCATCGGTTGGAATATGTTCCTGCACCAGCTCAACAATGGTTTCACCTTCTTCCTGGTGAATGTTTACACTGCAATCGCCTGCTTTGCCAAAACTGAACTTGAAAAAATCTTTTCCATTGCAATCGAGTATGGCTCCATGTTCAACCGTATCATCATCCCATCCATACCAAAGCCAGCGGTAAGTATCGCCTGGTTGCACCGGTTCATTCGGGTCTCTTAATCCATCCTGCGGATGTTTATATTCGCTCAACCGTAAAAACCAGGATTCAATGCCTTCTCTGGTAGTCCAGCAGCGGTAGAGTTTTTCTGCAGATGCATGCACGTTAATTCTTGTAACAAAACGGCTCCAGTCATACGTTTTCATCACATTTAATTTTGTCGTGAATAATTGAAGATTGATTTTTTCTCCGGCATGGCAGGGCCGCCATCAATGATTGCCTGTAATGAATCTTTATTGATCAGCGTGTAGATAATTCGTTTAGGAAAATCATGTTCAGGATTCTCTGCAGTAAATCCGCTGTTGCTGTACGAAGTAACTGTAAAGCTCACCGGTTGCTGATTGTTCTGGTTGGCTGTTGTTGGAATATAAAAGTATTGACCTTCTCTACGTACAAACAGAATGCGTTCCAGCAATATTTTTTCACCTGTTGTTTTGATCAGAAAACTTTCTCCATTCATTGTGCTGTCGTTTTGTTGTGTCCAGCTTTCAGTGATGAGTCCGCTTTTTTTCTGCATTTGCCAGTTGCCCAATAACCAGGAAAACTGATTGGATTTTGATGCACGTTTTTCACCCGCACTGAAACAGACGCTTACCATCAAAAGCAAAAATGCTGCTGATCTTCTGTTCATGAATTAAGATTGTGGGATGGAATGAAACGCAATCCGGTTGCCTTCTGTATCTATGATCACAGCCATGTATCCAAACTCAGGTGATATCTGGGTTTTAGGTACCATGATGGTACCGCCTGCTGCTTCTACTTTATCAAGGATCAGTTGTACATCGGGATTTCCATTTAAATAAATGAGCGGACCATCCGTTACAGAAGGTTTATGAAACCCGCCGCTGTCAACAACGGCACCGCCAACACCCGTCATTATATCATCAATAGGGAACATCCGCATTTTCAGATTGGGCGTATCAAACACCGTCAGTTTTAATCCAAAAATAGTTTCATAAAAAGCGGTTGCTCTGTTTAAATCAGTTGCCGGAATTTCAAACCAGCTGATTGCATGTTCCATAATGTAATAATGGTTTAAACGTTATTTAAAAAGTTTATCTGCACTCATCCAGTAAATATTGTCCCACCCGTTTAAATGATGAGTTGTTTTTTCTTTCAGTTGTTTGATGTTTTGTGGTTGTTCAAAAGGAACTTTAATCGTACTGTTACGGCTGCTGGTAAAGAAAAAGTATTTTTTATCCGGACTTACATAAGGGCAATAAGTAAGGCCAATTGCATTGATGCTGTTACCAAGATTAATTGATTCTCCCCATTCGCCTTTTTCATTTTTTTTGCTGATGTACAAATCGCCCACACCATACGCCCCTTTTCGTTTATACCCGCTGTAAATAATATATTGCTCATCTGCATCAACAAATGCATTGAATTCATCTCCGGTAGTATTGATTGCATCCGGCAGACTTACCGCTTCTTCGTATGAACCATTTAGCCACCTGCATACTACAATATCTTCTCCTTTGTCTTTAACGGCTCTTGTAAAATAGAGATTGCCTGATTTTGTAACAGCCGGATAAAATTCATCAGCTGTTGTATTTACTGTGTTTTGCAAAGGAGTTGGCTCAACCCATTGTCCGTTTTGTTTTTTTACATACCAGATATTATAATCCTTACTCTTACTTCCAGGTAATGGACGATTGGATGCAAAATAAACTCTGGTTCCGTCGGGGGAGTAAGCAGGCTCCAGATCATTGTACATTCCGCTGAATAAAGCCACTTCCGGTTTACCCCATTTTCCATTGATGTTCTGCACCTGCATAATAGTGCTGAACTGTCCGCCCCTGTATTGGATGGTATAAAAGAATTCATTTGCATCGGGTGCAATCGCCATATCCCTGTTGCCTAGTTCATCTGAAACAATCCCGGCTGCAAATACAACTGCAGTATCACCTGGTGCAGGCATACTAAAGAATGTATACTTATTACTGTTCTGTGCAACGAGCTGAAACTCGCAACATAGAAAAAAACAGATCAGTAAAAATTGCTGTTTCATTATTCCTGTGCGATATAAAGTTTTTGATTGCATTGTTTTTCTTTTACCTGTTCTTTCCACACACTCATACCACCCTGCATATTGGTTACTTTTTTAAATCCAAGTTGATTCAGCAGGTAACTTGCTCTCGGGCTGCGGTGACTGTGAGAACAATACACAACAATTTCTGTATTCTTATACGCACTCAATTCTGCAATCCGTTGCTCCAGTTCCTGTATGGGAATATTAATGGCATTTTTTAAGCGGCCGAATTTTTCTTCTGCTGTTCCTTCAAACTCAGCTTTTGTTCTTACATCGAGCAGGATTACTTTTTTATGTGTTGTAACAAATGCACAAAGTTGTGCAGGCTCCACTTTCTTAAATACAACCGTTGATTTTTTTACCAACGGCATATGGCAATGCTTACAGGTGCCGGGAGAATTGTAAAGATCGGCATCACAGTCTGCTCCACACGGGGTGCAGGTGTATTCATTTACTCTTTTAGCGTTTCCATCTGTAAATCCAAATACAGAAATAATTAACAGAACAAACACTGTTATATAAATCTTCATTTTCATGATTAAAAATTATTGATTGATATCTTTTCCTTCTTTCAGTTTTGTAATAAAGCCAGTGATGGTTGTCTTAGCTGCATCATTTGGTGCCTGTGCCAATGCTTTGTTTGCATAGCCCAATGCTTTTTTAAAATCGCCTGTAGAAGAATAATAAGACATGAACCCTGCATTTACTGCATATACATCTCCATTCTTTTTTTGATTGGCCGTAAAAATTTCCAGAGCCCTGTCCAATCTTTTTAAAGTGATTAACGAGCGGCCATAACCCATGTATTGATTGGGGTTTGCAAAAGCCAACGCTTCATTCATTGTTGAGTCGGCCTGAGCTATCCTGTTCAGCTTTGTATAGTTGTTCGCAAGGTTATTTAATGTTGCAAATGTTTTTGTACCAGCTGCCCGCTGACTCCATGTTAATGCTTCTTCAAGATTGATGTTTCTCGATACACAATAATTTGCAGCAGCTAACACGTTCAACGCATTAAAACCTTTTGGACCGGTCAGTTGCTGTCTCAATCTTGCAATAACGATGTTTTCAACATCCACATCTACCTTAAAGGGGATGGATAATTTTTCCCACTGCAGGGCAATCACACAATGCTTTTCTTTATGTTCAATGAATTCATATTTCAACCACTCTACACTTTTATCAAGTGGCACTGTTTTTACATTAATACGCAGGGCATCGTATTTTTCATCATAATAAAAACTGCCCCATGCATCCGTTTGATTGGAAAAAATAATGGTAGCATTATCAGGGTATAATGCAATATGTAAACCATAAGTACCTGCTTTGATGTCTTTCCCTTCAACTTTTACATCATGCTCAAACGTAATGGTGGTGTTTTCATTTGCACCCGCACGCCAGGGCGCTGTATTTTTATTGGTAAGGAAACTGTTTGTTGAAAACCCATAAGTAACAGGGTTGCCATCACCATAAATTTTTCCTTCACGTTTATTCACATCGGGTCTTGAATAACTAAGCGTAATACTGGTAATGCCTACATCTTCCGTTACAGTTGCTTTAGGATTATTGGCACTTGGCGGCAGATCTAACTGTGCATGTGCATTTATCAGCAAGAAGAAAAGCGTAAATAGCAGTGTAGTTTGTTTCATACTTCTGTTTTTATATCAATTTTTATAAAGCAGTTCTGGTTTCTTTTAATCCTTTTGATTGGAGATATTCCACCAATTCTTTCGCATCTTCACCTCCACGGTTTGCATGATGGAGTAAGGTAAAGCCGTGAGCACCTCTTGCAAAAAGACAGGCAGGATAGGTTTCAATGTAAGCTTTTACAATTTGAGTTTTGCCCAACATCGTTAATACAAACAAATTTGTTCTTGCTCCCTGACCAATTAAATAGTTGGCAATTTCTTTATTGCCCACATGGCCGGCTCCTTCTAAACCTGTTTCAAAATCGCCGCCGCCCCAATCCCATGTACAATAAATCAACGTAGGAAATTCTGCAAGCAGCTGTTTTACCTTATCCAGATTATTATGACCTGCACCAACAAAGTCTTTCACCTTTTCTGCCGGCAGCGGATCGGCTTTTGGTTGATTTGCAGCCGGAGCTGTTTGCGAGGTGAGCAGAAACGGTGCAGCCATAATGCTGCCTGCTGCGATGGTTTGTTGCAAAAAAGATTTCCGGTTCATAACATTCATTGTTTAAATTTAAAAACGAGAAAGAGTCTTATCTGTTTATTTTCTCCTGCGTCTGTATTCCAGATCATATTCGGTGATCCATGTCAGTCCATTGTCTTTGCTGATTTCTCCTAACTGCCGTACTTTTTCTTTACCCAGATTAAAAAAAGTAAGCTTTCTTACAGCCATCGTATCACCGGAAAAAAGAAAAGGAGTGGTTTTAAATACAATCTTATTGTCTTCATATTTACCCTCAGGATATTCTGTGCTGCCACCGGTATTATCTACCCATGTCTGTTGCCATTGTTTTCTTGCTGCGTTGTAGGTATTGAAACTTTTACCTGCATAGCGAAGACCTTGTGTTACAGCAACACTTGTCCATTCCTCTAAAACAATACAGCTGTCAAGAATCAAACTGATTTTGCTGTCGCCTGCTTTTTTTCCGTTTAAACCATATGCTTCCCACTCTCCAATCCAGAAATCAAATTGTCTGTATATTGGATTACTGCAGGGTTTGTTGTTTGTTTGTGTGTATCCGGCGAATGCGAACAGCAATAAAGAAAGGATTGAAAAGAACCTTGTCATGCCAGTTGTTATTGGGTGCGTATTAAATTTATTTCATCCTTTTCAATTTTTATTACTTCTTTTTATGAGTGGTATGTCCGGATATTGCTTTTCTGATCGTCATATAAGAAATCATTTCAAAAACAGTAAAACAAAAATTATGGAAAAGTTTATGTTGATCTTTCAGGAAGAACTTAAAGGAACAAGTCCATCTCCTGATCAAATGGAGCAAAATATGGGTAAATGGTTTGCTTGGATTGACAGCCTTGCAAAGGCAGGTAAATATGTTAGCGGCGAACCTTTGTTACCCGGCGGTAAAGTGATTAAAGGCAGTCATAAAAATGTAACCGACGGTCCGTTTACAGAAGGCAAAGAAATTATTGGCGGCTACTTTATTGTGAACGCCGAAAATTATGATGAAGCCATTGCTTTATGCGAAGGATATCCTGACTATGAAACAGGTGGCAGTATTATAGTGCGTCAGGTACAGAAAATGGACATGCCTGGGTAATAGGTGGTATCAGGTATGAATGTCTTATGTAAGATATATGCAGGGAAGCTGTGTGAAAGTATAAGATGATGATAAGTCGGGAGGCAAATACAAACAAAGTATTCCTTCCGTCTTATCGCCTTCCCGGCTTTTCATATTTTTTCGCCAGACTCATGTATCAAAAGAAATCGTCTAAATTGCATAAAAGATGGAGTGGACACATCTCCGCACATAGAACAAACAGTTGATCATCTCTTTCGCCATGAATGGGGAAAGCTGGTATCTGTACTCACCAAATTGTTTGGTCCCCAAAATTTACAATTGGCAGAAGATGTAGTGCAGGATACCTTGTTAACCGCACTCAATAACTGGAAGATCAACGGACTTCCCCATAATCCATCGGCCTGGTTATTTACTTCGGCAAGAAATAAAGCCGTGGATGTATTGCGGCAACAAAAAAGAAAAGATGAGTTTGCAAAAACAATCACACCGCTTCTTCAGTCAGAATATACCTTAGCGCCAACCGTAAAGGAAATGGTGAATACCAATACTATTGATGATGATCAGCTGCGGATGATGTTTGTGTGCTGTCATCCATCTCTCTCAGCCGAAGCACAGGTGGCGTTGATATTAAAAACACTTTGCGGATTTAGTGTTGCAGAAATAGCCAAAGCATTTGTAACAGGGTACGATACCATTGAAAAAAGATTATACCGTGCAAGGCAAACCTTTCGTGAAAACAAAGTAGAGTTTGAATTACCTCCTGTTGCAGAACTTGATGCACGTCTTGAAACGGTTTTGATGGCTGTTTATTTATTGTTTAATGAAGGATATAATTCCACCAATCATGAAGACCTGATCCGTAATGATCTGATGAATGAAGCCATGCGTTTGTGCGAACTCATTTGCAGAAACCCTTCTGTAAAACATGCAAACACACATGCATTGATGGCATTGATGTGTTTTACTGCATCGAGAAACGATGCAAGGCTCGATGCAAATGGAAATATGCTGTTACTGAAACAACAGGACAGAACAAAATGGAACAGGGCGTTGATAGAAACAGGAGTTTATCATCTCGAAGAATCAGCAGCAGGAGAAACCATCAGCAAATATCATATTGAAGCAGGCATTGCTTATGAGCATGCACAGGCAAGAGATTATGATCACACCAACTGGAACAATATTCTGCATTGCTATAATTTGCTTTATCAATTATATCCATCACCTGTTATTGCGCTCAACAGGGCTGTTGTTGTGAGTGAACTCAAAGGTGCGGCCGAAGGAGTAAGGGCCATTGAAGCCATACAGGATCTGGCATCATTAAAAAAATATTATCTCCTTCCTGCAACGCTGGGCGAATTGCACTGGCAAATGGGCGACTACAAAAGGGCCAAGACTTTTTTTGAAGAAGCCATCACACTTACCCAGTCGGCCATTGAAAAAAAACTGCTGCAGCAAAAGATGAAACAGCATCCGCATTAATTTTTTTTGATGGGGTTTATGCAATTTGCTCAACTCTTACATCCCATAAGCAAATCCTTTGTTTATGGCAGTTGCAGTAAAGCAATGGGATGCCCGTTATTTCCAAATGGCATTCCAGGTAATCTTTTTGTTTTATGGTATCATGTTTCTGCAGTGGAAGGCAGAATGGCTGCAGTATAGTTTGTACATCGGTACGGCACTGGTATTACAATGGCTCTGTGATACAATCATCAGTAAAAAAATTGTTTCACCATTTCACTGGAGCAGTGGTGGGTGGAAGAGCGCACTCATCAGCTCACTCAGTTTGTGTCTGTTATTAAAAACAAATGATTGGTCCATCTGTATTCTTGCTTCAGCTTTATCTGTTTTCAGCAAATATATTTTCCGCATCAACGGCAAACATGTTTTTAATCCATCCGCATTCGGCATTGTTGCAACCGTGTTGTTTACAGGCAATGCATGGCTTAGTCCCGGGCAATGGGGCAGCAGTGTCGTGATCTTTTTTGCAGTTTGCTGTCTGGGCTTTATTGTGGTAACACGTGTGCAGAAGCTGGATATTACATTGGCATTCCTGCTCACATTTGCAGGACTGTTATTTGTACGACAGGTGATGTATCTCAACTGGCCCGTTGATTTCTTTTTGCAATCTGTTTCAACCGGAAGTTTATTGCTGTTCTCTTTTTTTATGATCAGTGATCCACGTACAGCACCCAATCATGCAGTTGCAAGAATCATCTGGGCAATGCTCATTGCAGCTGTTGCATTTTATTTCTCTGCATTTAAGTGGATGAACAGCACACCCATTTTTATTTTGGTGCTCATGGCGCCGCTTGTTCCCTTGTTTGATCTGCTGATGAAAGCAAAAATCTTTCAATGGAGAGCAGCTGTCAAAGAAAGTCAGCAGGCAACCATCAATTTCATTAAGCGTAAAAGAATTTATCATGGCTAAAGCCAATACAAGGTTGGGTATTATTCACCCCGGGTCTAAAGCCCCGGGTTATAAAAGTCAAGTATTTTTTTAAGGGATCACCTTCAACAAGCAACCATGAACTTCAAAATGATTCAAAAAATTTATGATGGTTAATGTCGCTGGTTCATTGCATTTCATTAACCCCGGCCTTTAGGCCGGGGGTATATCAAAAAATAAACAAGGGGCTTTAGCCCGCAATTATAAAAAACTTTTAATCATACTTAAAACATCACACATGAAAAGAAAAATCATCAGTGCAGCATTGTTGCTCGTATTTGTAAGCAGCGATGTGTTTGCGTTCTGCGGATTTTATGTATCCAAAGCAGACGGCACGTTAAAAAACAAAACATCACAGGTTATTCTGGTAAGAGATGGTGAACGAACAGTCATCACTATGAGTAACGATTTTAAAGGCGATGTACAAGACTTTGCCATGGTGGTACCTGTGCCAACGGTCTTAAAAAAATCAGACATCAAAGTAGTGGAAGCCGATCTGTTTCAACGGTTGAATGATTACTCCAAGCCAAGACTGGTGGAGTATTATGATGACAATCCATGTGAGCCTCGTGTATTATATGAAAATGTATTATCAGGAAGAGTAGCCGGTGTTTCCGCTCAAAAAGAATCTAAAAGTAAAAATGAAGATCAGGAAAGATTCAAAGTAAAAGTAGAAGCAGAGTACACTGTTGGTGAATATGATATTGTCATTTTGAGTGCAGAGGAATCAACCGGTTTATACAAATGGTTAACGGCGAATAAATACAAGATCCCAAAAGGTGCGGATGAAGTGCTGGAGCCTTACATTAAAAGCAACATGAAATTTTTTGTGGTGAAAGTAAATATTGAAGAGCAGGAAGAACTGGGCTTTGAACAATTACGTCCGCTGCAGATCAGGTTTAATTCACCCAAGTTTATGTTGCCCATCCGTTTGGGAATGGCCAATGCAGATGGTGACCAGGACATGATTGTGTATGCATTTACCAAAAACGGACGGATTGAAAGCACCAACTATCGCTCTGTGCTGATGCCAACAGGAAAAAACATTCCACTCTTTGTACAAAAGAATTTTGGAAGCTTTTATGCAAATCTTTTTCAGCATCAGTGGGAAAAAGAAAATCAAAGTGTTTCGTTTGTGGAGTATGCATGGGATGTAAGCCCTTCTAATTTTATGAAATGTGATCCCTGTGTAAGTGAACCACCAAATTTTAATGATCTCAAAGAAGCTGGTGTTTGGTGGCTGGGCAAAGATGTGTACGAAGAGTATGTGAACGAATACAATACAAACAAAACAAAGAATGTTTTCTTCACCCGTTTACATGTGCGTTATAATCGCAAAGCTTTTGCACAGGATCTGGTGTTCCAGGAAACACCCAACAAAGAAAATTTCCAGGCGAGATATATTATCACTCATCCGGCAACTGGAAATCTTACTTGCAGTGAGGGACAGAATTATCTGAAAGAATTAAAAGAACGCCGTAAAAAAGAAATGAGCATGCTTTCTCAACTCACAGGTAAAGGATATGATGATTGGGACCTTGTCATGGATCCTGAACTCAACCGCACAATTGTAGATACATCTTATCAAAGCATTGCCGTAACTGAATCAACACCCATGAAAAAGACGGGAACAGGTAAAACCGTTTTTCTTGCTTCCATGGCTTTGTTGAGTGTATTGACGATGGTGAGTATTGGAAGAAGAGGAAAGAATAAGGAATAGCTTATAGCATCTGGCCGGGAAGACGATAAGTCGGGAAAAGCATTTATAATTTCTTCTCGTCTTTCCGGCAAACTAAATTCAATCTTGCCTTAACTTTGCTGCAAACATCAGTTACATGAAAAAGTGGGGATTGGTTTTACTTCTGTTATTGGTTTCAATTCTATTTATCACAAACGATGCGGAGGCACAATGCTCCCTCTGTACAAAAACCGCTTCGCAATTGGGCGAAAAGCCTGCCAAGGCATTAAACTCTGCCATCATTTATCTCATGGCAACACCACTTCTTATCATTGGTTTTATTGGCTGGCGTTGGTGGAAAACACAGGGCAAACACGAAGAAGTATAAGCCACTAATCATTTTCTGTTTCTCCAATCAACCGCATCCCGTAACTTGTATGCATCAACCAACGCATATGAGAAAATATTTCTTTTTACTGTTGCTGCTTCCTTTAACTATTGCAGCACAGAAACTCCCCTCGATTGAAGAAAAAACAAACGGACTGAAAAAGTATGAGGGCTATTTCAATTTTTACTGGGATGAAAACAGCGGCAAAGTTTGGCTGGAAGTAGATAAACTCGATACAGAGTTTTTATATGTTGTTTCACTGCCCGCAGGTTTGGGTTCTAATGATGTTGGTCTGGACAGGGGATTGCTGGGCGATGACCGTGTGGTGAAATTCAACAAAGTAGGGCGGAAGATCTTATTAGTTCAACCGAATTACGGCTACCGTGCCTTATCAAACGACAATGCAGAGAAAAGAGCAGTTGAACAATCTTTTGCTCAATCAACCATCTGGGGTTTTACACTGGAAGCAGAAAGCAATGGTAAATATTTAGTTGATGCAACAGATTTTTTAATGCGTGATGCAATGAAAGTGAGTAATGCCATCCGCAGAATGCGGCAGGGCAATTACCTCTTAGATAAAAGCAGGAGCGCCATGTACCTGCCACGCACTAAAAACTTTCCACTCAATTCAGAATTGGAAGTAAGCGTTACTTATGTAAACACCGATGGCGAAGTGGGCAATTTTGTACAACCTGTTGCACCATCAACAGAAGCCATCACATTACGTATTCATCATTCATTTGTACAACTGCCCGATAATAATTATCAGCCAAGAGCATTTGATCCACGCAGCAGTTTTATTTCAACCTCATTTTACGACTATTCATCACCCGTGAGTGATCCTATTGAAAAATATTATGTCATCCGTCATCGTCTTAAAAAGAAAGACCCAAGTGCAGCAGTAAGTGAAGCAGTAAAGCCAATTATTTATTATTTAGATAACGGAACACCTGAACCCATACGCTCTGCATTGTTGGAGGGCGCAGGTTGGTGGAACCAGGCATTTGAAGCAGCAGGATATAAAAATGCATTCCAGGTAAGAGTATTGCCTGATAGTGCTGATCCGATGGACATCCGTTACAACATGATCAACTGGGTTCATCGTTCAACACGTGGATGGAGTTATGGTGCTTCGGTTGTTGATCCACGCACCGGAGAAATTATTAAAGGACAGGTAACGCTTGGATCACTTCGTGTGCGGCAGGATTATCTCATCTTCTCGGGTTTATTATCTCCTTACGAAACTGGTATTCCTGCAAATGATCAAATGTTGAAAGCAGCATTGGCAAGATTACGTCAGCTCTCTGCACATGAAGTAGGACATACCATCGGGCTCATGCACAACTATGCAAGCAGTGTTAACAACCGTGCAAGTGTGATGGATTATCCGCATCCATTGGTTCATCTCAATGTAAACGGACAAATGGATTTTTCTTCTGTGTATGATGATAAGATCGGTGATTGGGATAAACTGGCTGTAACATGGGGCTACCAGGATTTTCCTTCAAACATCAATGAAGCCAATGCATTAAACAGCATCATAGCCGATGGAATTAAAAGAGGGTTACAATTCATCAGCGACCGTGATGCAAGAGCACCGGGAGGTTTACATCCTGATGCACATTTATGGGATAACGGAACCAATGTGGTAGATGAATTAAAAGAAGTAATGAAAGTGCGCAGCAAAGCATTGCAACAGTTTGGTGAAAAAAATATTCGTCCGGGTATGCCGATGGCGATGCTGGAAGATGCATTGGTACCTGTTTATTTTTATCATCGCTATCAGATTGAAGCGGTAACAAAGTTAGTTGGAGGCATGTATTATTCTTATGCAGTAAGAGGCGATGGACAAGTGATTACCAGAATGCTGAGCAAAGAACAACAACGTGCCGCATTGAATACAGTGATTGATTGTATTGATCCCAAAGTATTACAGATACCCGACAGGATTGCTGCACTTATTCCACCAAGACCATCCGGTTATATTTTTTCTAGAGAATTATTCCGCAAACGAACAGGTTTGTCTTTTGATCAGTTATCACCTGCAGAAACAGCGGCCGATCTTCCTTTTTCTTTTCTGTTTACCAGTGATCGCTTAAACCGTTTGCTGCAATTTGAAACCGGTGGCGGGTTGGGCTTACATGAAATGATCCAGACATTGATTGATAAAACATGGAAAGCAGCAAGAAGAACAGGTATGGAAGGATTGATTCAGCAACAAACAGAACAGGTATTGTTAACTTACCTGCTGGGAGCATCTGCAGATGAGAACAATTCATTTGTTGTTAGAGGTGTGTTGCAAAAAACATTGAATGATCTGAAAAAATATGCAGAGCTGCAAATGAAGACAAGTACTTCAGTAATCTATACAGGTCATTTGCAACTTGCTGTTGAACGGATGAAAAATCCAAAAGATGCGAAACCAACGTTGCACAAAGAAGCACCACCGGGTGCACCAATTGGTTGCGATTTTTAATAACTAAGAGTTCAAAAGAGGGAAAAGAGAGCTGTTGTCTGTTCACCCGCAGGGTGACTGTACAACATCTCCAATTGAATGAATGATACCCGATGATCAGTCACCCTGCAGGTGAACAGTCATCGGGTAGCATCTTCTCTTTTGCTTTTTTACCTCTTTTGAACTCTTAGCCCAAAATTTTCTGATAATACTGTTCCGTTTCAACAATCAATTGATTGGAATAATAATCAATCGTTTTTTGTCGGCTGCGCCGTCCCATTTCCATTCGTTGTTGCGGATGATCAAGTAAATGCAGGATTGCATGTGCTATTTCCTCCGGCTGAGTCGGGTTCACTAATATGCCTCCATTAATATCATGCAGCATATCATTCATGCCGCCAACATTACCGGCAACAATACCACGGGCCGCTGCCATGGCTTCCACACATACATAGCCAAACACTTCCCATAAACTGGGGAACACACAAATATCTGTTTGTGCAAAATAGTTTTCGAGTTCATGCTTTGGAACAGGTGGAATAAACTCGAGTTGCGAAGCATATGCTTTTAACTCCTGTTGCATATAATCAATCATCAGCTTATGATTGCCGGGTCCACGATCTGATTTGCCGATGAAACGAAATTTAGCTGCCGGATGTTTCTGTAAAACCAATGGAATGGCTTTGGTTAATTCAATCAATCCTTTCCTGATTTCTAAACGACCGATATAGGTAATGGTATTGGTTTGTGTATCTGCAGGGATGTTTAACAGAGTTGTTGTTGGTTGAAACGGATTGGCTAATACAGTGATTTTTTCCGGATCAACATTCCATTGTTCAACCAATACATCTTTCATTACCTGCGAAGGAACACTCCAGTACTTTGATTCCTTTGCAAACAAATACTCAGCATCATTTTCTTTTTGGTATTGTTTAATGCCGAATAATTTCTTCAACTGTTCTTTCAATGTATGTTGCTGATAGGTTTTATTCAACTTTTTCACCCAAAAAGAAGGCGTATGAAACCGTATGATCATGTGCAGTTGAGGAAACTGTTGTTGAATGGTAAAACCTTCCCGCTGGTATTCGGGGCTTTCAACCAGATCAAAATTTTTTTCACGATGACGTTCTGCAAAATGTGCAGCAATTACCTGGTGAAACTCATTGCGATCGTTCACCTGTAAACGATGTACGATGAGATTCTCTGCAATAAGTTCATTCAACGAATTTGTTGGGCCTGCAGTAAATACTTCAACCGCATGTCCTCTTGCTGCCATCAACTTTGAAATTTGTTCGGTATACGTTGCAATACCACCCACAGCAGTATGTGGCGGAAACTCATAACTCAGGTATGCAAGATGAAGTGGCTGCATTCAACAGCAATATAAGTATTGATTTTAGAAAAGTTGTTTCTTTACAGACGATGAGCAGGTTGAAAATTGGTTTTGCAGGCAGGTGGGATCCCCGTGATAAAAAATCATGGAGTGGTACTTATTATTATTCGTATCAGCAGTTGCAGGCTTTTGCAGATGTGGAGATTATTCATCTGCCCTATCCAAAATGGTTAAGAGAATACCTCATTACATTTTATAAAAATCCGCAGAAATGGTTTTATCAGCGTAAGACGGCCGTTGAGTTTTTAAAACCTTACGCTGCGTATTTCAGTAAGCAGTTGGAAAAAGAATTGACCAAACGTAAGCTTGATCTGTTGTACATGCCCGCAGCGCCGCAGTTATTAGCCTATACTGATTTGAAACTGCCGGTTATTTTTATGACCGATGCCACTTTTCAGCAGATACAGGGATACTATGATACATGGCAAAACTTTTCGCCTTCCAATATCCGCCAGGGAATTGAACTGGATCAACTGGCTTTTCAAAAAGCAACACATTGTATGCTGGCAAGTGACTGGTGTAAAAACTCTGCAGTAAACGATTATGGCATCAACACAGAAAAAATTTCAGTTGTACCGTTGGGAGCCAATCTGGATAGAATACCCACTCTAAGCGAAATAGATTTTGAACGAAACAGCTGCAACTTATTATTTCTTGGAGTAGAATGGAAACGGAAAGGAGGCGATATTGTTCTGGAAACATTCAGACATATTAAAAAGGAAAGGAAAGATGCAACATTGCATATTGTTGGCTGCACTCCTCCACAGCAAATAAATGATGCAGACATTCATGTGATACCGTATTTAAACAAACACAATCCGCATGATCTTGAGAAGCTGCATCAACTGTTATTACAAACAGATTTTTTAGTACTTCCAACCAGAGCTGAAGCTGCAGGGATTGTTTTTTGCGAAGCATCTGCATATGGAATTCCTTCTGTTACTACCAATACCGGAGGAGTGCCGACTTATGTTCAGGATCAAAAAAACGGAATACTTTTGTCGCTTGAGGCAAACGGAAAAACGTATGCAGATGCCATACTTACGATCTGTTCGGGAAAAGAAACGCTCCGTGATTTACGTTACAGCAGCAGGAGTGTTTTTGAGCAACAACTAAACTGGAATGCATGGGGCCGGTCATTTGCCGCAATTATGCAACAACTTTCTTAAAACCTTTTGCATTTTTTATTTCCTTAAATTCAGTTACATGAAAATATTGTTAGATCCTCAGATTTATTATTTTCAGAAATTCGGAGGTATTTCCAGATATTATACTGAGATCTTTTCTTTTATCCGTCATAAACCCGATAGTGAGGTAATCTTACCTCTCCTGTACTCAGAAAATGAATATGCCCGGGAACAGCACCTGATGAAAGAAAGTTTTTTGATGAAGGGTTTGTACAAAGTAACATCTGCATTACATATCAGTACACGTACATTACAAAAGAAACGTGCCGGCAGGTATTTGGAACAAGTACTTTCCAAAACGGAGTTTGATGTATTTATTCCCACCTATTTCGATCCGTATTTTTTATCCTTTACAGGCAACAAACCTTTTGTGCTTACTGTGTATGATATGATACACGAATTGTTTCCGGAGTATTATGCAGATCAAAACCTGCGCATTGTTGAGCATAAATTACTGCTCATGGAAAAAGCCACCATGATCATTGCAGTATCAGAAAATACCAAACGGGATATTTTAAACATTTATCCGCATATCAATGAAAACAAAATTGTGGTTATCTATCATGGTACTTCATTAACAAAGGATCATAATGTAACTGTTAATCTTCCCGCCGATTATATCTTGTATGTAGGTGAACGGGCAAATTATAAAAACTTTCATTTTTTGTTGCGTTCTGCAGCACCCCTTTTAAAGGAGAATAAAAATTTACATTTAATTTGCGCAGGAGGTGGTAGTTTTAAAAAAGAGGAAATGGCTGTTTTTACAAAAATGGGATTGGCAAACCAAATTATACAAAAGCCATTTCGTGAAAATGAATTGGCTCACTTTTATGCCGGAGCAAAATGTTTTGTTTTTCCCTCTTTATATGAAGGTTTTGGTATTCCTGTTCTTGAAGCGATGGTTTGCGGTTGTCCTGTTTTATTAGGTCATCACAGTTCGTTTCCTGAAGTGGCTGCTGATGCAGGTGTATATGTAAATCTGGATTCTGAGGAAGACCTCAAAAATAAAATTCAGTTATTTATTTCTGATGAGGCTGTAAGACAGGAGTTCTCCTTAAAAAGCAAAGAACAGGCAAAAAAATTTACATGGAGCCATGCTGCCGACCAATGTTATGAAGTATATAAAAAAGCAATCAGTGAACAGAAACGGCCCGTTGCCGGTTAAAGTTAACTTATGAGTACAAATAAATTAACTGTAATTACAATCAACTTCAATAACTGCAAGGGTCTTGTGAAAACACTGGAGTCTGTTTCAGAACAGACATGGCAGCATTTTGAATTTATTGTAATTGATGGTGGAAGTACGGATGGAAGTGTTGAATTGATTGCATCATGCAAGCGGGTAAACCATTATGTATCCGAAAAAGATAATGGCGTGTACCATGCCATGAACAAAGGAATCAAAGCGGCATCGGGCAGTTATGTTATTTTCATGAACAGCGGAGATTACTTTTTTGATAAAACAGTATTGGAAAAAAATCATGTTCATCTGAATGGTGAATATGGAATTTTGTACGGTAATTCCGTTTTTTATAATGAACAGGGTTACCGGGAAGAAAAATTTCCGCCGGCTAAGTTAACCTTCAGTCATTTTATTCATGATGGACTAAACCACCAGGCTGTATTTATAAAGCGAAGTTTATTTTTTGAGCATTTTTTTTATAATGAAACCTACAAACTGAATTCTGATTGGGAATTCTTCATCTATGTTATCTGTAAAGCCAATACAGCTTACCTGTATTTAAATGATTTTATCTGTTTTTATGAGTATTCAGGCTTTTCGTCAAACCTTGATGTAAGGAGTTCGTTGCAACATGAACGCACTGCCACACTTCATAAATATTTTCCATTGCTGACTGAGGATGCTGAAAAACTGGTATTACTTCATACAAAGCGTATGCAGCAGATTGTACATATCAGAAAGTATCCCTTTGCGTGGCGTGTATTAAAATGGATAGTTGACCTTCTTCTGTTTTTTATTCCCCGTAACGGAAAGTGAATTTCATCTCAGCTGAACTGAGCGCATAATTTATACAGGTTAAATCCCGGCTTCATCATGTGCCGTTCAATTTCTTCTTTCAGTATATTTTTTGAAAGGGGCTGCATTCTTTTTTTCTCAATTAAATGCCAGGCTTTTTCTGCAAGCAACCAGCTTCTGCGTTCATTGGTATGTGCCTGCTGCATCAGCTCAGCAATCTTCAACCATAATTCTTTTGTTCCTTCTTTTTCTGTAGCAATGGTTTTTACTATGGGCAGTTCCTGTGTGGTGGTTGCAAATGCAGGTGCAAGCATCAGCCGAAGGTTTTTTATAAACAGGTCTGCATCGGGCCGGTCGGCTTTATTCACTGCAAACACATCAGCAATTTCCATTAAACCTGCTTTCATGGTTTGTACTTCATCTCCTGCTTCGGGTACAAGTACCACCACCGTTATATCGGCCAATCCAACAATTTCAATTTCACTTTGTCCAACACCTACGGTTTCAACAAGTATGTAATCAAACCCTGCAACCTTGCATACATCGGTAATTTCTAAAATTTTTGGATGCAGCCCGCCCAAAGATCCACGGGTTGCCAGTGAACGGATGAATACGTTGGGATGATTGTACCAGTTGCTCATGCGTATACGATCGCCCAGCAACGCACCTAAATTAAATGGCGAAGAAGGATCAACACAAAGCACAGCTATTTTTTTTCCCTCCCCCACCAGTTGAGCAATCAATGAATCAACCATAGTGCTTTTGCCTGCACCGGGCGGGCCGGTAATACCAATCACCGGAACAGCAACAGCAGGAAGTGTTTGCAAAAATTCTTCATACCCGTCTACTTCATTTTCAATGAATGAAATACAACGGGCAAGGCTTTTTTGATTTCCCTGTTTTAATTCGTGCAAGAACGGTTGCCACATGCCACAAACCTAAATGAAAAGATTTAAATAGTGTTTATTTGCAGCACAGATCCCATGCAAGTAACCAGGGCAACCATACATCGTTCACTTTTTTTTACCGGCATTGTGGTTGCCATGAGCGGCTTCATGTTCAGCCGTGCGTTGTTGAGCATTGGCACTTTTATTCTCATATCCAATGGTTGTCTGCAGAACGATTTAAAAGAACGCTTCGCTGCATTTTTGAAGTATAAAGTAGTGGCAGGTATTTCCTGTTTATTTCTTTTGCCTTTTATATCCGGTTTGTGGAGCGATGATAAAGCAACATGGGGTACCATGATGCTGGATAAGTTACCCTTGCTGCTGATGCCGTTTGCGTTGGTGATGCAGAAAAATTTTGAACGGAAACACTTTACTGCCATCTCATTATTCTGGATGCTGTTATTGTTTGGCGGATCGGTATGGAGCACTATTCAATACCTGCGGCAGCAGCAGCAGTATCATGATCTTTACAGAGTTTCAAAACTCATTCCCACCTGGGCGGCAAATGATCATATCCGTTTCAGCATGGGAATGGTTATTGGCATTTTATTATGGCTGAAGCTGGAAGAATGGAAAGTAATCCAACACACTGTTATTATCTGGCTGATGCGAATTATGATGTGTTGGTTTGTAGTGTTCCTGCATATACTGGGTGCTAAAACCGGATTTATCGGCTGTTATTTTATTTTACTCCCGCTGCTGATTTGGCAGTTGTTTGCAGCAGGTAAAAAAACAATCGCATTGTTAGTAATTGCTTCTGCATGCTTACTACCAATTGTTTCGTACCACATGCTGCCAACCTTTAAAACAAGGGTGCATTATATATTGTACGACCGTGAAAACTGGTTGCAGGGAAACATCAACGGTAATTTCAGTGATGGAAACCGTTTGTTATCTATGCAAAGCGGATGGCATGTGTTTCAACACAACTGGTTAACCGGTGTTGGCTACGGAGATATAAGAACTGAAACAGATAAATGGTACAATGCATATGCGCCGGCAGTTACAGCTGAACGTTATCTTCCGCTCAACCAATGGCTCACCAGCGGAAGTGGTGCAGGTATAATTGCATTGCTGCTGTTTACCGTTGTTATATTGCTTCCGGTGTTTACGAAAGACTGGCAAAAGAATAAACAGGCATTCTTTTTTTTTGTATACATGAATTTAATATTCATGTTCGAAACAACAATTGACGAACAATTCGGTATTTTTATTTTTTGTTTTTTTACTTTGTACTGGCATTTATCCAATCTGCTTAAAACCTGATATGCTACCTGTTTCTGTTGTAATTATAGCAAAAAATGAAGCACACGTACTTGCGCAAACGCTGCAAAGCGTTAAAGCATTAACTGATGATGTAATTGTATGCGATACAGGCAGCAACGATGCCACCATCCCCATTGCAAAAAAAAACGGTGCTGTTGTGATCGAAGAAAAATGGGTAGGATACGGCCCTACCAAAAATTTAGCCAACGAACAGGCGGTGTATGACTGGATTCTGCAGCTCGATGCAGATGAAGCAATAGATGAAGAACTCATCCGCTCCATTGAAGAACTGGATCTGGAAAATGAACAGCAGATTTTTACTGTACGTCGCAAAAATTTTTTTAAACAGAAACATATTCGTTTTGGCGAATGGGGGAAAGACGAACCTATTCGTTTTTTTCACCGGCAGCATGCTGTATGGAATGCAGACCCGGTACATGAAAAACTGATTTTTGAAAAAGACTGTACTGTAAAAAAACTCAAAGGATCTATATTACATAAAACACTGCAGTCAACAGAGCAATACGAAGAGAAGCTGAAGAACTATGCTCTGCGAAGCGCAGAAAAATATTTGAAGCAGGGGAAAAAAGCTTCTCTGCTAAAACGGGTTCTTTCACCTTTGTTTTCGTTCATCAACAATTATTTTTTTCGTCTTGGTTTTTTAGATGGAAAAGAAGGATTCATTCTTGCTACATACGGGGCCCGATATACCCGTATAAAATATCAGGCACTTCACCGTTTACAGAAAGAGCAAAAGAAAGGGTGATTTTTTTCATTGTTATATTGTAAGACCAACCTGTTTGTATGACCAACTTTATTCCCATCTTTCCGTTAAGCATTATAGTCTTTCCCGGAGAAAATCTGAACCTGCACATTTTTGAGCCACGCTACAAACAGCTCATTATTGAATGTGCCGAACAGAAAAAACCATTTGGCATTCCTGCAGTCATCAACAAAGAATTAAAAGACCTGGGTACATTGGTTGAAGTAAAAGAGATTAAGAAAGTATATGACGACGGGCAGATGGATATTACCACCAGAGGAATAAAAGTATTTCGAATGCTGGAACTGATTAAAGAAATACCGGATAAATTATACAGCGGTGCCATTGTAAACTATCCGGCAGATGAAGATGACGGCAACCGTTTGCTGATGCAAAAAGTAGTACAGGGAATTAAAGAACTGCACAAACAATTACAGGTAAGCAAGGATTTTAAAAAACCGGAAGATGAATTAAAAGCGTTTGATGTAGCCCATCACATGGGTTTAAATACAGAGGAGGAATATGAACTGCTGGGTTTGTTTCGTGAAGCCCAGCGACAGGAATATTTAAAACGTCACTTAGGCAAAGTACTTCCGATGTTAGCGGAGATGGATAACCTCAAAGAAAAAGTAAAACTCAACGGCCACTTCAGGAACCTGGAAGGGTTTAGTTTTGATTTGTAACTTCGCCGCATGACCATCACCATCTGTTTCGATTTTGGCAACACCCGTTTAAAAGCCGCCGTGTTTGAAAAAAATCAGCTCAAAGAAATTGTTATTCTTGAGAACGATCATAAAGAAACCATTGAAGCAGTGGTTGAAAAATTTCAACCGCAGTTTACCATTTTATCTTCTGTTGTAAATCATAATGAAGAGGTAGAACAGGTATTGAGTGAACGCAGCAACTTTCATAAATTATCACATCTCACCAAACTGCCTTTCACTACACCTGTTGGTAAACCGGAAACTATTGGAGCAGATCGGTTGGCTCTTTGTGCAGCAGCCGTTTATTTATTTCCCAATAAAAATAATCTGGCTATTGGTCTTGGTACCTGCATCACGTACAACTTCATCAACAATCAAAATCAGTTTTTGGGTGGCAGCATTTCGCCGGGTTTGGAAATGCGGTTTAAAAGCATGAACCAGCTAACAGCCAAGCTGCCATTGGTAAAAATGGAATGGAACTTTCCGCTCATTGGTTACGATACCAAGACGAATCTGCTGAGTGGAGTAGCCTATGGTATGGCCAAAGAAATTGATGGAATCATTGATGCCTATGCTGAGAAGTATGGGAACTTTAACGTGCAATTAACCGGGGGCGATACGCTTCATTTTGCTCCTCTGCTCAAAAACCAGATATTTGCAGACCCTCAACTAATATTTAAAGGTCTGTATGCAATCAGTGAGTATAATCGGTAAGCGTTTTTTAGTGTTATTTGTGCTGAGTTCAGCCATTGTGATTCCCGCCCTTTCACAGGATAATTCGCCATGGAGCCGTTACGGTTTAGGCGATATTGTTCCCTCAGGCAATATTGCCAACAGGGGAATGGGTCATTTGGGAGCTGCCTATAACGATTTTCAAACCATCAATTTTGTGAACCCCGCCTCTTACAGGCGCTTTGGTCAGCAACGGGCTATCCTTGAACTGGGGCTCGATGTAAACAGCCGCAAGTTGAGTAATAATAAAGGAAGCACCTATACATCTAACAATGCTTACATCCCCTACATAGCGGGAGGTTTTCAGATAAAACCCGAAAAAGCAAAATACGATTGGGGATTGGCTTTCGGACTTCGCCCCATTACCAAAGTAAATTACAGCATACAGGATGGTGGGCGCATCAGCGCAGGTGATAGTGTGCAACGTATTTACGAGGGCACCGGCGGTACTTATCAGGCATTTCTCGGTACAGCCATCGGAATAAAAAATTTCAGCATTGGTGTAAATGGCGGTTACCGTTTTGGTTCGGCCGATTATACCACCAAAGTCAATCTCTTTAATGATACCGTGCCCGACCGTTACAGAGCCGGACAAAAAAAGATCAGAAATAATTTTGGTGCACCGTTGGTTGAAGTTGGTGTGCAATATAAAATTAAACTGAGCGAAGACACGGCAGCAAAAAAACGCAGCTCACTGCATTTGGGTGCTTATTCAAGTCTGCAGAGCAACATGCGTGTAACAAGAGATGAAGCATATGAAACCTATGTGGTGATTGATGATGCAGGTACTGAGCAACGGCTCGATTCAGTTTCAGAAATCAAAGGCATTAAAGGCAACATTATTTATCCATCTACTTATGGTTTTGGTTTGATGTATGATGCAGAAGGTAACGGCAACCTGCGTATTGGTGCCGATTTTGTGATCAGTAACTGGGGCAATTACCGCTACTACAATAACAAAGACAGTTTACAAAATGCATGGCAGGTAAAACTCGGTGCACAGTATTTGCCCGATATTACCGGACGTTCAAAATCTTATTGGGGCCAGGTAATGTACCGTGCAGGCTTTCATTACGGAACTGAACCGTATAAAATTGACGGCGATTTAAAAACCTATGGTATTACACTGGGTGTTGGTTTACCCATTAAGCGTTATTCATATGCCGAATTAAACAGAAACAATATTGTAAACGCTGCATTTGAATTTGGACAAAGAGGCAACCGCACCACTTCGTTGTTACGTGAAAACTATGTACGCTTTACCGTTGGTTTCTCATTGAGTGATATCTGGTTTATTAAACGTAAATATGATTAAACGGGTACATCATCATATGTACAGCCTTGTTTGTTTTTTCGCCTCTTGTACAATGCGAAACAAAAAATTATTCTTTACAGCATTCGATTTTTATAAGAACATCGGTTTAAAAACAGCAGCTTGTTTAGCAGGCTGTTTTTTTTTCGTTGGGTGCGAAAATGATATTGAAGAAATTAAACGCCTGCAGCAAAACCAGATTACGGTTGACGAGGTAAAGCAGGTAACCAGTTACCTGAGCCAGGGCGGACGGTTAAAAGCAAAACTCACTGCTCCGTTTATGCTGCGGTATTACGATACGGTTCCAAGAGTTGAATTCCCCAATACCCTGCATGTTGATTTTTACAACGACAGTATGCAGATAGAAAGTTACCTCGATGCAAAAAAAGCATCCTACTATGAACAGCAAAGCCGTGTTATTTTAACCGATAGTGTGGTGGTGATACGTATTAACGGCGATACATTAAAAACCAATGAACTGTTCTGGGAACAGAATTTACACAAGCTGTTTACCAACAGCGATGTGGAAATAAGACAAAAAACAAAAACTATTTACGGCAAAGGCTTTGAAAGTGATGAGCAGCTAAAGAATTTCAGAATTGATTCCATTACCGGTATCATACTGGTGGGTGCATCTAAATTTGCAGGGAATTAAGTTAACTGAAAGGTCGGCCCGATGCAATCGGTATGAAAGATGAAAACTGTATGGTTGGCCCGATGAAATCGGTCTGACCTGTTCGACTCTCAACTTTTTTTGCTTGAACTTGTGTAAACTGTATGGTCGGCCCGATGCAATCGGTCTGACCAACACAACGCTCAACTTTTTTAACCGGAACTTGTTTAATTTCAAACACAAAAAAAGAAGAATTATATGGAATACCGCAGATTAGGAAGATCAGGATTACAACTCAGCATCGTTTCTTTTGGAAGCTGGGTAAGCTTTCACAAACAGATCAGCGACAGCATTGCCGATGAACTCATGGGCATTGCATACGATAACGGCATTAACTTTTTTGACAATGCAGAAGTATATGCCTTGGGCGAAAGTGAAAAAATGATGGGACGGGTACTGAAACAAAAAAACTGGGATCGTACAAGCTATACCGTTAGCAGTAAAGTGTTTTTTGGATGGAGAGGGAAACATAATAAACCCAATCAGCATGGCCTCAGCCGCAAGCATATAACAGAAGCCTGTCATGAAGCATTGCAACGCCTGCAGGTAGATTATTTAGATTTATACTTTTGCCACCGCCCCGATAAAAACACACCCATTGAAGAAGTGGTGTGGGCCATGAATCATTTAATACAACAGGGAAAAATTTTATACTGGGGCACCAGCGAATGGAGTGGAGTTGAAATTATGGAAGCACACCGGGTTGCAAGAGATTATCGTTTAATTGGTCCAACAATGGAACAACCCGAGTACAATTTGTTTCACCGTCATAAAATGGAAAACGAATACCTCGAAGTATTTAAGAATGTAGGATTGGGAACCACCATCTGGAGTCCGTTGGCGAGTGGGGTATTAACCGGAAAATACAACAAGGGTATTCCTGAAGATTCAAGACTCAGTATTCCCGGCTTTGAATGGTTAAAAGATAAAGCCTATGCAGCAGAAAAAATTCAGAAGGTAATCAGGTTCGAAGAACTTGCCCGTGAACTGGGAACCGGCACCGCTTCACTAGCAATTGCGTGGTGTATTAAAAACCCGAATGTATCAACAGCCATTCTTGGTGCAACTAAAAAAGAACAGTTGCACGAAAATCTGAAATCGGTAGAAGTAGCTCATCAACTGACTGCAGAAATCATGCAGCAGATTGATGATATATTTGGAACAAAACCCAAGTTGCCGGAATATTAATGACCTGCTAAATTGTATGTATGGGAATTGAACAGGATATTCACCAGTCAAGAAAATTCAGGAGCGAGCATCATAAGTCTGTGGTGAATATCCTGTTTACCAATAACTGGGTGACTGAAAAAATTAAAGTATTCCTGGAAACAGAAGATCTTACACTGCAGCAATACAATATTCTGCGCATATTGCGGGGAAGCGATGGACCTATCTCTACATTGCAGATCCGTGAACGGATGCTCGACAAAATGAGTGATACCAGTCGTATTGTTGACCGCCTGCTGTTGAAAAAACTGGTTAAGAAATCTATTTGCAAAAAAGATAAACGATTGGTGGATGTGGTGATTACTGCAAAAGGGAAAACGATGCTGGCAAAACTCGATCAGTACGACCGGCAGCTTGATGAGGTGATGGCAAACCTCAGCGATGCTGAAGCAAAACAATTGAACACCCTGCTCGACAAATTGCGTGGTTCTGTTTAATTTAGAGCATGATTCGAATTTCCTTCTTCTTTACTCTGCTTGTTGTTACACATGTGCTTTCTGCTCAATCCAAACAGGAGTTCAGAGCAGTGTGGATTGCCACCGTTGATAATATTGACTGGCCATCTAAAAAAGGAATTACAGTTGATTCGCAGAAAGCAGAGTTCATCCGCATTCTCGATTTACACAAACGCAATGGAATGAATGCGGTTGTGATGCAGGTGCGCCCCGCAACGGATGCATTTTATCCATCGCCTTACGAACCATGGAGCGAATGGTTGAGTGGCGTACAGGGCAAGCCGCCATCACCTTATTATGATCCGTTACAGTTTATGATTACGGAAACGCATAAACGAAACATGGAATTCCATGCCTGGTGCAATCCCTATCGTGCCGATTTCAGTATTGGCAAAGCCTCCATTGCACCGGCACATATTACACGCCTGCATCCCGGTTGGTTTTTAGATTATGGCGGTAAAAAGTATTTCGATCCGGGTAATAAAGAAGCACAGGCATTTGTTGTGGAAGTGATTCGTGATATGACGGAACGCTATGATGTAGATGCCATTCATTTTGACGATTATTTTTATCCTTACCGTATTGCAGGAAAAGAATTTCCCGATTCGGTTTCTTATCAGCAACACAAAAACGGTCTTGCAAAAGACGATTGGCGAAGAAGTAATGTTGATTCGGTAATTGTTGCATTGAGCCGAATGATTAAACAAACAAAACCATGGGTAAAGTTTGGGATCAGTCCGTTTGGTGTATGGCGCAACAGCGATAAAGATCCCATGGGCAGTGATACCAAAGCCGGACAAACCAATTACGATGATTTGTATGCTGATATTCTGCTATGGTTAAAAAAAGACTGGATTGATTATGTAGCACCGCAGCTCTATTGGGAGTTTGGTCACAAAGCAGCGCCGTATGAAGTGTTGATTGACTGGTGGAGCAAACACACCTATGGCAAGCATTGTTATATTGGCCTTGGCATTTATCGTGCAGGCAGCAGCGATGTTTGGAAAGACAGTACACTCATTCCACGTCAGATTGAATTATTACGCAACACAGCCAACATGCAGGGCATGATTTTTTTCAGCAGTAAAACATTCAACCGAAATCCCAATGGCTGGAGCGACAGTTTGCGGTTGCATTACTTTAAGGAGCCTGCACTGATTCCTGAAATGGAATGGATGCCGAAACACAACCGTTAATTTACCATCATTCAACTTTTTTTATTCGTATTGGTTACAATACGAACCTCCACGGTTACTAATTACTATAGCACCGGTTCATGACGAAAAGCGAAGAAACAAATTTGTTAGCAATGCTCTGCAGCAGCAATGTAAACCATGCAGTGATGCAGTTATACCGTAACTGTTACCAGCCTGTTACTTATTGGATACAGGGGCAGGGAGGTACTGAGGCAGATGCGGCTGATCTTTTTCAGGAAAGTATTCTTGTGTTTATTGAACAGGTAAGGCTGCAACGTTTCAGAGGTGACAGTTCAATCTCTACTTATCTCACAGGCATTGCCCGTAATCTCTGGAACAATGAGCAACGAAGCCGTTCACGAAGAGCAAACAGAGAAGAACAATATGCAGGCGCTGAAGCCATCATTTCGTTTGATGCAGAGCAACGACTTCACAGTAAAGAAAACAGGCAAAAGCTTTTGCAGTTGTTTGAGCAGATAGGCGATGTGTGCAAGAGAATATTAACCGGGTTTTATTTCGAAAACCTGAGCATGAAAGATTTAACAGAGGTAACAGCATACAATAATGAACAGGTACTGAGAAATAAAAAGAGTAAGTGCATGAAACATTTAAAAGAGTTGATTGAAGCTGACAGGGAACTAACCGAAACGTTTAAAACATATCCTGCTTATGATGAATGATATACAATTGGATCAATTAATGGATCGCTTCCATAACGGTAAACTGAGCCTGCAGGAAGTAAAAGATCTCTTAGCCGAAAGCAATATACGCGACGGTGAGTTGCTGATACAGAAGCATCGTTCAGCAATTTATGCGGTGGAACAATACAACCTGCTGATGCAGGTACAGCATGTGCACCAAACGTTTCTGCAAAATCTGAAACAACCTGTTACACCTGTACGCAGTATTGGCAGCCGGATTTATATCATGCGGATTGCAGCAATGCTGGTTATTTCTTTCAGCAGCTGGTTATTGTTTCAGTATGCTAACAGTTCTAATGAGCAATTATATCAGGATTTGCACAGCAGGTATACCCTGAGCCAAATGCGTGGTGATGAAACAACCTCAACAGATCTTGTAAAAGCATTTGGTGCCGGTAACTATCAACAGACAATTGCTCTGTTTAACACAACAAAAAGTACCGGTAACCGTGAACAGTTTTTTGCCGCTATCAGTTATCTTGAAACAGGCGAACCAAATAAAGCAATTACTCTTTTTGAACAGATCAGCAGTAACAATCAAAAAAATAACGGAAGTCTTTATCAGGATGAAACAGATTATTACCATTCACTGGCTTTGCTGAAAACAGGGCAGAAAGAAAAGGCTATTGTACTGTTGAAGAAAATACATACCGATCAGGATCATACTTATAACCGGTATGTAACAAAATGGATGCTCTTGAAAATAAAATGGTTTGGACATTCAAATAACTAAACAAATAATTATCCGTTGATGTTGGTAAAACAACATCATGAAAAACCAATCAACTCCAATTCGGGAATTACTTATTAAAGGCTTCATAATACATGAAGCCTTTTGTATTTTATTCGTATCAAAAGAACCAACAAGGAAAAAGCAGCAACAGCAATAAATATAAATAAGCCATTGGTATTTGTTTCCTGTTGCGGCACTGAGCCGATATAAATAAATTGGCCCCAATAGGCAGGTGATTTATATCGGGCATCAATTGTTTCGTCATTCAGTAAATCATTCTTGGCTTTTTGTAAAGCTTCTTCTGCAGCAATTCCTTTTTGTAAATAATAATGCAGCCTTTGCATGAGATAGGCTGTAATACGATCATCTGCTTTCCATAACGAACTGACGATGCCGCTGCTCCCGGCATACATAAATCCTCTGGCCAGACTCAGCAATCCTTCTCCGCCCGATTGTAAACCATTAGCTGTTTCACAGGCACTCAAAATCACCAATGGGCGTTGTTGTAAACGTATTGAATAGAGTTCATGTAAGTATAGCCGGTTGTTTGCTACTGATGTTTCCTTTACAGGATAAAACTGAATAAACGTATTGGTTGACGAAATACTTTCTGCTCCTGCCACTGCATGTGTAGCCAAATGAATCAGTGAACTGTTGAGCGACTTTTCTAAAAAATGTTGCCGTGTAGCACTGCTGTCTGTTGCCTTTGTGCCTGGTAACGAACGAATTTCTTCTTTTGAATAAGGTAACGAAGCCCACCTTTCATTGTTCTGTTGAACTGACTTTTCAGCAAATGGCGCTGAAGCGTACAGGGATGTATACTTATTCTGCAATGGCTGGCCGTTTAACAACAGTGTGAAAGAATAATGATAAGAAATCGTTTTGTTCTGCAACAGAAAACGGCGTTCTTTCACATCGGTCAGTAAGGTTTCAAATGGTAATTCATACAGTGGGCCGTCTGCAAAAATGATCCATTTATTTTGAGCTGTTACAAACGATGGTAACAACGCAACCAGTTGCTGATACAGATTGGCAGATATTTCATAGGCAGGGAAACGTAATCCTTCTTTTGGTTGATGTAGTGCGGAGCGATACTCCTGTAATGAGAGCTGCAGTTCTGAATCAACAGAGAGCAGCACTAAATCTGTTTTTTTCTGTGATACAGTAAAACATGCCAACACAGAATCGCACCAGAGATATTGCAATACAGCGGTGGAGCCATCAAGTTTTTGCTGAATACTGTCCACCTTTGTGAGCAGCACCGCAGATGGGTTTTGTAAGGCGGTATAGGCCGGATAATTTTCGTAGGTTTTTTGCAGGCGTGATAAACGGATCTGCAGTTCGGTGATGCGTTGCTGAATCAGCTTCAGTTGCTCCTCACCGTTATTGTTATTTAAACGGGTGGTAAATACAGCCAGCAGTTGTTTGAGATCTGTTTCCTGTTTCAACAATGAATCAGGCAATAATCCGCTTGTTTTCACGACAGCCTGTACCTGATTACGATGAAGGATATTGCCTTTGTAACTTTCTGTGATAAATAAAAAATCGTTGAGGTATTGTTTTTCTCGGTTGCTGTGGAAGAGCACGGCTGCGTTTTGTGCTGCCTGTTTATACAATGACTCTGATGTTTCATTAAAGAACATTGTGGCTTCGTCATTATCAAAATTACTCTTGATATAGTTCGCCGTACGAATAGTGAGAAGCCTTGTTTGTAAACTTTTTTTCAACCAACGGCTCTCTTTGGTTTTGCTGTAGCGTTCATCCAGTAGTAATGCTTTTTGTTCCAGCACTTCAAAAAAAGTAATGGGCGATATCACTTCTGTTTCAGTTGCAGGCAGGCTTTCGGCATGATCACCTGCAAACGAAAAATGTAATTCCTTCAGTGCCAAATTGCACCAGGTCATTGCTTCATTGGCCAGACCCTGTTGTTGTGCTAATTGTGAACGATACAAATAGCTGGTGGCTTTATCTTTGTTTTTGCCCGAAGCAGGTAACTGTTTAAACACAGCAATTGCTGAGTCGAAAACCTGTTCTGCCAGTTGGAGTTTGCCCTGCTTCTGAAAAATACGTCCCTTCTCATTCAGCAAACGGGCGTATGCAGTAGAAGATTGATAAGGTACTTTTCGTAGATAAAAAAAAGCACTGTCGTATTGTTTCAGGTAATAAAATGTATGTCCGATGTTTTGATGCAGGCTTACCTGTAACTGATCATACTGTAACAACGAGCGATACCGGTGAAGTGCTTCATTGTAATCTCCGAGTCGTGAATAACAGCCGGCTATATTATTTTGAAAACTCACCAGTGATTCCTGATAACTTTCATCTGTTGGCAAGAGCCGGTCAGCAGCCAGTTGAAAGTAATTAATTGCCTGACGGTAATTGGCTGCTTCAAAATAAATAATGCCGAGTGAGTTGTAGAGAATCGGCAAATCAACCAGATCCGTTTTGTCTGTTGCCAGACGGGAGGCATATTCAAAATAAAAACGGGCACTGTCAATTTCACTGATGGAGTAACGTGCAGAGCCGAGATACAAGGCTGCCTGATACAAATAACCTGTATCATTTTTCTCTGTTGCCAGTTGCATGGCGGTATGGTAAAAAGGAATGGATGCAGGAAACCGCTGTTGTCCCTGATAAATATTACCTGTTTTGATGTGGCAATCAATCAGAACTGAAGCAAGTGATGGGTTGCTTCTTACAGCTGCAATCGTTTTTTGGTAATTAACAATCGCAAGGCTATCGGTTTCATTTGTAGGATTATCCAGATTGTAAAAAACATTGGCCTCTTTATAAAACTTATTGTAGTCAACAGGCAGTTGCTGCAGCCATGAGCCGATAGGAAGAAGACAGAACAGTGAAATAATAAATGCTAAATACTTCATTCGTATACCAAGTAACGAAAAATTCTTTCCATCGGTTGAAAAAAGAAATCTTCATCAAATCGCACCAACAATAATCAGGATGGGAGGGCGCTTTGGTTTCAGGTAACTCTGAAACTCAACTGTGCGGGTCAGTCGTCCATTTACTTCTGCAGCTTGATAGCGTCGGTTATTCAATTCGTTTAGCAGTTGCTGTGGAATATCGTTAACGCTACGGTAATAATGAATCTGCAGTTGAATTTTTTGAAGTGCTTTGTTACTTGCATCACCCAGACGGTAATACATCAGCAGCGTTTTCATACTGCCGTTTGCAGGAGTTGAAGAACCGAACAAACCTGCCCTGAACGATGCTTCCAGATCAATCGTTCCACGTTTAATATCAACTAATAACTTCTCCTGAATTACGCCGGCAATATCATCGTTACCATCTCCGTCCAGATCGGTTTCATCAAATACACATAAATCCAGCTCATCATCATCGTCATCATCACAAGGCATCGGTAATTCAGGGCGGGCATTATAAATCGGGAAGGCTGTATCGTACGAATTGGGTGTTGCATTCAGGTTGTAAATGCCATCAGCATAATCTATACCGGAGACAACTAACTTTACACTGTCTATTGCCAGCCCTTGCTCATTAACTGCAAACACTTTATAACGAAGGCCTGATTCGCTTTTGCTGATATTGATACGGCCGGTGAGTGAATCAAGTGAAAGACCACCCGGGATGGCCTTATATATGGCAGTGCCTGCGGGCCTTGAAACAATTGCTGCAAATTTGTCGCCTGAAATTGCATGGTTGTAAAACAAGGTATCTCCGTAAGAAAGTTTCCCTGTTTGCTGTTGTAAAGAACCTCTATCACTCTCCTGTGTATTGTTTATTTTCTGGCAGGCTGCTGCCAGCACCGTAAGTAGAATGAGCTTGATAAAAGTGGGAAAATATTTTGCCATAAGGTTCTTTAATTAATATGTGTGCACTGTCTGGTGAGATGTAACCAATCTGTTGCAAAAAAGTTTACATTCTAGTGAAACGGACTGAAAATCTGTGTTATTTATTTTGTTGTTTTCCTCAATTAACAAAAATCATGCTGAGGTTAAATGCGTTCCGGAAAATTTTCAAAAAAACTGATACAATTGGTTACATCGCTTTTTGCTGCGGTTACCTATTACTACAACAAAAAACGAATGATATGAAACAACAATTTTTTTCTTCTGCAATGACACTTGTATTGTCAACCGGTCTTTTACTGTTTGGAAGCGGTTGTGAAACTTTAACCAATCAGGAGTTGGTAAATGCCAGTTCAAACAGTCTATCAGGCGAGCCTGTATCACAGTCTGTATTTCTGGTGATTGATGAAGAGAGTATTGACAATGGTAACCAGCCAAACAATTTTTCTGAAGTTGATGTGAACGATCAGATAGCAAGGATTGGTCAGCGACAGATACTTCAATATTTTAAAGACAATGTTGGTAAAACCATTACACTTTATACCGGTGAAGTAGGCGATGAAGGGTGGCATGCACTCAAAACTATTCCCGATTCATGGAAAACTGCAGGCCCAACATCAAACGGTACACGTAATTTTCTGTTGGCCGGCCCCGGACTTGGCGGTGGCAATGACCCGGAAAAGTATTTAGATAAAATTCCGAATGTTACACCATTACGTGCAACCGGTTTAAAAATGCTGGTTGGCCAAACAGTACTTGCAGTAGTGTACGACAGCGATGCTTCCATCAACTATTCACCATTGAATGGCAGTTTAAAAGGCGATAACCTTGGTATTGTTGCATTTGATGTAATAGAAGTAAAAAAGCGTACTGATGGATCAAGCGGATCATTACCTGCAGTGACTATCCGTATCCGTGATGCTGCACAGGCAAGTGCTGCAGCTTTAAAATTATTCAACAATGCACCTGTTCCCCGTTCTTCATCTGAACCCTATGATATAAATCCCCCGGCTTCTGCACCTGCAGCGGTGTTGGTAGATGCACAATAAGCTTCGTTTATATCCAGAAAAACCAAAAAAGCCGGAAGATTTTTCTTCCGGCTTTTTAATATATGCATTTGATTTTTTAATCGCAGTGGTGATAATTAATCCACTCACCAATTCTTCCTGCAGCGGCGGCTGAAGCACTGTTACTGTAATTGCGCAGGTTTGATGTAGTGAGTTTGGGTAATGTGCTTAACCAGTTTTCAACAATGGTTACATCGGCCCAAACTGTAGCCGCAGGTAATACGCTGCTGCCACTCAGTTTAATAGCGGCAACCTGTAAAAATCCTTTTTTAGTATCTGCAATACCTCCTGTATTACTTGCATTCCAGATCGCTTTGCCTTCGGCTTGTGTATAATGATGCCCTCCAATGGTTACATTTCCTGCTGCTGCAGCATTTACATCGGGCCAAATTAAACCGGGTTTTGCAAACCAGTAACCCTGGCTGTAACTGCAACCTTCATTGGGTGCCACACATCCAAAACCTGCAAAACAAAATGATCCGCAACCGGTATTACCACCCGATTTATACCAAGCCGTTACAGCAGGGTCTACCTGAAAATTCTGATTCACGGTTAAACGGTAATACGATTTTGCAGTGCCTGTTGTACCGAAATCAAATTTCAAAACCGGATTGGTAATGGAGCAACCGTTAAAGTTGGGATTGCTTAAAGAAGGATCAGGTGCCCATGTTGGTGTAAATGAAGTCCATGTTTGTGCATTTGCACTGTAAGCACCGCTGATGACATGTTGTATGGTTGCACATTGCCCAAGTGAAATGGCCCAATGACTTAAGTTTTGCACTGTACCGTTTGTTCCGTTTCCGGGATTAGGATTGGCTACACTCCATGTCCATGTCCAGGTTCCATTGTTATTATTGATTACACCTTCAAGTATAACCGTGTAAGGTCCTGCGCAGGTAGCACTTGCTTCAACAGGCCCGGCTAACTGATTGTTAAAAGCTGAGAGGGATTGATCGTTTGCAGCAGGTGTAAGTATATCTTCCTTTTTTTGATCCGGTGTTTTTTGGCAGGCTTGCCAAACAACCATTGAAAAACCAACAAGCAACAATGAGTTTACAATGCGTGTCATGATTTTTTTGTTTGGGTATCAATAAATGAGGAAACGGGATTTCAACAGGAAGATCAGCGGATAAAGGAGGATTCGTAAAAATACTGTTTGAAATAACTAACTGCAAGCCTGCAGTGATATTTATTTAAACTCCATTTAAAGCGGGATTGCTCTGGAGGCGGTTGACACATCGCTATAAAAAATTAACGGCTTCTTTCATCTGCACTAACTGCAATCAGTTATTTTTAGAAAAAGAACAGTATGAATACAGCAAGTGAAATAAAATTTTTGGAAGGTCCGCAAAGCAGATGGCGTGAGTTTACGTTTGCATGGAAGGTGTTGATTGAATTTATCAGAGGGTACAGAAGTTTGTCTTTTGTTGGTCCCTGTGTTACCATTTTTGGTTCTGCCCGGTACAATGAAGATCACGAGTATTACAAGCTTACTCAAAAAGTTGGTGCCGAAGTAGCCAAGATGGGATTTACTGTTATGACGGGTGGTGGCCCCGGTTTAATGGAAGCAGCCAATCGTGGAGCAAAAGATGTTGGTGGCAGAAGTGTTGGTTGCAATATTGTATTGCCCTTTGAACAGAAACCCAATCCATATCTGGACCGTTGGGTAAACATCCGCTATTTCTTTGTACGTAAAACATTGCTCATTAAATATTCTTATGCATTTATCTGTATGCCGGGAGGCTATGGTACACTGGATGAGTTGTTTGAATCCATTACGTTGATTCAAACCAAAAAGATCAAAGATTTTCCGGTGATTGTGTTTGATAAAGCTTTTCATAAAGAAATGCTGGAGCATATTGAGTTAATGAAACAGAAAGGAACCATTTCGCCCGAAGATGATCAGTTGTTTTTTGTGACCGATTCTGTTGAAGAAGCCATGAAAGTGTTAACAGAAAAAAGTATTAAACGGTTTGATCTGCGGCAGGAAACGCCCAAACCATTTGCGTGGTTGTTTGAACGAAGAAAAAAGGTTTAATCTGCTGTCAGTCTTTTTTCCTGTTTACAAAATACACACCGGTAAAAATGAGTGCTGCAGCAATGAGTTTGTAAGGAGAAAGTTCTTCTTTAAAAAACAATGCTGATACAATTGCTGAAAAAACCGGTTGCAGATAAATATACGAACCGGCCGCCGCAGGAGTTAGATGCTGTAACCCGTACACGGTAAAATAATATGCCAGAAAAGTAGCGCCGATCACTACAAAAATTAACGCTGCATAATGGGATGCAGTAAATAAACTCCATTGTACTTCTGCAAACTGCTGCCAGCAAAAAGGGGTTATCATTATTAAGCCAAAACTGAATACCCAGCGAATCACATGCACCGGACTGTACTTCTGCATCAGTGGTTTTACCAACAAAAAATAAAAGGCGTAGGATACAGCATTGATCACAATAAGTAAATCACCCAACAGCATATTACTTCCTATGCTGGTGTTTTCTCTGGAGAGGATCAGCAACACCGCACCGCATATGGCTAGTGAAAGTCCTGTAAGTTTCAGCAAAGTGATCTTCTCTGTTTTTAAAATAAATGCCAGCAATAAAATAAATACGGGTGTAACAAGAATCAGCAAAGCTCCATGAATGGGTGTTGTTAATGTGAGTCCTTTAATAAATAACAGTTGATTAATGGCCACTCCGGTTAAAGCACACAACAGAAAACGGGGAAAATCTTTTTTATCAATACCTGCTTTCGATGGTTTGAGGGAATACAATAACCAGAATAAAACTACTGCAACACTTACACGGATAAAGTTTAATCCAAATGGTTTAATGAGTGCCGGAGAAATATATTTCACCACGCTGAAGTTGATACCAAACAGCAGATTGGTGATCAATACAGCCCAGTGTGCTTTTTGTGTTTGTTGTGCAGTCAATTGAAAAAATGAAACCGCAAAGTTATTGTAATTGCATCAGCTCTGCTGAATGTGTTCTAACAACTCATCAATTACCCGACGATAGATTGTATAATCGGCTTCTGTAAATGGTTGTTGATAGGGAAATGAATTTGCAAGTTGCAAAGCTGTTGTTATGTGAAACTGATCTTGCTCAAGAAAGGGAAACAATTGTTGCTGTTGCATGAAACGGGCCAGGTATTCCTGCTCCGGTTGTTTGGGTGTTGGAATAAGGACTGCTTTCTTTTTCAGTCTGATTAAATCCATCAATGTAGTGTAACCGCTTCTGCAAAGAATGATTGCAGATGATGCAATGGCATGCTGTAATTGATGAGCAGGTAAATGTGTATGTACAGTGATATGATCAAAAAATGGAAGTGTGGATGCCTCTTGCCCCGGCAGCCCTCTTACAAACAATACCTTTCCGGTAAAGGGTTGCAGTTGATGATAGAGTGTTTGTTCAAGAATAGTACGTTGCGGTTCGGGTCCGGATAATAAAACCATCAAATCATACACATGTTCAACTGGCGGAGTTAATTCAAATCTGGACAGTAGTCCCAGGTATGCAGGTTGAGCAAGTTGTTGTAACGGATGAGACAATTCCCCTGCAAGATTTTTAGTTCCTTCCAGATCGGGTACCCACACTTTGTTGAAGGGTTTCATGTAACGGGCATGGATTTTTTGCAACAAACGGTTGAACCATGTTCCTTTACCTGAATAAATGAGCAATTGATGGGTGATATAAATGCTGTACACGTTCTTATGATAAAAACCGGGGCGGTTATCGCTGATGATGAGATCAAATTCCTCTTTCTTCAATAGATCTTTCAACCATTGATGTTCTTTTTTGATTTTGATGAAGATATTGGGCAGTTGCAGGAGTATACTGCTGAACATGGATGACCCTGAACTGTAGCGGATGTTGTATCCATCCAGCGGTTTCAGTTCAATGCCGGGAAATTCCCCCGTTAATAAACTTGCAGAAGCTCCGCTGCAGGCAAGCACCACTTCACAGTCTTTTTCCCGTAAATACCGGATGAGGGGAATGCAGCGGGTGGCATGCCCCAGACCCCAGTCAAGCGGAGCCAGTAAAACCCGGGTCTTTTTTTGTCCATTCATCCAACAAATAACAATAATTGAGGTGAAAAATAGTTATTTTGTAAGTCACGTTTAAAACAAATATCCCATGAGTCCTGAAAATTTTGTGAGATTACAGATGCAGCGTTCAACCAAGTTTGGTTTTCTTTTGTTAATCTCAGCAGTTCTGCTGATGTCGGCCGGTTGCAGCGCATCAAAAAAGAACAGTTGCGGATGCCCCAATAAAAAGGGAATGGTTGGTTATTAAAAAGAAGCTGAAAAATGAAACATCATCAACGAAGAGATTTACTGGTACTGTTGAATAATGAACACCGGAGCCAGCAGGCCATTGATCATGAAGTGGAATGGCTGCACGATGTATTATTTCATGTAGAAGAACTGGAGAATTTCTGCAGAGCACATGAAGTGCTGGATGTAAACCGGTTTAAAGTGATTAACAATATTCCTAAAATCCGCCGGATTGTTTTACGAAAAGAAGTAAAGCCGTTTGAATTTATCAGTAATAAGAATTAAGAATTTATAAAAGTTGAAAGAGATAAAAAGTAAAGAGGTTACAAATTTGTAACCTCTTTGCTTTTATGCATGTTTCGTGTTTAAGCGATTTAAATGGGCAAAGCGAATACCTTTTTCTTCTCTTTATACACCTGCAAACTCTCAGACCTATAAAAACTTATCTCCTTTATTTCGTTTCACCTCTGCTACATACTCTTTAATTTCCTGCTCCTTTTCTTTTTTGCAGATGAGTAATACATCCTTGGTATCTACAACAATAAAATCATCAAGCCCCTGCAGCAGCACCAGCTTTTTATCTTCTGCATGTACCACATTTTTGGTGGCATCAATAATCATTACATGTTTACCGGCAACCGCATTTCCAAAATAATCTTTCTCCATGTTTTCATACGCACTGTTCCATGTACCCAGATCACTCCATCCAAAAGAAGATGGCATTACATATACATTGTCTGCTTTTTCCATGATACCGTAGTCAATGGAAATATTGGTACACTGCGGATAAATGCGGTCAATCGCTTCCTGTTCTCCCTGTGTATTGAAATGCTCTTTTTCTGCCACAAATACCTCATGCATTTCGGGCAGAAACTTTTCAAAGGCTTTTACAATGTTTTTTATTTTCCAAACGAAGATGCCGGCGTTCCATAAAAAATCGCCGCTGCTTAAAAAGGTTTTAGCCAGTTCAAGATTGGGTTTTTCTGTAAATGTTTTTACCTGATACACATTTTCTGCAACCGGTAACGGTTCGTGCTGTATGTATCCGTAGCCGGTATTGGCATAGGTTGGTTTAATACCGAGTGTAACCAGTGCATTAATTTCATTTACAAATCCAAACGCATCGCTGCAAACTTTTGCAAAAGCCGGTGCATCGAGTATTAAATGATCAGCCGGTGCACAAATGAGCAAGCCGTTTTCATTAAGCTGTTGCAGTTTGTACGAAACATATGCTATACAGGGTGCTGTGTTTTTACGTGATGGTTCGCACAAAATATTTTCAACCGGTAACTGCGGTAATTGCTCTTTTACAATGGCTGCATATTCTGCAGAGGTAACTACATAAATATGTTCGTTTGGAATAAACTGCACATAACGGTCGTAGGTTGATTGAATGAGTGTGCGACCTGTATGGAGAATATCTAAAAACTGTTTTGGAAAACCGGTGCGGCTCATGGGCCAAAAGCGGCTGCCGATACCGCCAGCCATAATGGCTACGTAATGATTTTTGTTCATAGTGAGTTGTAAGTGGCGGGTAGTGAGTGGTGAGCAGTGAACTTCGTTCACCATTCACCATTGACCATTCACCTTTTAGATCAAACCTTCTTTTATTAAATCATGCAAATGTATCATTCCAAGGTATTGTTTGTTGTTAACAACTGCTAATTGACTGATATTATTTTTACGCATCATCTCCATTGCATCAATGGCCAGTGCTTCTGCATCAATTGTTTTTGGATTCACCGTCATAATTTGAGTAGCTGTTACTTCATCAATTAAATTGTTCTTCTCCATCATGCGTCTTAAATCACCATCTGTAATAATACCCAATAACTCCGCTTGCTCATTTACAACGGCTGTGGCACCTAAGCGTTTCTTTGAAATTTCTACAATCACTTCTTTTAACGAAGCTGTTGCCGCAACTTTTGGCTGCTCATTATGCAGATAGAGATCGGTCACACGCAGGTACAATTTTTTACCCAATGATCCTCCGGGATGAAACTTGGCAAAATCACTGCTCTTAAATCCACGCAGCTCCATCAACGCAACAGCCAACGCATCGCCCATCACCATTTGAGCAGTGGTGCTGCTGGTTGGTGCAAGATTGTTTGGGCAGGCCTCCTGACTTACGGTTGTATTTAAAACGTAATCACTTTGCCGTGCTAAGTAAGAATCTGTATTACCAACCATCCCTACCAATGGATTGCCAAAACTTTTGATCAGTTGTGCCAGCACTTTTATTTCAGGACTTTCACCGCTTTTACTGATGATCATCACCACATCAAAATTCAGGATCATCCCCAGATCACCATGAATAGCATCTGCTGCATGCAAAAACACAGCAGGTGTACCGGTAGAATTTAATGTAGCTACAATCTTTTGTGCAATCACCGCACTTTTGCCAATGCCGCTAACAATCAGGCGACCCCTGGCTTTTAGTATCAAATTGCAGATGGTATTAAAATCTTCGGTCAATAATGCCGAAAGACCCTTCAACGCTTCGGCTTCCATCGCAATGGTTCGTTCAGCAACCTCTCTTGGATTGATATGATTTGTTTGATTCATTGGCGGGGCAAACCTACTTTAAATAAGCAGAACAGAAAAGCGTGTATCATCTTTCGCTGTAAAAAGACCTTCACGTATGCCATTCCTCTCATCCATTTTTGTATAAATCTTCTCAAAAATTGGCTTACCTTCTCAAATTATGGTCTTTTTTAGCAGGTTTTTGCCTCATTCGGGCTCGTAAGATGACGCAGTTTTAGTAACTTCGTTCCCCTTCAGAAAAAGCGCTCTCTGCGCTTAACTGTTCAACTGCCTGCTGAGAAGTCCAGTTTGTAAAAAATCAAAGAGAGAAGGAAAAAAAGTGATGACTACAGTAAAGAAAAAATCTCCGAAAGTGGAGAACAACACTTCGGAAAAAGTAAAAGCAACAGCAAAAAAACCTGCCCGTAAAACAGAGGTCGCTGCAAAAAAATCAAACGGAAAAACGGTGAAGTCCGCTTCGCATTCGGTTGATTTGTACGCAGCACTGAATGAACATTTTGGCTTTGATGCATTTAAAGGAACACAGGAAGCGGTGATTAATAACCTGCTGAACGGCAGAGATACGTTTGTGATTATGCCAACCGGCGGAGGTAAAAGTTTATGTTACCAGTTGCCTGCTTTGGTAAAAGAAGGTGTAGCCATTGTTGTTAGTCCGCTGATAGCGTTAATGAAAAACCAGGTTGATCTGGTACGCAGCTACAGCAGTAAAGATGATGTGGCACATTTTCTCAACTCAACATTAACCAAGAAGGAAATAAAAGAAGTGCATGATGATTTGCTTACCGGCAAAACCAAAATGCTGTATGTTGCTCCGGAAACGTTGACCAAGCAGGAAAATCTTGAATTCTTCAGCGATCTCAATATTTCTTTTTTTGCTGTGGATGAAGCCCATTGTATCAGTGAGTGGGGGCATGATTTCAGACCCGAATACAGACGGCTGAAAGAAATGATGGACCAGATCAATCCCAACATCCCCATCATTGCATTAACTGCTACTGCTACTCCAAAAGTGCAGAGTGATATTGTAAAGAATCTTGGTTTACGCAACCCCGATATTTTTATTTCATCGTTCAACCGTGGTAATCTGTATTACGAAATTCAACCCAAGATTAAAAAAGATCAAACGGTAAAAAATATTGTTCGTTTTATTTCACAAAACAAAGGAAAGAGTGGTATTATCTATACACTCAACCGCAGAACAACAGAAGAACTCGCAGATATGCTGATGGCCAATGGCATTAAAGCCGTTGCTTATCATGCAGGGTTCGATGGAAAAGTGAGGGCCGATAAACAGGATCAGTTTTTAAATGAAAATGTACAGGTAATTGTTGCCACCATTGCATTTGGGATGGGTATTGATAAACCCGACATCCGTTTTGTGATACACTACAATATTCCCAAGAGTATTGAAAACTATTACCAGGAAACAGGAAGAGCCGGCCGTGATGGGATGGAAGGGAAATGTATTCTCTACTATTCACACAAAGATGTAAGTAAGCTGGAGCATTTGATGCGTGACAAACCGTTGAGCGAACGTGAAGTAACTGCACAAATGATACAGGAAACCGTTGCGTTTGCAGAAAGCTCTGTTTGCCGTCGTAAAATATTGCTGCATTATTTTGGCGAAACCTATCAGCAGGAAAACTGCGGCAACTGTGATAATTGTCTGCATCCAAAAGAAAAAATGGAAGCAAAAGATGAAGCAGTGATGGTATTAAAAACAGTGAAAGCATTGGATGGACGTTTTGCAGCAGAATATGTGATACCGGTGATTACAGGCAGATTAACTCCGCAAATACAGATGTACCGTCATGATCAGTTACCTGAGTTTGGAATTGGTAAAGAAAAAGATCTGCATTTCTGGAATTCACTCATCAGGCAAATGTTGCTGAACGGATTGATTCAAAAAGATATTGAAGAATATGGTTTGCTGAAGATGACGAAAGAGGGAGAAGCGTTTGTGAAGAAGCCGAAATCATTTAAGATTGCTTTGAATAATTTATACGAAGAGGCGAATGAAGATGATGAAGAAACTGCAGATGCCGGAAACACAGGTGCAGCAGCCGATGATAAGTTGTTTGATATGCTGAAAGATCTGCGGCAGAAAGAAGCAAAGAAAAAAGGATTACCGCCGTTTGTAATTTTCCTGGAGAATTCGCTGCAGGATATGGCCACCATCTATCCAACCACATTGGAAGAGCTGGAAAAATGCCAAGGTGTAAGCAAGGGCAAGGCCATCCGTTACGGCAAACCTTTTGTTGATATTATTTCGAAGTACGTAGAAGAGAATGAAATTGAAAAGCCCGATGAGTTTGTGATGAAGAGTGTGGTGAACAAGAGCGGCAACAAAGTTTTTTTAATACAGAATGTAGATAAGCGCATACCGTTAGAAACCATTGCCAAAAACAAAGGCTGGCGTATGGATGAGATGCTGGAAGAAATGGAAACCATTGCGGCCAGCGGCACCAAGCTCCGTTTAGATTATGCTATTGATGAGTGGCTGGATGAATACGAGCAGGAAGAAATCATTGATTATTTTAAAACCTGCAGCACCAGCGATTTAAAAATTGCCCAGCAGGAACTGGAAGATGGCGGCTACAGCTGGGAGCAGCTGAAAATTATGCGGATCAAGTTTTTGAGCGAGTTTGGAATGTAAGGCAGAGGCAAGACACAAGGGACAAAATCCAAAGTACAAGAGAGAAAAATGAGGTAATAAAAGTTCTGTACGAATCTGTGTTATCAGTGAGCCACAATGGAATTTGAAATAATAGGTCAAAGATTTCGATATTAAAGCTCATTCTTCTATATTTGCAGCCCCAACGACGTTAAAACTCGTTGGGAAACCCGAAGCACAAAAACGAAGGATAGGCTTCCACTTACCGGAGTGATGTGTTTCAGGAATCCCTCCTACGCTGAAAAGCTATGGAGGATGAAGGTGCGGTAGCTCAGTCGGTAGAGCAAAGGACTGAAAATCCTTGTGTCGCCGGTTCGATCCCGGCCCACACCACTTAAAATAAAAGCCCCCCGATTTATCGGGGGGCTTTTTTATTCGATCATCTTAACTTCAAGGCATATCTAAACAGATTCAATTCACTTTATTACTCCAAGTATACAGACATAATAAGTTGGTAAGAATGTGCTATTCCAGTTTATACTATTGAATAAAATTTTTTGCTTCTTATATTAAAACAATTGTAAGAGTATAAGAAAGCTCATCTTTTTTTTTGGAAGAGGTTGATTCGTGTATTTATGAAAGTCTTATTTTTAATAATATCATTTTTAGATTTCCGAACTTTCACTTATGAGTTATCAACCGGGAAAGCACCTGATTGCAACATTGCATACTTCAAATTCCGACACACTTCGGAAGTATCAGTCCTGTAAAGAATTGATGAATATCTTAATTGAAAAGTATCAGTTAAAAAAACTAGGTGAAGTTTATCATAATTTCTCTCCTGCAGGATTTACTGCGGTTATATGTTTAAGTGAAAGTCACATCTCATTACACACATGGCCGGAACATAAAATCGTGAATCTGGATGTATACCTGAGTAATTTTAAACGTTCGAATGATGAAACGGTAATAAATCTGTTTGAGGCAATGCAAAAATATTTTCAAGCAGAAATTGTTCAGCAGCAAATCATTACCAGATAATGAGTACAGGAACAACTTTAATTCTTAACTGTCCTTCTTGCACAAAGGTTATTTATCCTCTGAACAGCAAATCTAATTTGGTTACGTGTACATGCGGTAAGGTTGTATTTAAACAACCGAATGGTTTACTTAAAGAAACATCATTTCCTGTAATTGAAAAAACGAACGATATTATTCAACCCGGCACAAAAGGGATTTGGCAATCGAAAATTTTTACTGTTACAGGGAGGCTCAGGGTTTGGTTTGATGAAAAGGTATTGAACTATTGGTCCGTTTTATTTGAAGACGGCACACATGGATATCTTGAAGAAGGATATGGCATCTATACGGTTGTAACACCAGATGATTCTGTTCAACCTTTATTATCGTCAAAGCTTGGTAAATTAAAAACAGGAAGTATTATAGATTTGAAAGTGAATAAGCAGTATATCTTAAATGAGAAATACGAAGCTGATAAGTTAGAAGTAGAAGGAGATTTGGTAATACAGGAATTCCCAGATAAGTTTCATGTGTTTGATTTTTCATCTGATGACGGGAAAAATTGTTTATTGATAGAACTGAGCCAGGATAAAGTTCTTTGCTTTAGCTCTTCGCATAATAATTTTAATGACTTACAACTTACGAATCTGAGGAAACCAGATTCTTCAGTCTTTTCTTTTAAATGCCAAGACTGTCCTGAGCAAATTGTAGTTAAAACCTATCCTTATGCCCAAAGCTGTGCATGCAAAAGATGTGGTGTATATTATCAACTCCAGTCAGGGAAAGGTTTTATGAGAAACGGAAAAAAAACAGATGACTTTACACCTGTTTTAGCAATTGGAACAAAAGGAATCGTAAACGGGGTTGAATATGAGGTAATGGGATGCGTTCAAAAAGAAGAAGACAATGCCTATCATTCAAGATGGAGAGAATATACTTTGTATAACCAGGCTGCAGGTTTCGCTTTTTTAAGTGAGTTTGATGGGCATTGGATTATTTTAAAAGAACAGGCCGACGCTCCTGTTTTACTTAATGAGTCAATAAGAAATTTTACCTATGCTGGAGAGTCTTTTGCTTTATTTAATGCATATCAGCATATAATCATATTTGCATCTGGCGAATTCCCTTATAATATTTTTGATAACTACGATACCAATGCAAAGGAATTTATATCACCTCCCGAAATTTGGATACGTGAAAAGAATAAGAAAGAGGGAATTCGGTGGTATTTCGGAAAACATATATCACCTTCTGAAGTAAAAAATGCATTTCCGGTTGAGTATAGTTTACCTCTACGAATTGGCACCGGAGCTGTTCAGCCAAAAGGATATATGAACCCTGTTAAACTGGCTGTTACAGCATTTATCGGTATACTTTTTTTAATGCTTATTCATGCTTTAAACAGTTCGTTTAAAGAACAGAGGATTATTTATGAAAACAGTCTTTTATTCAATGATTCAACATTTCAGGCATCTGCAGTTTCTGAAAAATTTGAGCTGAAAAAGGATCTTAGTAATGTTGAATTTACAATCGATGCCTCTGTCAGCAATAGCTGGGTTGAGGTGGCAATTGCATTAGTTAGTACAACTACAGGTAAAGAGTATTCCCTTGAACAAGGTGTTGAATATTATAGAGGATATTCTGACGGTGAGTCCTGGTCAGAAGGTGGAACAAACGCAACAGCTTACCTTACAGCAATACCGTCGGACACATATATACTTCAAATACAAGCGGTGAGAGATCCTGCAGATTTTAATATAAAAACCGTTCAAGTAAAAGCAGTCTATGATGTAGAAAGCACAAGAAACCTTGTATTTGCAATTGCTTTCATTTTGATCTGGGCAATTGGGAAATATTATCTGGATCAATTTTTTGAAAAAAATCGTTGGTATAACAGTCCTTATTCAAATTACGATAATGAAGATTAATATTTTTAAACCCGACTCTCCCTTATTTGATTTCAGATGGTTTTTGATCATCTTGATTTTTTCTGCGGGAGTCATGCTCTTTCATGATATCACTGGCAGGAGAATATTTACATCGCCAGCTCAACAGCAATGGAGCAGCAGTGGTCCGGGTTATCATAAATAATTTAAAACCAAAGCATATGTCACAAGCATTTATTAATTCTGTTGTCTATTCTTTTTTGGGTATTGGTATTTTGTTAGTTGCCTTTCTCTTGGTTGAAATTCTAACGCCAAAGCATAATCTGCGCAAAGAAATTTTGGAAAATAAAAACATGGCGTTGGCACTACTGGCCGGCTTTTTTATGCTGTCTATTGCAATAATCATAGCCTCGGCAATACATTAATAAATGCAAACCAAAGAGAATAAGGCGCAATGGATTTTATTACTGGCAGTTTTTGTAATTGCCACTTGCGGATTGATTTATGAATTAGTTGCCGGAACACTTGCAAGCTATCTTTTAGGAGACAGCGTTACCCAATTCAGTACTATTATTGGAGCTTATCTGTTCTCAATGGGTATTGGATCTTTTTTATCAAAATATCTTGGGGGTAATCTGTTACAATGGTTTGTGAGAATTGAATTAATGGTAGGCTTTATCGGTGGATTTAGTTCTCCACTTCTGTTTATTGTATTTCCACTTGCCAATTCCTTTCAGATTATACTTTATACTCTGGTTGGTATTACGGGAGTATTAGTTGGGTTAGAAATTCCACTACTTATGCGTATTCTTGAGCATAAAGTGGAATTTAAAGAATTGGTTAGCAGGGTATTCACATTCGATTATATTGGAGCTTTACTTGCATCGCTTATTTTTCCATTATTATTAGTTCCACAGCTTGGATTGATACGTACATCCCTTTTTTTTGGCATACTCAATATTGGTGTGGGATGGTATTTATTACATTATTTTTCAGCGGAACTAAAACGTGCTGCATTGCTGAAATTAACGGCTGTTTTTTTATTATTAATTGAATTAGTTGCTTTCGTTTTTTCTGAAAAAATATTGAAATATAGTGAAACGATGGCGTTTAATGACCAGATTATTTATGCTGTTTCCTCTCCTTATCAACGTATTGTTCTTACAAGAAATAAACGTGAATTACGCTTATTTTTAAATGGCAACCTTCAGTTTAGTTCAGCAGATGAATATCGTTATCATGAAGCTTTGGTACATCCTGCATTATCTTCAGTTACAAAACCTTCGAATGTACTGGTATTAGGAGGTGGTGATGGATTGGCAGTAAGGGAAATACTGAAATATCAAACAGTAAAGAATATTACATTAGTAGATCTTGACCCCGAAATGACAAAGCTTTTTAAGTCACAATCAGTTTTACTAAAACTGAACAAGGAGTCACTTTTAAATAAAAAGGTAAAAATTATCAATCAGGATGCATTTATATGGTTAAGGGAGAATCAACAGAAATTTGATGCCATTATCATTGACTTTCCTGATCCATCCAGTTTTTCAGTTGGAAAACTTTATAGTACATTATTCTATCAGTTAGTACGAACTGCTATAAAAACCGAGGGTATCATCGTCATTCAAAGTACTTCGCCATATGTGGCACCCAAAAGTTTTTGGTGTATTGATCAAACATTAAAATCAGTTGGCTTTTTTACCAGGCCCTATCACAACTATGTTCCTTCCTTTGGTGAATGGGGTTATATTATAGCAACCCCGGCAGAAAAAGAAATCTCGTTTCACTCACTGCCGTCGGGCTTAAAATTTTTAGATTCTGCTACTTTGGAGCAGCTTTTTATTTTCCCGGAAGATATGCGAACCAAAGCCGAGTTACAGTTAAATAAATTAAATAATCAGGCGCTCGTGCATTATTTCGAAGAAGAATGGAGTAAATATCTTGAGTAGTAATATGAACAGAAGAGATTTTATACAATATAGTGTTGCTGCAACCGGAATTAGTACAATCGTTGCTTCCTGTAAACCAGAAAATAAAATCAAGGGCTCAATTCTTGGCGCTTCATTCTCTGTAGGTCATTTACTTCGTGATAAACAATTCTCATCACCATCTTCCGTTGAAGTTAAGCAAGTAGCGATTATTGGCTCTGGTGTAAGTGGTTTAACAGCTGCCAGACAGCTACGGCAACAAGGTATTGAGGGTATGGTAGTGTTAGAGTTAGAAAAGCGTATAGGCGGGAATGCAACAAATGGGGAAAATTTAATTTCTGCCTATCCTTTGGGCGCACACTATGTACCTATACCGAATAATGATTTGAAAGAGTATCTGAATTTCTTAAAATCTGCAAATGTTATAACTGCTTTTACTAAAGAAGGTTTACCAATCTATAACGAATCCTTTTTGTGTTTTGATCCCGAAGAACGTTTGTACATAAATGGAAAATGGCAGGAAGGGTTAATCCCACAATATGGTGTTCCTGTAAATGACCTTCAGGAGATAGAACGTTTTCTGCAACAGATGCAGGAGTTTCGTTTGGCCAAGGGAAGGGATGGTAAAGATGCTTTTTCTATACCAACAAATCATTCCAGTGAAGACCCGGATTTTATTAAGCTTGATGCGTTAACAATGAAAGAGTGGATGGTGCACAAGGGATTTACGAGCGAATACCTGCATTGGTACGTAAATTATTGTACCAGAGATGATTTCGGCACACCATATCATATCTGTAGTGCGTGGGCAGGTATACATTACTTTGCCGGAAGAAAGGGTAAAGCAGCAAATGCTGATTATAGTGATGTGCTTACATGGCCCGAAGGAAATGGATTTTTAATTCGAGAGCTGAGTAAAGACTTACATGATTACATCAGAACAGAAACATTAGTTACGAAAGTTGTAAAAGAGTCTGATCATGTAATTGTACAGTATTATGATGTGAAAAGTAAGGTCCTCAGAGAAATTAAGGCTGAACAATGTATTTTAGCCATTCCACAATTTGTTGCTGTACGGTTATTAAAAGATAACAGCAGAATTGAAACAGTAAAAGCCAACTTTCAATATGCCCCCTGGATGGTAGCCAACATTGTAACAGATGAAGTTGAGGAACGATCAGGACAGCCGTTAAGTTGGGATAATGTGATCTATGGAAGTGAATCATTGGGCTATGTAGATGCAACTCATCAACTCTTGCAGCAACATACTGTAAAAAAAAATCTTACCTACTATCTTCCGCTTACTAAGATGAATCCAGTTGATGAACGAAATCAGGCGCAGAATAAAAAACACGAAGAATGGGTAAAACAGATTATTTCAGAGTTGAAATTGGTTCATCCAAATATTGAATCAGCTGTCAAGGAAATAAATATCACTTTGTGGGGTCATGCTATGGTTCAACCTGTTCCCGGAATGATTCACGGAAACTTACGAAAAGAACTTGCTCGTTCAATAGGTAACAGTATACACTTTGCTCATACAGATATATCGGGTATAAGTATTTTTGAAGAGGCCTTTTATCAAGGATTGGAAGCAGCTAAAAAAGTAATACAGTATGTTGGGCAGTAAACAACTTTTCAAAGCGCAACCATGGATTGGGAGGCCAATAACAGATGTGGTATTTATTTTAATGCCTCCATTTCTTAGTTTACTTCTGGTGCTTTTGTTTCCTGCTGTTTTCCAGAATCAGAAAGGGGTATCAAATGCGGGCTGGATTATTCTGATATTGTTGATTGATGTAGCACATGTTTATAGTACTTTATACCGAACCTATCTCGATCCACAGGCTTTTAAAAAACAAAGATCAGTACTGATCGCAATACCACTATTTGGTTTTATTGCAGCAGTATTAGCTTACTCTATAAGCAGCCAGTTGTTTTGGCGATTATTGGCATATACTGCCGTATTTCATTTTATCCGTCAGCAATATGGTTTTATGAGGGTTTATAGCAGAAAAGAGACAAGCACGAAATTTTCAATTTGGATTGATCGTATTGTTATTTATTTTGCAACCATTTATCCACTTATATATTGGCATTTGAGTGGCCCAAGAAATTTTCACTGGTTTGTAGACAATGATTTTGTGTATGTCCAGTCTCCATTTTTACTTCAATTGAGCACAGCCGTATACTTAATTGTAATTCTGGTTTATATTATATTTGAAATCAGACGTTGGAAATTTCAACAGCAAATAAATGTGCCCAAGTTTGCAATTGTATCGGGGACTATTCTTTCCTGGTATTTTGGCATCGTTTATTTTAACGGCGATATGGCTTTTACCGTATTAAATGTTGCAAGTCATGGTATACCTTATATGGCATTAGTCTGGATTTATGGTCAGAAAAATTATTTAAAAGCAGGCCAAGGCAGTAAGTTTTTAAAATTAATATTCAGTAAATACGGAATCTTTATTTTCTTATCCCTGCTTTTTTTATTTGCATTTCTTGAAGAGGGGCTTTGGGATGTATTTGTATGGCAGGAACATCAATCTGTATTTGGAATACAGTCACTTTCTTTACCTATGGCAGATCATACATTGCTAAGTTTTCTGGTTCCTTTGCTTGCTCTCCCACAAATCACGCATTATATTTTAGATGGATTTATATGGAAGATTAAACAGGATGAGATTAAATGGAATAATGAATAAACGGGATCTCAGTTCCGGTATTTTGAAAAACTTTTTATAGCTTAAGCTGAATCATTTTCTTCACTCAGCCTTTACTGTTCTCTTATTCTCTCAATCAACGCCAACAACTTTGCAGTAGTTTTTTGTAGTTCTTCAAACGCATTGTTCTCAACAATATATGGTGTTACCAGTTTGCTGCCAATACCTACAGCTGCAACACCTGCTTTAAACCAACTTTTAATATTGTATTCTGTACTGTCTACCCCGCCTGTTACCAGAAAATCAACATCAGGAAACAGTGGTTGAAGGGCCTCAGCAAACACAGGCTGTAATACACTGCCGGGAAATAACTTAATCATCTTACAACCGGCAATACGGGCTGAATGAATTTCAGTTGGCGTCATGCAGCCGGGTATCCACAGTACTTTGTTCATGTAAGCAACATCGCAAATGCTGTGATCAAAAAACGGACTCACCAGAAAATCGGCACCAATGGAAATAAATGATGTGGCTTCCGCTTCCGATTGTACTGTGCCAATACCCAGCAATAAATCGGGTAAAGATGCATCTCTGTATTTTACCAGTTGAGCAAAATGTTGTTGTGCATGCTTTCCTCTGTTTGTAAATTCAATACAACGTACACCTGCAGCATACAACGCATTGGTTATTGCAATACAAGTGGCTTCCTGCTCATGATAAAACAAGGGAAGTAATCCCTGTTTTTTTATTTGTTGCAGAATAAATGCTTCTCTTTCCATGAAATTTGGTTTAAACATACGGTTTAAAATCAACGAAGGAGCAATACGTTCATCGTGCTTCTGCTTCCTTATAAGTCAAACAGCTTTTTTTGTTCTGAACTTAAAAATGCGGCTTCAATAATTCGAATCACCTGTGTTGCTTCGGCAGCAGTAACCGGTACTGTTTTGTTATGACGAATCGCCTGAAACATTCCCTCATAATAAGCCATATAATTTCCGGAGAACGAAGGAATATAAGTCCGGGTAATGTTGCTGTCCGTTTCAGTATGTAACAGTCCTTTTTCTGTTTCTGGTTCTATGCCATATGCAGCATCTGTTGGCAACATGCCTGCCTGTAATTGTGCTTCCTGCACATCGGTTTTAGGTTTTATAAATGAACCTTTACTGCCATGCAACACATAACCCGGCAATGCTTCACGTACCTGATAACTTCCTTTAATTCGCACTCTCGATGAAGGATAGTAAAGTAATACTTCAAAATAATCATCTACCTGCGACACCGGCCGCATCACAGCAATATCTGCAAATACTGCTGTTGGCATACCAAACAACTGCAATGCCTGATCAATTAAATGCGAACCGAGATCGTACAATGCACCGGTTCCTTTCATAGCTATTTCTTTGTGTGCTTTGGGACTGATCTCTTCTTTAAACCGATCGAAATGAAATTCAGCTTCAACCATATTACCCAGTAATTTTTGATCGAGTACCGATTTGATGGTTTTATAATCGCTGTCGTATCTTCTGTTGTGATAAACCGAAAGCTTCAGGTTCTTTTCATCAGCCAATGCAATCAATTCTTCTGCTTCAGCAACAGTTACAGTAAATGGTTTTTCACAGATCACATGTTTACCGGCAAGCAGAGCTTGTTTTACATAATCGTAATGGGTGATGTTGGGCGTGTTTACAACAACCAGTTCAATTGCATCATCGGCCAGCATTTCTTCAAGTGTTCGGAATGTCTTTACTGATGGAAATTTTTCCTGTGCAAGCTGTTTACTTCGCTCCCACACCGCATAAAACTGAAAGCCGGGATGTGTGCTGATGAATGGTGCATGAAATACACGGCCACTCATTCCAAACGAACAGATTGCCGTATTTATTGGTTGCATCGTACGCTCTTTAGTTATATGATTCATCTTTCTTTTTTACAATCAGAAACCACTCATTCTCCAGCGGCAGATAACCATAATCGTAACAATAGAAATAAGTCTTGCCTGTTTTTGTGGTATAGAGATGCGTAAAGTATTTAAAATGAAAACCCATGCGTTGCAGTTTGTCTTTATTGGCTTTGGCTGTTTCTTCTGCCTCAGGAAGAATCTCTTCCAGTATGCGTCGGTTTTTGAGTAAAGTGTTGTTGATATTCCGCACATAGGCACTGTAAGCACCCTTTGCTTTTTGTTGATTATTGTAATTATTCCGGCAATAATCATCACAAAATTTTTTATCAATTCGTCCTTTGAGCGGTTTTCCGCAAGCCAGACAAATTTTGCTTTTCTCATCTGCTGATACAGCCATAGCAAGAGTTTTAGGCGAGAAGATACAACTATTTTATCCGTGTGCAAACGTTTTTACACGTTTAGTTTCGGGAGTAAACGGTTAATAACCGAATCAGGCTTTTACTGCAGATCATCTTTGTGTTGTCAATCGCAAATAACAAACGGTTGACTGAGATAACAAAATTCAAAACAATTAAATTTTAAAGTCATGTACGCACTTAAGAACAAAGTTCAACTGATCGGTAACCTGGGCAACGCACCAGAAGTTAAAACATTAGATGGCGGCAAAAAAATGGCCCGCTTCAGTATTGCAACTAATGAAACCTATCGCAACGCCAAAGGCGAAAAGATCACCGAAACACAATGGCATAATATGATTGCCTGGGGTAAGGTGGCAGAGATTGCAGAAAAGTATTTAACCAAAGGAAAAGAAGTGGTGGTTGAAGGGAAACTGGTGAACCGTAACTACACCGATAAAGAAGGAAATAAGAAATACATTACTGAAGTACAGGTAAACGAATTGCTCCTGCTGGGTGAAAAAGCAAAGGCATAAATTACTGCCACGAGTTGCACCGATTACTCGAAAACCAAATTCGTGGTATTTGTGTAATTCGTGGCATTTACTAATTAAATCACTCCATCGCAATGGAACAAATACTTTACAAATCTGAAGCATACCAAATTGTTGGTGCCTGTATGGAAGTATACAATCATCTCGGCTATGGTTTTCTGGAAGTTGTATACAAGGATGCAATGGAAATAGAATTTCTTCAAAAAGACATGCCTTATGTGAGAGAAGAGGAACATTCAATTGAATACAAAGGATACATACTGAAACATCATTTTTATGCAGATTATACCTTATACAATTGCATTATTGTTGAAGTTAAATCAAATAAAGAAGGTATTACTGATGATGCCATTGCACAAACGCTCAATTATCTCAAAGCATCTGAAATAAGAATTGGACTGATCATTAACTTTGGCAAAACATCACTCGAATACAAGCGGCTGATCTTTTAATTATTTGCAATGCAATCTATAGAACGCAACGACATCTTTGATCTGGCCTTCCGTTTTGTAACCGAAACACAGGAGAGTGTTTTTTTAACCGGTAAAGCAGGCACAGGCAAAACCACCTTTCTCAAATACCTCAAAGAACATTGTACAAAAAACAGTATTGTGGCTGCACCAACAGGAGTGGCAGCCATTAACGCAGGAGGAGTTACACTGCACAGTTTGTTTCAGTTGCCCTTTCATCCCTTTCTGCCAACCAATGCAGCCAAAAGTGAATTGCTTTCTAAAATAAGGTACAATAAACAACGGCTCCAGCTGTTACGAAAAATGGAGTTGCTGGTTATTGATGAAGTAAGTATGGTGCGATGCGATGTGATGGATGCCATAGATGCTATTTTAAGATCGGTCCGTCATCAGCATCATGTTCCGTTTGGGGGTGTGCAGTTATTATTTATTGGTGATTTATTTCAGTTACCACCCGTTGCAAAAAATGAGGAGTGGGGCATACTGCAGGAATATTATGCATCTACTTTCTTTTTCGACAGCCTGGTTATAAAAGAACAAATGCCTTTGCTGATTGAGTTGAATAAAATCTACCGGCAAAAAGAACAAAGCTTTGTTGATTTGTTGAACAAAGTAAGGAACAATCAGGTGGGGCAGGAAGACTTTGAACTGCTGAATGAGCGCTATAAACCCGGCTTTCAACCTTATACAGATGAGAAATACATTACACTCACATCTCACAACAATCAGGCAGAACTCATTAACCGCAATCAGCTGGATAAACTGTTAAGTGCTGCAACAACATACAAAGCAAAAATAGACGGCGAGTTCGCTGAGAATATTTATCCCGCAGATGAATCACTGGTATTGAAAGAAGGGGCACAGGTGATGTTCTTAAAAAATGATCTCATCTCTAAACGTTTTTTCAACGGGAAAATCGGAACTGTTAAGTCGCTCGATGATGATGAGATCATCATCACAAGTGATGGAGAAGATATTCATGTACAAAAAGAGACCTGGGAAAACATACGTTATACACTCAACAGAAATGATAATAAACTGGAGCAGGAAGTTTTAGGAACATTTGAACAATATCCTTTACGGCTGGCCTGGGCCATCACCATCCATAAAAGTCAGGGCTTAACGTTTGACAAAGTAATGATTGATGCAGGTGCCTCTTTCACCAGCGGTCAGGTATATGTTGCCTTAAGCCGATGTACAAGCATTGAAGGCATTGTGTTGCTTTCAAAACTGCAACCATCCGTTCTGTTCAGTAATCAACATGTATTGAATGGTCAAAGCTCATTAACGCCAAGAGGTTCGCTGGCAGAGCGTTTTGAGGAGGCAAGAAAATTATTTACGCTACTCTTACTTGACGATCTTTTTTCGTTGGGTTCAATACAAACGTCTATCAAACAACTGCAGGAGAACATCAATAAACATAAAAATGAATTGAATGAAGATGCCGTGCATTGGTGCGATGAGTTGCTTTATCATTTTGAAACAGAACAGGCAGTGGGCAGAAAGTTTGTTGGTCTGATTCATGGTTTGTTGAAAGATGAAGCTGTGATTGAAAACAACCCTGTTTTGCAAAAGCGCATACAGGATGCTGTTTCGTATTTTCTTCCCCGGTTAACAGCATTGCAGCAAACCGTACATAAACATCCATTAATTACAGAACATAAAATAGCTGCAGAAGAACTGGATGAACATTTGCAGACTCTCTGTATTGCATTACACAGCAGTATCTACTTGCTGCAATACGGTAAAGAGCCTTTCACAATCGCCGGGTTTTTAAAACATAAAGTAAATCTCGGTATTCCCCGGTTTAATGTAAACAGTTATGCAGGTAAACAAAAACAGACCGTATCTGATATTGCACATGCAGACTTGTATTTTAAACTGAAACAGTGGAGAGACAAAGTGTGTGCTGAAAATAACCTTCCTATTTACCTGCTTGCCAACAGCAGCAGTTTAATGGAGCTGTGTAATTATTTGCCTTTCACCAAAGAACATCTGTTACTGTTAAGTGGTTTTGGAAAAGCAAAAGTTGAAAAGTATGGCGATGAAATACTGGAAATGGTTACGCAGTATTGCAATGAGCATCATTTGGAAACAAATATTGCTTTAAAAGCAGCATCACCAAAAAGACAACGGAAAGAACCGTCTGCAGAGAAAGGGAGCTCGTACTCTGTTTCACTCCAATATTATAACGAAGGAAAAACGATTGAAGAAATTGCCAAACTCCGTAATCTGGCCAACTCCACTATCGAAGGGCATCTGGCCGATGCGGTTAAAACCGGTGAACTGTCCGTTTACAAATTGGTATCTGATAACAAAGTCGAAATCATAAAAGAGGCTGTCACTCATCATCCGGAAATGAAATCGGGTGAACTGAAAATATTATTGGGTGATGACTATCTGTTTGCAGAAATACGTGCAGTGATCAATCATCTTGAAAGAGCAAAGAAAGAGGCTGCTGCCAACATTGCAGATGACAGCCGGGCAAATTGAAATCAATAAACGCTTGCATCTGATTGTTTAAACGAGTAATTTAACTTTCAGCTTTTTTCTCTGTCCAAACCACATCGGCTTTTTCACTTCAAAATGCACAGTATGAAAAAAATCTTTTTTGTTTTAGTTGGAATGATTGTATTTCTATGCGTCAGTTCTTTTGTTACCGAACAGCAGGGATGGCGTTTTATTGCTGATAAATGGGCAGCCTTTGGTCCTGATAAAGATGTTATACGTGTCGGTAAAAATGATCTGTACCGCCAGGTTAAGCTGAAAGTAACTGATGGGCCACTGCGTATAGAAGATGTAGACATCTATTTTGAAAACGGTGAGAAAATGAATGTGGTTTTAAAAAACAATTTCAGAGCTGGACAGGAAAGCAGGGTTATTGATTTGCCGGGTGGCGCAAGAAAGCTCGACAGGATTGAGTTGTTGTATTCAACAATCGGTAAAGCAAAGGGGAGAGCGAGAATAGCGGTTTGGGGTAAGCGTTGATGTTTTCAAAAAGGTAGCAAGAGAACCCGGTTACTCAATTAATATTTACCCTCCAGTTTGTTTACATATTCAAGAGAGCCCAACCTGAAACGGAAAGGAATGCCGGTCTTTTTTTCAAGTTTATACTCTCCAATGCACATAATACCCCAATGGCTGAACGGGCTGCCAAGATTAATTTGAATACCCGATTTTTTTGTCAAAAAATTAGTTGTAACAGTGGGAAAAATAAACGGGACCGTTAAAATTTTACCAGCCTGCAATACCGGACGAACACTGTCAGTGGCAGGTTGGGCCTGTATTGTACAGGAGAATGTTAAGAATATTGCCCCAAAAGCACAAAAATTGTTCCAATTTTTATTCATGAACATATTTTTTAATAATTTAGCTCCCGAAACAGATGCAAAGTAACGAAAAACTGTAACGGAGAAAATGGCACTCAGTCAGGGACTACAACATAAATTACTGCAAAAATTATCGCCCCAGCAAATTCAGCTAATGAAGTTGCTGCAGGTACCTACGGCCAATCTCGAAGAACGGATTAAAGAAGAGCTGGAAGAAAATCCTGCCCTTGAACAATCGGATGAAGAAAGTGATGAGCAGCATAACGAAGAAATGGCCGATGAATTTGACAGCAGCGAAGAAGAAAATTATGATCTGGATGGAAGTGAAGAAGAGTACGATAGTCTGGACATTAACGATTACGTAAATGAAGGTGATGATGATATTGCAGACTACAAAACAAGGGAAGATAACTACTCCGATCAGGAAGAACGGAAAACAACACCTGTAAAATTAGAAACCAGTTTTTATGAAGTGTTGTTGCAACAATTGGGCATGCTTAAGCTCGATGAGAAAAGACAGGTGATTGCAGAACAGATTGTTGGCAGTATAGATGATGATGGTTATCTGCGTCGTGAAAATGCAGCCATTGTGAATGATCTGGCATTTCGTCAAAATATAGATAGCAATGAACAGGAAGTAGAATCAATCATTCTGCTCATTCAGCAATTTGATCCGCCCGGTATTTGTGCAAGAGATCTGCAGGAGTGTCTGCTCATTCAACTTCGGCATAAACTAAAAACAAATCAGTCGAAGGATATTCAATCAGCAATTGTTATTCTGGAAAAATATTTTGATGAATTTACAAAGAAGCACTACGAAAAAATTCAACGCAGCTTATCAATGGACGATGAACAGTTGAAAGCGGTCATTCATCAAATTATTAAACTCAACCCCAAGCCGGGTGGCAATGTTGGTCATGTAAATAAAGCAGAGACCTATATTGTTCCTGACTTTTTTATTGTGAACAATAATGGTAAGCTGGAACTTACGCTTAACTCCCGCAATGCACCCGATCTCCGCATCAGCGAAGGATACAGGGATATGCTTAAAGAATATGACCGTGGCACTAAACGGGATAAACGCCAGAAAGAAGCAGTGATGTTCATCAAACAAAAAATTGATGCAGCCCGCTGGTTTATTGATGCCATCAAACAACGTCAGAACACTTTGCTGCACACCATGAGCTCCATCATGAAACACCAGGAAGATTTTTTTCTTACTGGTGATGAAACCACCCTCAGGCCAATGATCTTAAAAGATATTGCTGAAAAAACCGGACTCGATATTTCAACTGTAAGCCGTGTGGCCAACAGTAAGTTTGTACAAACAGAGTTTGGTACCTACCGTTTAAAGTTTTTCTTTAGTGAATCGTTGAGTACAGAAAACGGCGAAGAAGTATCTACAAGAGAAGTAAAGAAAATTTTGTTTGATATGGTTGATGCAGAAGAAAAACGCAAACCTTTAAGTGATGAACGCTTAACTGAACTGCTTCAGGAAAAAGGCTATAATATTGCACGCAGAACAGTAGCCAAGTACAGAGAGCAACTCAATATTCCCGTTGCACGGTTACGCAAACAGTTATAATGTATGGAACAAATGATCATGAGTGAAAATGGCGGAAGGATGATTTACAGTAATACGCATTCACCAATCGTAAAAGCAATGGCAACATTCTTTTCGTATTTGTTTCATCCGTTGTTTATGATTGCATGGGTGGTATTGTACCTGCTGTATCGCAACAGTTTTGTTTTTACCGGTGAAACCTCATTCGACAGGCTGATTGTTTTTCTCCGTGTCTTCAGCACAAGTATTTTTTTACCGTTGATAACTGTGCTGTTATTGAAAGGGCTGGGTTTTATTCAATCTATTCAGTTAAGAACGCAGAAAGATCGCATTGTTCCGTATGTGGCCTGTATTACCTTTTTCTTTTGGAGTTATTATGTGTCTAAAACACTGGTTGATCCGCTTGAACTCCGTGCATTTCTTTTAGGGCTGTTTATTACATCCTCTGCATCACTGCTCATCAACAATTATATGAAAGTGAGTATGCATGCTATGGGTGCAGGCGGGTTGCTGAGTTTTTTTCTACTCTTACTTTTTGCCAACCGCATAGATGATTTGTTATCTATATTGCTGGCGTTTTTTATTGCAGGAATTATTTGTACCAGCCGCTTTGTTGTAAGTGATCACAAACCGGCAGAAATATACACAGGATTTATTACAGGGTTTCTGCTGCAGCTCATTGCCTGGTGGATAGTTGCTTAAAGAACAAAGCCCCTGTAAACAGAGGCTTCATCAGGAATCATACAGAAACAGGTGGTTACAAAAAGAACTTAACTGTTTAACAACTTCGATTGCTCCCGGTATGTTTTGTTAGGATGATAAATAAATAATACACTTCCGTTTTTAATAGAATTAATAATGCCTGCAGTTTGTTTCATAGGTACAGCAGGGCATCCCAGGCTGCGGCCTAAATATCCATTGCTGTTTGCAAATTGTCTTGTTACATAATCAGAACCGTGTAAAACAATTGCACGCTCAAAGGCTTTATCGTTAATTCCTTTTTCAAGCCCCTTTAATTTTAATGAATAACCCTTTTCACCAAAATAGGTGTTGAGTGTTACATAAAAACCAAGACTGCTTTTATTCGATTCAGGTTTGTTGGAAAAATCAGTAGCGTAATTGAGTCCGCTCTTGCGGCCATGTGCTACTAATGTATGGTAAAGAATTTTGCCTTCTTCCATATCAATTACATAAAATCGGTTTTGTGATGATGATTTTGAAAAGTCTGCAATGGTTAATACATCAGATCTTCCAATTGCTCCCTGATCTAATAATTTATAATACCCTTTGTAAGCGAGTTCAAATATTTCTTCTTTCAATCCTTCATTTGATAAATGAAGCGATTCATAAATACTGTCAGCTTTTTGAATGATCATTTCTTCAAGGTTCACCTCAGCTTTAGAAGTGGCTTCAATTATGCCGGCAGTAAGGGGAGTGTAACGGGGGCTGCCGTTACCATTAATCACAGTAGGAATTTGTAAAAAGATAAATGCTGAAACAGCGAGATAGGTCAATTTTGTACGGAATAGTTTCATAGTTTGGATTTAAACGGATAATGGAGGGGTAAAAATAGTAAAACATTCTTTTTAACCAAATACATATGCTGCAACGATTTTGTAATTAAAATAGTATTCCCGTTCAGCAGAGTTTTGATTGACTAAGTGTTTTTACCAAGGTCGTGAAGAACTGCAAATGTAAATCAACGCTTTATGGCAAAATGTTAAAGGCTGGTTTGAATTTGATTCTTCTATGCCTGCAAAAGACAGGAGTATAGGTGCCGTCTGCAGAAATTCATTGATTTTCAATGAAACAGATCAGCAGACTTTGCAGTTATAATTTTATTTTTATCTGGCATAATAAAAGGAAGCAGAAATTAAACGATGATACAGTATCCCATTTATCTGGATTACAACGCAACAACCCCGGTTGATCCAAGGGTAATGGAAACGATGTTGCCTTATTTTACTACTCATTTCGGGAATGCAGCCAGCCGAACGCATGCTTATGGCTGGGTAGCAGAAGAAGCAGTTGCCATGGCAAGAGAACAGGTGGGTTCATTGATTAATGCTGCAGCATCTGAAATCATTTTTACATCGGGAGCAACTGAAGCAGTGAACCTGACCATCCGTGGTGTGTTTGATCTGTATCATGCAAAAGGGAAACACATCATTACCTGCAACATTGAACACAAAGCAGTACTTGATACCTGTGAGTTGATAAAAAGCATAGGCGGAGAAATCACCATTCTCGAAGTAATGCCGAATGGATTGCCAGATCTTGTTGAGTTAGAGAAAGCAATTCGCCCGGATACAATTTTGATTTCGATCATGTATGCCAATAATGAAATTGGAAGCATTATGCCCATTGCAGAAATCGGGACCATTGCAAAAAAACACAACGTTCTTTTTTTTAGTGATGCTACACAGGCTGTTGGAAAAATTCCGGTTGATGTGATCAAAGACAATATTGATCTGCTTGCATTATCTGCACACAAATTGTACGGACCAAAAGGCGTAGGTGCATTGTATGTGCGCAGAAAAAATCCGAGAGTAAAATTAAAAGCGCTTCAATACGGTGGTGGTCATGAAAAAGGTATGCGCAGCGGTACGCTCAATGTGCCGGGCATTGTTGGTTTGGGTAAAGCCTGCGCCATTTGTAAAACAGAAATGGAAGCTGAAACAAAACGGATCAGCAAACTGAGAGATCAGCTGCTCAATGGACTGCTGGCACTTGGTTGCACGGCATTGAATGGAGAAAAAAAATTGCTGTTGCCCCATGTAGCAAATGTTTCATTTAATGTTCCGGAAGCTAATCAATTGATCAATCAATTACAAAAGCAGATTGCAGTTTCATCAGGCTCAGCCTGCACCTCCGCATCAACAGAACCTTCTTATGTGTTAAAGGCATTGGGCATCAGCGATGAACTGGCAGCGGGTTCTATCCGTTTTAGTTTGGGACGGTTTACAACGGAGCAGGAGATAGAGGATGTGATAAAGTATGTTACAGAAGTGGTGAATGAAATGAGGTGAAAAATTTCATGCTTAAGTTTTTGATAAGTGCACGAATTCTTAGAATAACATTTATGCAGGGAATTTCTCTCAAAATATAATTATCGGATTTTACTCGAACATGTAATTTATTTTCCCCCAAGGCTAGAAAATCTTTTACGGCTATTTTCGAGCTTTTACGGGGAATTCCGGCACATTTCCACATTCGAATTCCGGATGTGATTAAATTTTAACCGAAGCGGATATCTAGAATTCGGAATTCCATCTTATCATTGCAATACAAAATCAGTACAAATTTTTTTACTAAAAATAAAAAAGATCACCCTTTACTAGAGAGTGATCTTGATGCCAGTAGTGTTCAGCTACTGGACTTTTTTCGATTTAAACCCTTGCCTTATTTTGAACAAGTCGGACAAGGGAACCTGAAGACAGAAGTAGGATGGTTTATCTTTTTCCCCTTTACAGTAATGTAAGGAGTGATGATAAAACCGTCTTTACAGCGGTCACAGATTTTTTATCTGTGTAATTCACAGACGCCGGGATGAGATTCGAACTCATGTACTATCGTTGCAAGGGACGTACCTGACCACTCGGACACCCGGCGCACCAAACAAGGGGGATCATTAAACAATGATCTCCTTTGTGTTTTAAACCGATTTCGTTATTAGAAACCAGCATCTACGAAAATATTTTTTAAAACAACACATACAAAGTCATTTATATTAACAGGATGTGGAAATCAAGTGTAAATGCAATGCTGTATTGAGTTCTTGTGTGCACATGTTGTTTTCCCCAAAAAAAGATCGGGAAAAGGGTAAAAATTCTTGTTCATTTAAGAACATTTCCTATACCCCTGCTACCATTGAATTTCAGGGCGGAAGAAGTCGAAAATAAAACTAACGCCCATATCTAAACGTAGTGATTTTCTGCAACACTTTTTGCCGCCGAAACCCTCTGATATCAGTGCTTTGTAGGGTAATCAGTAAAAAAAGGCCAAATAAAATTTAGGAACTTGAGCATGAAAGCGGCAATCTTCAGCATTAGTTCTATCCATTCAGACATTGTTTTTTTCTTGTTCATATTGATTAGGTTAATAAAATTTCCATCTAAGCTGAATCAAAGGCTGCAAATCAAAAAGGACATTTTTTTTTGGCTTTCTACCAGTCCTCCACATACCTAAATAGGCAATAATTCAAATCGGTACACTTTTTACTGATCCACAAAATTCATTCACTATTTTCAGTGAATGCGATTTACTGTCAACTACAACCACAAAGCAAAAACAAGAATGGAAGACGGGAAAGGACAGGGAGGAGTGGGGCTGTTTTATGTAAAACTTTAGCCTAAATGCAGTGAAGAAGAAAGTCGCAAAGGCAGATGAGAACTGCTAAAAGCCATTTGAATGGTCAAGGAGACGAACTTGCGTTGGAATCGGGATAATAAAAAAAGGGCTTCGTTTACCGAAACCCTTTACTTCGTCGCTCCCCCCGCTGGACTTGAACCAGCGACCCTCTGATTAACAGTCAGATGCTCTAACCAACTGAGCTAGGGAGGAATGGGCGGCAAAAATAGGGGATTTTGGTTTTTTGTTCCTTATTTAAATCGAACTTTTTATTTAAATAATCCAAAAAATCCTGCTTCTTCCATACCAATATAAATTCCATCGGCTCTTTTTTCAACCGGATAGGTTTTTAAATAGTATCCTTCGCCACTTACATTACGGCCATTTTGCAAATTATACTTGTATCGGTGGAGCGGACAAACAATGTTTCCGGCAGCATCTAAAAAACCATCGGATAAATAACCACCAGCATGGGGGCATTTACTTGTGCAGGCAAACACTTCTTCTCCTTTTTTAGCGATACAGATCTTTTTTCCTTTTACTTCTATTTCGCAGAGGTTGTTTTCCTGCCAAAAAAAATCATTGGCACTTTCTGCTATTTTGTGCCAGCTGTATTTTTTTTCTGCAGCCATTAATAAAGATATTCTGTTTTATACGGATAACGTATCTGGTATAAACGTTTTACATTCTCTAATATTCTTGCACGGAGTTCGGGGATGTTTCTTTTTTCTGTTGCAGATATAAACACACAGTTACCGCCGGTTTCATTTTCCCAGCGTTCTTTCAATTCCTGCAGAATATTTGCCTTTACATCATCTTCGAGCCATTCATCAAAGTTCTTTTCTTCGTACAGATCCATTTTATTGAAGATGGTGATCACGGGTTTGTCGTAACATTTCAGATCCTGCAATGTTTTGTTCACCACATTGATTTGGTCTTCGTATTGCAGATGTGATATATCAACAACATGCAGTAACACATCACTCTCTCTTACTTCATCCAATGTACTTTTAAAACTCTCTACGAGGTGATGCGGAAGTTTGCGGATAAACCCAACGGTATCACTCAACAGAAACGGCATGTTTTCAAACACTACTTTGCTGGTTGTTGTATCAAGTGTTGCAAACAATTTGTTTTCGGCAAACACTTCACGCTTGCTGAGAATATTCATGAGTGTGCTCTTGCCCACATTGGTATAACCAACCAATGCCACACGGATAAACTCACCACGATCTTTGCGTTGCGTAAAGGCCTGCTTGTCAATTTCGGCTAACCGTTTCCGTAATAAAGCGATTTTATCTTTTACAATACGACGGTCCGTTTCAATCTCTGTTTCACCCGGACCTCTGGTGCCAACACCACCACCTTGACGTTCAAGATGTTTCCACATCCCTTTCAACCGTGGTAAGATGTATTGATATTGTGCAAGCTCCACCTGTGTTTTAGCCTGTGCTGTTTTTGCACGTCGTGCAAAAATGTCGAGGATCAGATCACTGCGGTCAATTGTATAAATGCCCAGTTCTTTTTCAATGTTCATGATCTGTGCGCCGGTAAGCTCATCATCAAAAATGATGAGGGAGATATCCCGTTCCTGCACATATTTTTTTATTTCCTGCAGTTTTCCCTTCCCCACAAATGTTTTACTATCGGGGTGTGCTAATTTTTGTAAGAACCTTTTCATGGTAACTGCACCTGCTGTTTCTGCAAGAAAGGCCAGCTCATCCAGGTATTCCTGTACCTGTAATTCAGTTTGTCCTTTTTGCACCACACCAACGATGATGGCTTTCTCTTCCTGTTGTATTTCCTGTTTACGATCAATCACGGTATAAAAAATTCAACTGCAAATGTAGAATAAGTTTGTGGCGTGTATCAATAAAAAAGCGTGGCGCTTTAGCGCCACGCTTTTTTATTCTTCAACTCTATTTTATAAACCGGTTAATGTAATACCAAACGTAAGTGGTCTTATCTGGTTGGGTCCTTGCCCTTCTTTAATAAAATCATTTAACTGGTATTGTCCAAAAATGGCGAAGTTGCCCATGCCTATTCTTGCAGTTGCTGCCAAACGGAGATTATTAAAATGTTTGCGGTCTTTTTCTTTTAATACATAAGCACTGTTGCCGTTTCCATCGGCATTAAATTTTGTTTTGTCTGTTGCACTGATGATGGTTCCAACCTTCATTCCCAAAGCAAATTTTAAACTTTTGTTCGGATGTTCGGGATCAACCATAAAACGTAATTCAACCGGTGCTTCCAGATAAACAGTTGCCAGCTTCATTGATTTGTATTGATTGGCTGTATCTCTGCCGCTGTGTTTTGCAAAGGTGAATGCTGTTCCGTTTATAATGTTCAGGTTTCTCTTGGCACCCTTATCAAAAAACATATTATCGGCACCAACACCTGCACCAAGGCCAACACTGAAACGGGGATCAACTTTAAACGGAAAATCAAAAGAGAAATAAGCATTCACGGTTCTTGCAAAACCTTTGGTTGCAATGGAGTCGGGTTTGTTTAACCACTGCAAATAACCAACCTGGAGCATTAAATGATCTTTAGGACGGTTACCTAAATTCACTTTAGACCAGTCTTTCTTTTTCTTTTTTCCGGTTTCGGTTTCCTGTGCAATGAGTGATAAACCTGTTGCAGCGAAGAATAAAAACAGTATTGCTTTTTTCATAATTGTAAAGAGACAAATGTATTTGCTTATCGGTTAAGCAAAGGTTAAAGCCTTTTTTATGATAAAGCCGGGAAGACGAAAAGGCGAGAAGTAATCTTTAAGTTCAACTCATTTCCCGTCTTTCAGCCTTACCGGCATTTGTTATTAGTGGATCCTGTAGGATTTGAATGCCGACGTTGTTAGTCGGCACCGAGACTAACAACGTCTCGGCCTACCATTTCCTCTATGTGGATCCTGTAGGATTTGAACCTACGACCCTCCCGACTAAAAGTCGGGATGCTCTAACCTCAGAGCAAAGACAAAAGTCTTTTGGATGCTGTATCCGAAGTTGAATTGATTTACATTCCTTCAACTTTTAGTGGATCCTGTAGGATTTGAACCTACGACCCTCCCGACTAAAAGTCGGGATGCTCTAACCTCAGAGCAAAGACAAAAGTCTTTTGGATGCTGTATCCGAAGTTGAATTGATTTACATTC
>JALHRP010000003.1:72961-79299 GCA_022841365.1 Chitinophagaceae bacterium | reverse complement strand
GTGGATCCTGTAGGATTTGAACCTACGACCCTCCCGACTAAAAGTCGGGATGCTCTAACCTCAGAGCAAAGACAAAAGTCTTTTGGATGCTGTATCCGAAGTTGAATTGATTTACATTCCTTCAACTTTTAGTGGATCCTGTAGGATTTGAACCTACGACCCTCTGATTATGAGTCAGATGCTCTAACCATCTGAGCTAAGGATCCAATGCCTTTTGGGCGGGGGCAAAGATAGAAAAATAGGTGTTTCAAAAGCATTTAAATTTCGTGCAATTGATTTTGTTACGGAATTACTTCTTAAAGCGAAACAATAAATCAAAGATGTGATGACAGATTATTTCGCTGAGGGATGTTTCTTTGCAACATGCAACAAATTAGAAACATTATTTTTGATCTTGGTGGCGTGCTGCTGAATATTGATTTCAAATTAACTGAAAAAGCATTTGCTGAATTAGGCGTAACCAACTTCGCCTCTTTTTTCAATCAGTTTCACAGTAATGACCTGTTTATACAATTAGAAACAGGAGTAGATGAAGCTGCTTTTTACAACAACTTCAGATCCGCTACCGGCCTTGGTTTGAGCGATGAACAGATCAGAGATGCATGGAATGCATTGCTGCTCGATTTCAGGAAAGAAAGTATTGCTCTGTTACCGGAGTTGAAAACAAAATATCAGATTTATCTGCTCAGCAATACCAACGAAATTCATTTGCAGGAGTTTTATAAACGATATACTGCAACATTTGGGCAGGCAAATTTTGATGCGTTGTTTGATGCTGCATATTATTCACATCGCATCGGTCATCGCAAACCCAATGCATCGGCCTATCAGTTTGTCTTGGAGAAACATGGCTTAATTGCAGAACAAACACTGTTTATTGATGACAGCATCAATAACATAGAAGCCGCACAAAAACTGGGGATCCAGACCATTCATTTGCTGCCCGGAATGAAGATTGAAGAGCTTGGGCTATAATAGATTTACTCATCACTCATTATTTCACTTCTTCAAAATCAATATAATCGTCGTTTTTCCTTTTGGGACTTTCTTTTACCGGTTCGGGTGTAGGTCCAAAACCCTGCTGTTGCTGCATGCGGCTCTGGAACTCATTCATTTTCTGCTTCATTTCACGGGTAGCCCTGCCCACCGGAATGAGAAAGTTGAAAATAAATCGGTAAAGGAAATAAATGAGCAGTGCAATTAAAAGTACACGTAACATGCAGCAAAGATAAAATAAACCACAGGTTTCAATTGTGAAGAATCCTGTAAAGCTTTACAGGCGGGGCATAGGGTAAAAATAATTTTTCCATTCACATCCATTGTTGTAAGTTTGCGGCGGACAAAAGAAACAGTGGAAGGGAACGATAAACGTTCCCTTCTTTATTTCAGTTACATGAACATAGAGCAAAAAGCAGCAAAGATTCAGTCGTTGGCAGAAGAGATCATCAGCAAAGACCCTGATAGTTTTCTCATAGATGTAAAACTCACCCCGGGGAATAATATTCAGGTGTTTGTTGATGCTGATGCAGGGCTTCCGCTAAGCAGATGTATTGCCTACAACAGAGCGCTGTATAAACAAATTGAAGAAGCAGCGTTGTTTAACGAAGGCGATTTTGCACTGGAAGTTTCTTCACCCGGATTAGAAGAACCGCTGAAACTGAACAGACAGTATCGTAAAAATATTGGCCGGCTGGTAGAAGTGGTGTTAAAGGATGGCCGCAAAATTGAAGGCAAACTGATTGCAGCAGAAAACGAAATAGTTGTTGAAGAAACCAAGGCACGCCTGTCTTCAAAAGAAAGAAATAAAGAAGGTAATCAGGGCAAAGACAAAAAACAGCAAGTAGTACAGCATACACTTTTGTTCGACGACATCAAATCAACTAAAATTCAAATTGTATTTAACTAATTACGGTTGCACAAAACACCCGTTATGTTTTAAAAAAATGAGTTATGGCAAGTATTAATCTTATTGAAAGTTTCCAGGAGTTTAAAGATGCGGAAAATATTGACCGCCCCACGATGATGAAAGTACTGGAAGATGTATTTAAAACTTTACTCCGCAAAAAATACGGAGCAGATGATAATTTTGATGTGATTGTAAACACAGAAAAAGGTGATCTGGAAATCATGCGTCGCAGAACGATTGTAGAAGATGGTCAGGTAGAAGATCCGCTGGCGCAGATTGCTTATACAGATGCTGTGAAAATTGAACCCGATTATGAAGTTGGGGAAGAGTTATATGAAGATGTAGATATTCATGATTTCGGCCGCCGTGCAATTCTTGCTGCAAAACAAACACTGGCCAGCCGTATTGGAGATCTCAAGAAAAACGGATTGGTAAAAAAATATACCGACCGTGTAGGCGAAATCATCAGTGCAGAAGTTTACCAGGTATGGAAAAAAGAAGTGCTGTTGCTCGATGAAGAAGGAAACGAATTATTATTACCCAAAAGCGAACAGATACCACAGGATTATTTTAAGAAAGGTGAAAATATCCGTGCTGTCATTAAAAAAGTTGAATTAAAAAATAACGCACCCGTAATCATCCTTTCCAGAACCAGTCCGCTTTTCCTCGCTAAATTGCTGGAAATTGAAGTGCCTGAAATTTTTGATGGATTAATTGTGATTAAAAAGATTGTGCGTGAACCGGGAGAAAGAGCGAAAGTTGCAGTTGAAAGCTTTGATGATCGTATAGATCCGGTGGGTGCCTGTGTGGGTATGAAGGGTAGCCGTATTCATGGCATTGTGCGTGAATTAAAGAATGAGAATATTGATGTCATCAACTTTACCAATAACATCAACCTGTTGATCCAGCGTGCACTTACACCTTCTAAGATCACCAGTATGAATATTGATCAGGAAAAAAAGCATGCAGAAGTGTATCTCAAACCCGATCAGGTTTCACTGGCAATTGGCAAACGTGGTGTAAACATTAAACTCGCCTGCGAGCTCACCGGTTTTGAAATTGATGTGTATCGTGATGCAGAAGATGAACAGGATGAATTTGATATTGATCTGGATGAATTTACAGATGAAATTGAAGGTTGGGTGATTGATGAGTTGAAGCGTGTAGGTTGTGATACTGCCCGCAGTGTGCTTGAACTTACAACCGAAGAACTGGAACGTAGAACAGATCTGGAAAAAGAAACCATTGCCGAAGTACGCAGGGTGTTGAAAGAAGAGTTTGAAAAAGAATAATCAGCAATGATTATCTGCGATAAGATTTATTTAAACATTTAAACAACATTTTCCCCGATTTTGTGGTCAAATGAAGGGAAGGAAATTATGTCAGAAAGTAATACACCACGTTTAATGGCCGCTGCCAAAGAATTTAATATCGGGAAAGATACCCTGATTGATTTTTTAGCGGCGAAAGGATTTAACAAAGACGATCTGAAACCGACAGCAAAACTGACAGAGGACATGTACCGTTCACTGCAGGCAGAATTCTCATCTGATAAACTGGCGAAAGCAAAAAGCGATCAGATAGAAATTCCGAAAGGCGGAATGGCCGATCTCAAAAAGAAAAAAGAAGAAGAAGAGATCTCCTTTAAAAAAGAAGTCAAGAAAATTGCCAAGGAAGAGCCGAAGCCGGAAGAAGTAAAACCTGCTCCGGTTCCTGAACCGGTTGCACCTGCACCAGCACCTGCAGAAGAGGTACAGCCGGTGGTAACAGAGTTACCGGCAGAAACGGAACCTGAAATCACCAAACTGGAAGTTCCGGAAGTTGAAGCTCCCAAAGTGATTGCAAAAATTGATCTCGATAAAATTGATTCTTCAACCCGGCCTAAAAAAGTTGAGAAAAAGAAAGAGGTTAAAAAAGAAGAAAAGCCCGCACCTGTTGTTGAAAAACCTGCGCCGGTAGTTGAAGAGGTGAAAGAAGAAGAAGTAGCAGAAGAAGATGAAGAAGTAGTGATTGAAAATATTAAAGCCGAAATTCTGGAAGGGCCTAAAATTTTAGGAAAAATTGAATTACCTGTTAATCCCGAAACCAGACCCAAGCCTGCTTCTGATAAAGAAAAACGCAAGCGTAAGCGTATTCCTATTGATAAAAAAACGACCCAGCCCGGACAGGGTGGTCAGCAGCAGGGTCAGCAAGGCGGATTTCAAAACCGTGGCAACCAGCAGGGCGGTCCAAACCGTGGTGCAGGCGATAGAAGAGGTCCCGGCACTGGCGCACCCCCTCGTAGCGGCGATCGCAGAACAATTGTTACAAGAAGAGAAGATAAGGTTATTGACGCCAAAGAAATTCAGGAAAAACTCCGTGAAACACAAGCCAAACTTTCGGGTGGCGGCGGCCGTGGTAAAAGCCTTAAGGCAAAATACCGCAAGCTGAAACGGGAAGAGATGGCAGATAACATGCAGGATGGTGCAGAAGATAACAAACTGCAGGTCACTGAATTTATCAGCGCAGCAGAACTCGCCAGTCTTATGGATGTATCGGCTACAGATGTTGTGGCAAAATGTTTCGGACTTGGTTTAATGGTGTCCATCAACCAGCGTTTGGATGCAGAGGTTATTGAACTGGTAGCAAGTGAATTTGGTTTTGAGGTGGAGTTCATTGATATGGAAAAGCAGGCAGAGATGGAAGAAGAGGATGATGCAGATGATGATGAAAACAAACAGCCAAGAGCACCGATTGTAACCATCATGGGTCACGTAGATCATGGTAAAACATCGTTACTCGATTATATCCGGAATGCAAACGTAGTATCAGGCGAAGCCGGAGGTATTACACAGCATATCGGTGCATATGAAGTAACCAATGCAGAAGGTAAAAAGATTACGTTCCTGGATACACCCGGTCACGAAGCATTTACGGCTATGCGTGCCCGTGGTGCAAAGGTGACAGATATAGCCATTATTGTTGTGGCTGCAGATGATGCTGTGATGCCGCAAACAAAAGAGGCCATCAGTCATGCTCAGGCAGCGAATGTGCCCATGATTTTTGCTGTGAATAAGATTGATAAAGACGGTGCCAATCCGCAAAAAATTTATGAGCAGCTATCTCAAATGAACATCCTTGTAGAAGAGTGGGGAGGTAAATTCCAAAGTCAGGAATTATCTGCCAAAAAAGGATTGAACATTGATAAATTACTGGAAAAGATTTTACTCGAAGCAGAGTTGCTTGAACTGAAAGCCAATCCTGAAAGAGAAGGTACAGGTTCTATCATTGAAGCATCGTTAGATAAAGGACGTGGATACGTAGCAACCATTCTTGTACAGAACGGAACCCTTCATCAGGGTGATCTGATTGTATCGGGTCAGTACTACGGACGTATTAAAGCGATGTTTAACGAACGCAACCAGCGTATTGAAGTGGCAGGTCCATCTACTCCGGTGCAGATTCTTGGTTTAAATGGTGCACCACAAGCGGGTGAGAAATTTAAAGTGTATGAAGATGAAGCAGAAGCAAAAGAAGTAGCAGGCCGTCGTGCACAGATTCTCCGTGAACAGGGTATCAGAACCAAGAAGCATATTACACTTGATGAAATCGGACGTCGTTTGGCGCTTGGTAACTTTAAAGAACTGAACCTGATTATTAAAGGTGATGTGGATGGTTCGGTAGAAGCCTTAACGGATTCATTACAGAAATTATCAACCGAAGAAATTGCGGTGAACGTTGTACACAGAGCGGTTGGTCAGATTTCTGAAGCCGATGTTACATTGGCCAGCGCATCGGATGCAATCCTCATAGGTTTTAACGTTCGTCCATCTATTCAGGCTTCACGTTTGGCAGAGCAGGAAGGCGTAGAGATCAAGAACTACTCCATCATTTACAATGCCATTGAAGAGGTGAAGAGTGCAATGGAAGGATTGCTGGAACCGAAGATTACAGAGAAAGAGGTAGCTACTGTTGAAATCAGGGAAGTGTATAAGTTTGATAAAGCAACCGTTTCCGGTTGTTATGTGCTGGAAGGAAAACTGAAACGTGATGCAAAAATCCGCCTGTTCAGAGATGGTGTATTGGTTTACCCAAGAACAGAAGGTGGCTTTGCTGAGCTCGGCAGCTTGAAACGTTTTAAAGATGATGCAAAAGAAGTGGCTTCAAACATGGAGTGCGGCTTAACAGTGAAAAACTTCAGCGATGTAAACGTAGGCGATACCATTGTTGCTTTTGAAGAAGAAGAAGTGAAACGTACATTATAAATTCCTGAACAAGGGAATGTTAAAACAGAGATGGTTGTGTACAGATAACGGCCATCTCTGTTACTTTTGATGCTCATCTGTAAGAACAGACATCATTAAAGAAGTAAGCGCAATATTAAAAGAGACGATTTCCATTTTTATAAATGGAAGCAGTGACAAAAGAAAAATATCCGATTTCAACACAATGC
>JALHRP010000003.1:0-72951 GCA_022841365.1 Chitinophagaceae bacterium | reverse complement strand
ACTTGTATTTATAGCAGCTGTATTCCTTTCACTGGCAGCACAGGCGCAGACAAAAAAAGTAGTTGCTGAAAAAATTATTGGAGTTGTAGGCGACCGCATTGTGTTGAAATCGGATATTGATAATCAGTTGAACGATGCAAGGAGCAAAGATTACGAATTGCCTCCTGATGCTAACTGTTATTTAATGCAGCAGCTCATCATCAATAAAATGCTGGCTATCCAGGCCGAAAAAGATTCTCTGCCGGTTAGTGATGAAGAGGTGGAAGCTGATGTAGATAACAGGATCCGTTATTTTATTCAGCAATACGGATCAAAAGAAGTGATTGAACAGATCACCGGTAAAACCATTTACCAGTTTCGTGATGAGATGCGTGAGCCTATTAAAGAAGGAAAGCTGGCCTCTGCCATGCGAAATAAAATTGTAGAGAACATCAAAATTACACCGAATGAAGTAAAGGCTTACTTTGATAAAATTCCCAAAGACAGTCTGAGCTTTTATGAAATGGAACTGGAGATTGGTGAAATTGTGGTGTATCCAAAAGCCGGTCGTGAAATGGAAGAATATGCACAGGAAGAGTTAAAGGAGTTTAAGCGCCAGGTTGAAGCAGGAACCAAGAAGATGGAATTCCTTGCATCACAGTACAGCGAAGATCCCGGAGTAAAAGAAAATGCAGGTATGTATGTGCTTAACCGCAACGATAAACAATGGGATCCTACTTTCTTTAATACGGCTATGAGTTTAAAAGAAGGACAGGTTTCAAGAGTGATCAAATCAAAATTTGGGTATCACATCATTCAGTGTTTATCACGCAATGGTGAAGAGGTAACTGTTCGGCATATTTTAAAAATCCCACGGATCAATGATGAAGATATCCGTGCAGCCATTTATAAGCTGGATACGATCCGTGTAAAACTGATTGCCGGCAGCATCAAATTTGGAGAGGCTGTAAGCAAATATTCAGATGAGCCCAGTTCAAAATTTACAGGCGGCCGCAAAACCGATCAGGAAGGATCTTCTGTTATTACAATTGATAAGTTAGATAAGGATATTATTCCTGTACTGGAAAAATTAAAACCGGGCGAATATTCTCAGCCGGCAGCTTTTACAGATGAGCAGGGAAAAAAAGGTGTGCGGATGGTTTATCTCATCAGCCGTACACAACCACACCGTGAAAACCTGAAAGACGATTACAGCAAAATTGCAGCACGTGCACTGGAGCAGAAGAAAGAGCGGGAGCTGGAAAAATGGTTTATTAAAAACTCAAGTACTTTTTTTGTGCAGATAGATGAGGAGTATAAAAGTTGCGAAGCAATTAAAGCCATCCTCCGGACACCGGCCAAATAATTAAGAAAATGTGAAAAAACACCCCTGCAGCCTGCAGGGGTGTTTTTTATTTGGAAATAATACATGTATGTACATATATTTGCATTGTGAAACTGGAACAAGCCATACAAAGTGTGAATTTCAAAAATGAAACCCACAAGGCAGGTCTCAACATCCTGTACACTGCCTGGTGGTTAAAAACGATGATGAGCAGGGAGTTAAAAAATTTTGGCTTAACACATGAACAGTACAATGTACTGCGTATACTGAAAGGCAAGTCGCCCGATGAAATGTGTGTGAAAGATATTGCCAGCCGCATGATTGAGAAAAGCTCTAATGTACCAAGGATCATAGACCGCTTGGTACTGAAAAAGCTGGTGAAGCGAACAAATGATGCCAATGATAAACGGCATACCGTAATGTCATTAACAGCCGCCGGCATCAATATTTTGGAGCTAAGCACAAAACGGATCAATACCGTATTTGACGATACTCTGCGTTTGGCTGAGGAAGATGCTTCAGTATTGAATCAGTTGCTGGAGCAAATCAGGGAAAAAGATAGTTGATATTTTTTTAAACAAATACATGTATGTACATGTAATAAAATAAAGAGCATGAAAACAATTCTTCACAGAGCAGCAACAAGAGGTCATGCCAACCATGGCTGGCTTAACAGTTACCACAGTTTCAGCTTTGCGGGTTATTACAATCCTGAGCGGATTCATTTTGGTGCACTCCGTGTCTTGAATGATGATTCGGTTGCTGCAGGTATGGGCTTTGGAACTCACCCGCATGATAACATGGAAATCATCTCCATTCCCCTGAGCGGCGATTTGAAACACAGAGACAGTATGGGAAATGAAACCATCATCAAACAAGGCGACATTCAGGTGATGAGTGCAGGCACCGGTATTTCTCACAGTGAAATGAATGCCAACAAAGACAAAGAAGTAAAGTTTTTGCAGATATGGGTATTCCCCAACAAAAAAAATGTGCAGCCACGTTACGGACAGATCACATTGGATGAAGCTAAAATGAAAAACAATTTGCTGCAGGTGTTAAGTCCAAATGCAGATGATGAAGGCGTATGGATTCATCAGGATGCATGGTTCAGCCTCGGCAATCTGGAAAAAGGAATTACAAAAGAGTATCAACTGAAAGGAACAAACAGCGGAGTGTATGCTTTTGTATTGGAAGGTGATGTAACCATCAATGCTGAGGCGCTTCATACACGTGATGGTCTTGCCATCAGCGAAACAGACATACTCAACATAACAGCAGATACAGATGCAAGAATCTTACTGATGGAAGTACCTATGCTTCACTAAAAAGTCTAAATCAACATTTATTATAAAATCTAAACACAAACAAAATGGCAACGTACAAAATTGATGCATCGCACAGCGACATTATCTTCAAAGTAAAACACCTGATGATTACAACCGTAACCGGTCAGTTTAAAACATTTGATGCAACCTTATCTGCTGATGCAGATGATTTCAGTGATGCAGCAGTCACCTTTACTGCAGATATCAACAGTGTTGATACACGCAGCGAACAGAGAGATACCCACCTGAAGAGTGATGACTTTTTTGCAGCAGAAAAATATCCTGAGTTAAAATTTGTCTCTACTTCAGTTGCAAAGAAAGAGGATGGTCTTGTAGTGAAAGGTGATTTAACCATTCGTGATGTAACCAAACCAATTGAACTGAAAGCAGACTTCAACGGTGTAGTGGTTGACCCATGGGGACAAACAAAAGTAGGTTTTGAAGCAGAAGGAAAAATTAAGCGTAAAGAATTTGGACTGGGCTGGGATGCAGTAACAGAAGCAGGTGGTATTGTAGTAAGTGATGAAGTGAAACTCCAGTTTCATGTACAGTTTGTAAAACAATAAACTTCATGTATGAAAAAGATCAAGTACATCAGGAAAGCGGCTCAGCCGCATATGGTAGGTGATGGATTTAAAGTACGGACGTTTATTTCGTCGGCGATGTGGAAGGATATGAGTCCTTTCCTGATGCTTGATTATATTGAGCCGGTTAATTATTTGCCAACCGAACATCCTCGTGGTGTAGATGTGCATCCGCACAAGGGTTTTGAAACGGTGAGCATTTTATGGGAAGGTGCGCTGGCACACGAAGACAGCAGTGGTGGCAAAGGGAAACTTTTTGCAGGCGATGTACAATGGATGACGGCCGGTGCAGGTATTCTGCACAAAGAATTTCATGAAGAAGAATTCAGCAGAAAGGGTGGCGTATTGCATGGTGCTCAACTGTGGGTAAACTTACCGGCAAAAGATAAATCAACAGCACCTGCTTACCAGGATATACGTTCTGCAACTATACCTGAAATAAAACTGGAAGATGAGAAAGGAAAGATCCGCATTATAGCCGGTGAAATGAATGGAGTAAAAGGTCCTGCAAACACATTTACACGCATCAATATTTTTGATGCACATGCAACAGCAGATGCATCTTTTGATTTGCATGTAGTTGATGGAGATCACACAACCTTACTGGTTTTAAAAGGAACCATACACATCAACGATCATCAAACAGCTCGTGAAGGCGAAATGCTGGTGTTTGAAGATGCAGGCAGCAGCATTCATATTCAGACAAATAATGAAACGCACCTGTTACTGTTAAGTGGTGAACCAATTACAGAGCCTGTTGCAGCATATGGTCCTTTTGTGATGAACACACAGCAAGAAATTATGCAGGCAATAGATGATTACAATGCGGGCAAATTCGGAGTACTTAATTAATTACACATGATCAGTTCATCCATAGGTATAGAAAAATACAAGGTAACACATAACAATGGCCGCCATCAGTTTTATGCAGATGAACCGGCTGATAAAGATGGGGCCGATACAGCCCCAACACCTGATGAACTGCTGGAAGCTGCATTGGCCAGTTGTACATTGGTCACCTTACGGATGTATACCGATCATAAACAATGGAATGTTGGAGCCATTCATGTTTCAGTTGCATTGCTGCGTGAAGAAGGTAAAACCATCATTACCCGTAATCTGAAATTTGAACATCAACCAACAGCTGAACAGCAACAGCGGTTGATACAGGTTGCAAAAAACTGTCCCGTTTCAAAAACATTGGGAGCAGCATCGGAATTAAACGTACAGATTAACTGAGAAACATGCAGCATATTTTATTTAATGGATCTGAAAGAGGAGTGAAAGACATTGGCTGGTTGAAAAGTAATTTCAACTTTTCCTTTTCATCGTATTACAATCCATCGAAAAACGGTTTTGGTTTACTGAAAGTGTTTAATGATGATTTTGTAGAAGCAGGCAAAGGATTTGGGTTGCATGCGCATCAGAATATGGAAATCATCAGCATCATGCTCAAAGGAAAAATGAATCATAAAGACAGCATGGGTTATGCCGAGGTGGTGGAACAGGATTGGGTGCAGATTATGAGCGCAGGCAGCGGATTAAGACATGAAGAATACAACGTTGGAACCGATGAGGTTAATTTTTTGCAGATATGGATTGAACCCAAACTGCAGAACATCAATCCACGTTATCAACGAAGAAATTTTCCCAAAGATCAACGAACCAATCAACTGGTAACCGTGGTGAGTAATGAAGAAGGACAAAAACATTGCTGGATCAATCAAAATGCAAAACTCAGCCTCGGTTGGTTTGATGCAGGCAAAGCGGTTACGTATCAATTCAATCCCCTCAATAAAGGTATTTTTGTATTTCTGATGGAAGGTGAAGCAGAGATAAACGGCATTCAGGTTGGCAAACGAGATGCAATTGGTTTGTGGGATACAGAACAACTGAGCCTTTCGTTTGTAAAAGAAACAGAACTCATCATTATTGAAGTACCAATCAATCACTAAACAATGAATATCGAAATCATATCAGGCAGTCCGAGAGAAAACAGTGTTACTCATCGTGTAGCCTTATTCCTGAAAAAAATATTAACGGAGCAAACAGCGCATACAGTAAGCATCATTGATGTAAAAGAATGGGATTTACCGTTGTTGCAAAATGTATTTGTATCGGTTGATGCAACACCTGAAGAATTTAAGCCTTTAAGCAAGCGGATGTTTGATGCACATGCTTTTATTCTGGTAACACCCGAATACAATGGCAGTTATACACCGGCTATGAAAAATGTGCTGGATCATTATCCCAAACAAAGTCACAAAGCATTTGGTATTGTTACAGCCAGTCCTGGAATGATGGGCGGCATCCGTGCCACCCAGCAAATGCAGCTGCTGATCAATGCGTTATTTGGTATTGCCAGTCCGCACATGTTGGTAGTAGGTGCTGTTGATAAGAAATTTGATGTGGACGGAAACCTGCTCGATGAAGCTTATCAGAAAAATGTTGACATATTTATCCGGGAGTTTTTATGGCTGGCAGAAAGTTTGCATCCTGAAACAGTGTTGAATTAATGCAGCAATGTTGGTATGGATTCTTACCTTTGCGCCTTCATCGGCTGAGGTGAAAACCAGGGCCGGCTTCTCACTACAATCATGAGCGACGAAATAAAACACGAATGCGGCCTGGCCTTCATTCGTTTACGCAAACCCTTCTCTCATTACCAGAAACAGTATGGCTCCGTGCTGTATGGCCTTAACAAGCTGTACCTGCTCATGGAAAAACAACACAACCGTGGACAGGATGGTGCCGGTATTGCTGCTGTTAAACTCCATGTAGAACCGGGGTATCCATTTATGCACAGGCTTCGCAGTTGTGCACAGCAGCCCATTGCCGATCTGTTTTTTAAAGTGGGGCAGGAAGTGGCCGAACTGGAAAAATATCAACCCGATATTAAGCAACACCCCGGACTCATGAAAGGTCATTTGCCTTTTTTGGGCGAGTTAATGCTTGGTCATCTTCGCTACGGAACACAAGGAAAAAATAATACAGAGTTTTGTCATCCGTTTATTAAACGCAATACCAATTCATCACGCAACCTGGCATTGGCGGGTAACTTTAATCTGGTAAATACAGATGAGTTGTTTGGTTTGGTGAATATTGATCCGGGCGAATTTCAAAGGCAGAGTGATCTGGCGGCGATGATGGAAGTGGTGCATCATTTTTTAGTGAAGGAAGATGAAACACATCCCAACAATCCTGCAGTTTGTTCTGTGTTAAAAAAAGCTACTCCTTTATTTGATGGAGGTTATACCATTGGTGGTATGACGGGCAATGGAGTTGGTTTTGTAATGCGTGATGCACACGGTATTCGTCCTGCTTATTATTATATTAACGACGAAGTGATTGTTGCGGCGAGCGAACGTGCTGCCATCCGCACTACGTTTAATGTGGGCGAAAATGAAGTGCTGGAACTGATGCCGGGGCAGGCATTGATTGTTGAACCCGACGGGCATTATCATATTGAACAGATACTTGAACCAAAAGAACGCAGAGCCTGTTCGTTTGAGCGGATTTATTTCAGCCGTGGCAGCGATGAAAAAATTTACAGAGAGCGCATTACACTCGGTCATAAGCTGAGCAAGCGTATACTGGAGCATATCAATTACGATTTAAAGAATACCATCTTCTCGTACATACCCAATACAGCCGAAGTGGCATTTTATGGATTGGTGAAGGGGATGGAAGAATACCTCAACCAGATTAAAGTACAACGGATCATGAGCTGGGGTAATGATTTCAACGAAGAAAAGTTGAATGAAATGATCACCCGGAAGATCCGTCAGGAAAAGATTGCCATTAAAGATGTAAAGCTGCGTACGTTTATTACAGAAGACAGCAGCCGCAACGAAATGGTGCAACACGTGTACGATATAACTTATGGTACTGTGCGCAATGGAGAAGATACATTGGTGGTGATTGATGACAGTATTGTACGGGGCACTACACTGAAAGAAAGTATTGTGCGGATGCTTGGCCGATTGAACCCCAAAAAGATTATTGTTGTATCCAGTGCACCACAGATCCGTTACCCCGATTGTTACGGGATTGATATGAGTAAGCTGGGCGATTTTGTTGCTTTTCGTGCAACAATGGAATTGCTGAAAGAACGTGGAATGGAACATTTAATTGATGAAGTGTTAACAACTATCAAAGAACTGCATCGCAACAATCAGTTGCATACAGAGAATGTGGTACGGCGTTTATACAAACCATTTACAACAGAAGAGATCAGCGATAAAATTGCACAACTCATTACACCTGCCGGTTTTCAAATACCGGTGCAGGTGATTTATCAGAACATTGAAGATTTGCATGCAAGCTGCCCCACTAACACCGGCGACTGGTATTTTACCGGTAACTATCCAACACCCGGTGGCAACAGAGTGTGCAACAAAGCATTTTTGAATTATATGGATGGCAAAAACGTTCGTGGTTATTAATAAACCCGCAGCAACAGTCGTTTGGCAAAATTTTTGCTCAGATACCATTGCCCGTCTTTAAAATCACTTTCCGTTCAGGAAATGTAATTTGGTTACAACCACCTGTTTTTTAACAGGTGGTTTTTTTATTTGATTGATTGTGTACTTTAGATGATACATGAAAACCTTACTCCTCATACGCCATGCAAAAAGCAGTTGGGATGATCCTGCACAAAATGATTTTGACCGGCCCTTAAATGCAAGGGGGGTAAAAGATGCACCCATGATGGCGCAGCGGCTGATGGATAAAAAAGTAAAGATTGATGCTTTTATCAGCAGCCCGGCAAAACGTGCAAAGAAAACCTGTGCATTGTTTATGGATGCGTTCCGTGCAGAGGAAAATGAAATGATTCTTCAATCACAATTATATCTGGCAGAGCCTGCCGAGTTTTTTGATACAATCAGTAAGATAGATGCCGGCTTTCAGCATGCTGCAATCTTTTCACATAACAATGGTATTACTGAATTCGCCAATCAACTCAGCACTGCACGAATTGATAATATGCCTACCTGTTCTGTGTTTGCAGTAAAAGTTGATATTGCAAACTGGGCCGATTTTAAAAAAGCGAAAAAAGAATTCTGGTTTTTTGATTATCCGAAACTGGGGAGCTAAGAGTTCGAAAGAGAAAAAAGAGTTTTGAAATACTGTCAGTGATACGATCAGAAAAAGTTAAAGCAAAATGGTATGTAAAGAGTTTCTTCTTTCACTCCTTTCAACTTGTAGCTTAGAATTTTGTAAACTGCAACTCCTCTTTAGGATTAAAATTATCATCTTTAAAAATCACCCGCCCAAATGTCTTTAAACTGATGTCCCACTCCTGACTGATGTTGATGAGTTCTATTTCGGGAGAAGCGATGTTCAGAATAAATTTGTCTTTTGCTTCATCTTCACTCCAGGTGCCGGTATAGGTATCAACGCCATTGGTTACAACCATTCCTTTATCTGCTTTAAACGTAAACTGCCAGTTGGCATACGCAGCGGTTTGATTGACGTTGTTCTGCTTCATTAAGTTAACATACCAGCTGCCCTGAGTAATAATGCTCGTGAGTAAAGGCGGGTCACTGGGTTTACGGCAGTCTGTAAAAAACAATAAGGTTAAAAGAGAAAACACGATCAGTTTGTTCATAGCGATAACATTTGCTGCTGCTAAAGTAATATGTTTTTTTGCTAACAGGTAGTACATCTATACGAAATAAAAAGGCTGCCGGTTTCATGGGCAGCCTTTATCACATAATTTGAATGTGTTATTTAATACCGTATTTATGTTTGTAACGCTCGTACAATTGTTTGTGTTTGTCTTCCAGACTTACCTGGCGGCCTTGAATGAATGCATGCGTAACAATGCTTGTTTTCATATCCAGAATATCGCCTTCACTGATCACAATATTTGCATCCTTGCCCACTTCAATTGAACCGGTTCTGTTATCCATACCAAGGATTTTTGCTGCGTTGAGAGTAATGGCAGTTAAAGCCTGTTCTTTGGTAAGGCCATACGCAACGGCTGTACCTGCATTAAACGGCAGGTTACGGCCACGTGTTTGTCCGTCTTCATCATTAATGGCAAACAGCACACCTGCATTTTGCAGATAGGTTGCTGCTTTATATGGCTGATCTACATCATCATCCATCATGGTTGGTAAACTGTGCTGCTGACCAAGAATGACTGCAATATTGTTCTGCTTCAACAGATCAGCAATTTGCCAGCTTTCACTTGCACCAACCAGCACTACATCAAATCCAAACTCTTTTGCAAAATCAACTGCTACCAGCATTTCTTTTACAATATCGCAATGCACAAACAGTTTTTGTTTTTTCTCCAGCAAGCCTTTTACGGCTTCAAACTTTAAATTAACGGAGCTGTGTGTTGCTTCTTTATGATAGGCTGCTGCTTCACGGAAAAACAGTTTGATCTGTTCAATACGGCCCAGACCTTCTTTTATTACATCATTGGCATTGCGTGTTTCAGCTAAACCTAAAAATGCAGCAAAGGGATTGGGGCGAAAAAATAACGAGGGCATATTCATGTGTACCTGTCCGTCTGCACGGTAAATCGCATCTTCCCAATTCCATGCGTCCAGTTGCACAACAGAAGAAGTACCGCTGATGGTGCCGCCTTGCGGAACAACATTCGCAAATAAAATGCCGTTGCTCTTTAACGTGTTAATCACTTTTGAATCGCTGTTATAAGCTACAACAGAACGGATGTTGGGGTTGTACAATCCAATTTCTGTATGATCAACCGTTGCACGAACACTGTTTACTTCTACCAAACCCAGTTGAGAAATAGATAAGATCAATCCGGGATAAACATGTTTGCCTTTTGCATCAATCAATTTTCCGGGAGAAGCAGGAGAGCTTTCGCCAACGGCTGTGATCTTTCCGTTTTCGAATGTAATAAAGCCATTTGCAATCACGGTTCCGTTCCCTACATGGATGGTTGCATTGGCTAAAGTTATTTTTTCTGTTTGCGGTTTTGCGGGGTACACATCGTCCTGTGCGAAAGTTAGCACCGACAAAACCAGCAATTGTATGATGAATAATAATTTCTTCATTGTCTTAAATTTTATTGGTTACCATTTTGATAATTCTCTTCTGCATCAATTACCAGCAAACCATGCTTATGATTGTGATCGCTGCAGGTATGCATTAATTCCATGCTTGGAGCAAATGGAACAGTTGGCATACCGGCTCTTTTTTCGCCAATCATTTTGGCCATCAGTCTTGCACGTTCTTTGGCAAGATCAATACGCAGTTGTTTATCCTTTTCACGATCGTAGTAAATAATGCCGTCTACAATTGTTTTCTCAGCTTTTGCATAAATGCTCAGCGGATGATCGCTCCATAATACTACATCGGCATCTTTACCTACATTAATACTGCCCACTTTATCATCTATATGTAACATTTTTGCAGGGTTGAGTGTAACCATCTTTAATGCATCTTCTTCACTCATGCCGCCATACTTTACACTCTTGGCTGCTTCATGATTTAAGTGACGGGCCATTTCAGCATCATCTGAATTGATGGCAACGTTTACACCGGCCTTTTGCATAATGTTGGCGTTGTAAGGAATGGCATCCACCACTTCCATCTTATAATTCCACCAATCACTGAAAGTGGATGCTGCTGCACCATGCTGTTTCATTTTATCGGCCACTTTATATCCTTCCAGAATATGTGTAAAGGTGTTGAGTGTAAATCCAAAACGATCTGCTACCCGAAGCATATCGGTGATTTCACTTTGTACATAAGAGTGACAGGTAATGAAACGTTTTTTATTCATGATCTCTACCAATGCATCCAGTTCAAGATCACGGCGTGGACCAAGTGCTTTGGGGTTCTTCTTTTTTTCTTCATCAAATTTTTTCCATGCAGCTTCATATTCTTTTGCACGGGTAAACGCATCAATCAATACCTGGCTTACACCCATTCTTGAATCGGGGAAACGGTTGTTTTGTGTAGAGCCGGAGCGTTTTACGTTTTCGCCCAATGCAAATTTGATAAAGCCTGTCCATCCCTGAAATTTCAAACCTTCATCATTTGTACCCCAACGTAGTTTGATGAGTTGTGTTTGTCCGCCGATGGTATTGGCCGAACCATGCAGGATGTGAGATGATGTAACACCACCGCTTAACTGGCGATAGATGTTGATATCGTCGGGATTCAGATTGTCAGCAATACGCACTTCTGATGTTACACTTTGAGCACCTTCGTTAATAGAAGCTGCAGCAATATGAGAGTGCTCATCAATAATACCGGCTGTTAGATGTTTACCTGTACCATCAATGACTCTGGCGCCTGCTTCATTTAAGTTTTTACCAATTGCTGCAATCTTTCCGTTTTTCAACAGCACATCCGTATTTAACAGCACACCTTCTTTTTCATTGGTCCATACAGTTGCATTTTTAATGAGGATGGTTTCCTGTTTAGGCATTTCTTCAAAACCATATCCGTTAAACGGATAAGTGATCTTTCCTGTTTTAGGAGTCATCTTTGGTTTTGTACTGTCGGCTTTTGTCTCTGCTTCTTTATTAAACACAGCGGTCCAGGTAAAACGGTTTCCGTTCACATCATCACCAACACCACTCCAGATATTGTTGTTGGCAATACCACTGAGGCGAATATTGTTTCTGCTTCCCTTTGCTTCAGGAAAATTTAATTTCACCTGTTTGCCATCAAACGTAAAGCGACCTGTTACAGTATCCTTTGCAATCACATTTGCACTGTTGCTGCTCTTTACATCTAACGTAAATGTTTTTGCTCCTCCCGGAGTATTCACTGTAAGAGTATAGATGCCTTTTGCATCATTCCACAATTCTTCTCTCACTGCATATTTTTCTCCCTGTATCCAGTTTTGATAGATCACTGTTTTTTCAGAAAAAATCGGACCACTAGTAATAAGGAAGTTGGCAATCTTACCGGCATCGAGGCTGCCTACCTGATCGTACACACCTAACAGTGTAGCCGGTGCTTTGGTGAGTGCATCAAATGCTTTGCTTTCGCTTAAGCCATAGTCAATGGCTTTGCGCAGGTTAGTCATGAATTGTCTTACATCACGCAGGTCAGAACTTGTTAAGCAAAAATTGATGCCCGCTTTTTCAAACATGCCAGCGTTTGATGGCGCCATTTCCCAATGCTTCATATCTGTTAATGCTACAAAACGTGCATCATGCGGATCTTCAATATCCATGGCTGCAGGATAATTGAGCGAAAGAATAAAACTTGCTTTGGTACCTGCCATGTCGTTGATGCGCTGGTATTCGTTACCACCTGCTTTGATGATATACTGTACACCAAATTCATCGCCTATACGGTCTGCACGTACAACAGCCCATTTATCATTGGCTTCAAAAATCTGCGGAAGGTTTTGTTGTTCGTTCCAGTTTTTTAATGTTAAGTTGATGCCTTCGGCTAAAGGATTGTTTTTATACCATTGTGCATCCAGAAAACTCTGGCGCAGCAATGCAATACTGCCCATAACAGATTGCGGATAGGTTTGAGTAGACGTTCCTTTACTGAACGAATAATGAGCAGATGCTTTTTCCTTTACTACAACCATGTTTTCTTTTTCGCCGGCCAGTGTAACAAAAGTGCCGGTGCCTCTGGCAATACCATCACGCTGGTGAGTAAGCACAGAGCCAAATCCTGCTTCACGTAAATTTTTTGCTTTTGTTTCATCGGGCGAAAAGATAGCTGCAGCATTGATATCTGAGCGTATAGCCTGGTTCCAGCCAAAAGGTCCTTTTTGATTACTGGTAAGCTGGGCCGGAGCATTAAAGTTAAATCCGCCCTGTGTACGCTGGATAACGGGCATTCCGTAATCTGCATAAATATCAATAAAGGATGGATAGATAAAGCGGCCTTTACAATCAATTACCACGGCTTCTTTGGGGATGTTGATGCCGGTTCCTACGGCTGTAATTTTCCCTTCTTTAATCAGCAGCGTTGCATTTGTGAGGGTGGTTGCAGCATCCTTAACGATGGTTGCGTTCGTAAATGCATACGTACCGCTTCGTTTATCGGCTACGCCATTTACGGGAAATGTTTCCTGTGCCCTGGATAAAGCCGTAAGCAGCAGTACCCAGGAGAATAAGATAAATTTTCTCATGTTGCGGTTGAATTTTTTAAAATAAAAAATTAAGGTAAGCGAAAAACCAAATTTGCAACAGAAGATTTTATGAGCGGAAAAATGCCTGAGTCAACATTGTATGTTTGATGTTTTTACCAATAGATCTTATTACGGGAGAAACCCTCTTTTTTGTTGAATAAAGTGACCCGAAACAATACAACAGAGCGTAAGTAAATGACTAAAGTAAAATACAACGTTCGTTCATATGACGTTTCAATGACAGGCAACCGTAACATTTACCGCCTGTAAAATACATTTTATACTACAAGATCCCTAAGTGTTATAATTTAATTTTGTACAGGTTTTAATTAGTAATGAATAGTACAACTCTCATACCTGAAATCTTTCCGGGCTCCAGTTTATTTTATTATGCACTCATTGATATCAATGGGCGTTATATAACCTGTAATTCGTTTTTTCAGGAGTTGAGTAATTCAAACGATCATGATAATATAACTGTTTCTTTTTTTGACTTAGTTCATTCTGCAGACAGAGATCGTTTAAAAAGAGAAGTTGAAAGATGTATTGATTTGCCGGCTAAGCCAACTGTTATTGAACTGTATATGCAGCCAACCGGTAAGAGTGCCAAAAAAGTTCGTTGGGAGTTGATGGCTTCACCGAATTCTATTACCGGAGAATATTATGTGCAGTGTACCGGGTACAACCTTCCGCAAGAGCGTTCGGAAATCAACGGCAAAGCAGATCATCTGCAAGATTATTTTTTACGGCAGGAAATGTTTGAAACACTGCTTTCTAACAGCATTGATGTTTTTTTACTTACTGATGCCAGCAATACAATTCTCTACTGCACACCAAATGTTACAAAAGTACTGGGGTATCATCCCGCTGAACTGATTGGTAAAAACGGATTTTTATTTGTTCATCCCGATGATCTGGAAGCAACAAAAAATGCTTTTCAGGAAGAGTATCTGCATCCGCATGAAAACCACAGTGCCGATATCCGGTTTTTGAAAAAAGACGGCAGCTGGTTATGGGCCGAAGCAAAGGGAAAGAATTTATTTCATTTGCCTCATGTGAATGCGATGCTGATTAATCTGAACGATATTTCTCTGCGCAAAAAATCTGAAGAGGCGTTGGAAGAAAGTGAGCTCAGGTATAAATCTCTTTTTCAGCAGTTACCTCTGCCTTCTTTTGTAGTTAGTCCGGATTATAAAAATATCATTGATGTTAATGTCAGTGCACTGGAAAAGTATGGTTATACTAAAGAGGAGTTTTTAACGCTTAGTGTTTGCAGCCTCTTTAATGAGCATATTTTACCTGAGCAAATGACCGCAGTATATGAAACCGGAGAAGCCTTTCATCATAAAACCAGAAATGGGAACATATTTAGTGCGGTTATGCAAAGAAGGGTGATTGATTATGCAAATATGACCTGTGTTATGCTTGTAGTAACGGATGTAACTGAAGAACGCCGGACACAGGAAGAACATCAGCTGGGTTACGATGTTTCTGAGATATTAATTCAACCAAACAGCCTGCAGCAAAATCTTGCAACAGCTGTAAAACGCATACGTGAATTTGTAAAATGGGATCTTGCCGAGCTGTGGGTACCTAATTTTGATGAAGTGTTAATCCGTAAAAAAGTAACGGATTATGATGAGAAGCATCCCGATGAAAGGCTGCTTAAATTTCTGGAAGCATCCGTAGAGCTTGCGTTTACTATCACTGATTTTGAAAATGTGCCTTCTTATAAAACATTAAAACCTTATTGGGTTGAGCATCTGGAAACAGGCCACTCCTATCAACGTAGAAATCTGGCAGTAGCCCACGGTTTTAAATCAACATTGGCAGTACCTGTTGTAAGCAGCGGTCGTGTAATAAGTTTTCTCATTCTGCACAGCTTTCAGCAAAAGCCTTTCAATAAAGCTGATGCAAACATACTGTCTGTTACAGCAAATCTGATAGGTGCAGAAATGGAAAAAAGAAAAAATGATCTTGTGCTGGAAAAGTTTTTCAGTATCAGTAACGATATGTTAACCATCGCCGGTTTAGATGGTGTTTTCAGAAAGGTAAATAAAGCATTTGAAAACTTTATTGGCTACACACAGGAAGAAGCCAATCAAATTCATCCGCTCAATTATGTTTATGAGGATGACAAGGCCATAGTAATGGCAAAATTAAAAGAACTCACCAATGGCAAATCAATACCTTATTTCGAAAACAGAGTTGTTACCAAAAACGGCGAAGTGAAATGGGTTGCCTGGACGGCAACCGCTTTAACAAAAGAGGGAATGATCATTGCCTCACATCGGGACATTACTGCACAGAAAAAAGCAGCCGATGAAATTAAAATGAGTAACGACCGGTACGAACTTATAAAAAAAGCAACCAACGAAGCTATCTGGGATTACGATCTTATTTCGCAAACCATAACCAGAAGTAATGGGTATAAAGTACTTTTTGGTTACGATACCGACCGGGAACATGCTGGACTTTTATTCTGGGAGTCAAAACTGCATCCCGGCGATAAGGAAACCGTTATTAAACAGTTTCATGATTTTGTAGCTCAAAAGGAAATTCCTCAGTGGCAATGTACTTACCGGTTTCAGCGGGCAGATGGTTCGTATGCATTTGTCTCTGATCAGGGGTATTTAATATTTGATCACTTGCAGAATCCTGTCCGGATTGTAGGTGCTATGCAGGATATTAGTGAACAGAAAGAGTTTGCTGAAAAATTAAAAATCAGTAATGAACGATATGAGCTGGTAACAAAGGCCACCAATGAAGCTATCTGGGATTTAGATCTTATTACCCATCAGTTAACATGGAGCGAAGGATATAAATTACTGTTTGGTCATGATTTTAATGACCAGGAAAATGAGATGGATTTTTGGGCGGAAAATATCCATCCTGCAGACAGGAACAGGATTGTAACAGACTTTGATGCTTTTTTATTGCAGCATGAGAATCCGCACTGGACATGTGAATACCGGTTTAAACGTAAAAATGGAACTTATGCCAATGTTATTGATAAAGGATATCTCATTTTTAATCAACAACAGCAACCAATACGTATGGTTGGCTCCATGCAGGATATAACAGAACAAAAGAAACTGGAAAGAGAATACTATCAGCGGGAAAAAACCAGACAAAACCAAATTGCACAGGCAGCAGTTCTGGCCCAGGAAAAAGAACGGGCCGAAATAGGAAAGGAATTGCACGATAATGTAAGCCAGTTGCTGACTACTACCAAACTGTATCTGGAAATGTTACGCCTGAAATTAGATGATAACCCGGTTGATTTAATTGATCGTGGTACAAAACATATCAATACTGTGATTAAAGAAATACGCAACCTTTCTAGATCGCTTGTACCCGGAAGTATTGATGATCTCGGACTCATGGCTGCAGAAATGACCTTATTGAAAGTTATCAGGCTTTGGGCAGTATGCATATTACATTTACAGCACCACCTGATCTGGAAAATGGAATTGAACCAAGTTTAAAGCTGACTTTATATCGTATTTTACAGGAGCAACTGAATAATATTGTAAAGCACGCCAAAGCAACAGCAGTTCGTGTAGAGTTTTTTAATCAGGAAAATTTTATCCGTCTGGTTGTTACAGACAATGGCAAGGGCTTTGATATTAAAACAATTAAAAAAGGCATGGGCCTCGATAATATCAGAAACAGGGCAGAACTGCAAAACGGAACTGCCGAAATTGAATCTCATCCCGGAGAAGGATGCAGATTAACTATTCACATACCAAATAATAATTAAATTACTAACAAATGGAAAAGATTACGGTTTTAATTGCAGATGATCATAAACTGATCCGTGAAACCTGGAGTTTCATTCTTAACAGTGATGCACGTTTTTCTGTAATTGCTCAATGTAGCAATGGTGAGGAGGCAATTGAACTGGCACAAAAACTAAGGCCTAAAATTGCATTGCTCGATATCAATATGACACCTATCAACGGCATTGAAGCAACAGAGCAAATCAGAAAGTTTTCACCTTCAACAAAAATCATTGGCGTTTCCATGCACTCTCAACCGGCGTATGTAAAAAAACTGTTGAAGCTTGGTGCCATGGGTTATGTAACCAAAAACTCTCCGCAGCAGGAAATGTTTGAAGCCATACTGGAAGTAAATGAAGGCAAACGTTTTATCTGCAGTGAAGTAAAAACCATTTTATCTGAACAGATTTTTGAAGATGAAAATGCAACAGGTGCCAACACTCTTTCAAGCCGTGATCTGGATGTAATTAAATACATCAAGCAAGGTCTTTCTTCAAAAGAAATTTCTACAGAGCTGAGTATTTCACTGAAAACAGTAGAAGTACACCGCCATAATATTCTGAAAAAATTAAACTTAAAGAACAGTGCTGCATTGGTGAATTACATTAATGCATCGGGCCTGGTTATTTAATGGCTTAGTTTTGATGATGATGATGAATGAAGGGCACTGAAAAGTGCCCTCTTTTTTTTAGCAAAATGATATTCAAAGCTTTTACTAATTTCACCCGCATAAATCAATCATCAATGGCAGTTCGCATCTTCATTACCGGTGGCACCTTCGATAAAGAATACAACGAAATTACCGGACAGCTTTTTTTTAAAGACACGCATATGCATGATCTGCTGGAGATGGGCCGCTGTCATGTTCCCGTTGAAATTCGCACACTCATGATGGTTGACAGTCTTGAAATGACTGACGAAGACCGGGATCTGATTGTTCATCAATGTATACAGTGCGATGAGGAGAGAATCATTATTACACACGGAACCGATACGATGACAGAAACCGGCAAAGTGCTTGCTGCCAAAGTAAAAGATAAAACAGTGGTGCTTACAGGTGCCATGATTCCGATCAAGTTTGGCAGCAGTGATGGTTTGTTTAATCTGGGCAGCGCATTGGCCTTTGCACAATCTTTACCGAACGGTGTATATGTAGCCATGAATGGCCGTTACTTTAACTGGGATAACGTTCGCAAGAACAAACAGACAGGTATGTTTGAAGAATTGAAGTAACAGTTCTTCAGTTATTTTTCCGGTTATAAACAGCGTGATAAAATGTAGTATCTCCTTTACTGAAAATGATTTTTCTGTTTTCTTCTTTCTCCAGTTCATACACATTGTTTACGGTAAATTTTATTTCGGTAAATGTGTATCCTGTATGAATGATGGAAACGGCTTTATACAAACTGTCTTTTTTTACAACCTCCATTTTATAATCTTCCTGCCAGTTTAACGGTTGATTGCTTCCCCTGATGCCTGCCTGCTCTACAACAACTGGTTGGTTAACTGAAAGCGTGCACACAACAATCCGTTTATAGGTTTTTTGTACACAGCCGGAAATACCAAATGCACAAAGAAGCAGCGTAGCGAAAATGAATTTCATGTTGATTTTTTTAGTGTGATGAGGTAATCGGCTCCAAATCTGCCGGAACCAAGGATGCAGCCAAATACAGCAACCCATAAAAAAACCAAGGCAGGTAACGCATTCCATATTCCCTGATTTATCTGCTGCATAAAAATGGCTACCAGCATGGTGCAACAAATCAAAAATGAAAACAATCGTGTTTGAAAACCAAGCATCAACAATAACCCGCCAACCGCTTCACTGAAAGCAGCCATCCATGCAAAGAATGCCGGAAACATTGCAAAGATGCCGCCGTAACCGGCCACATCATTCGGGAACCAGAAAGCCACTTCAAAAAAGCCCAGATTTTTTTCAGCAGGACTCCATGGTAATCCAAATTTAGATGAACCAAAATCCGCTGTAAGAAAATAGCCACACACAATACGTGGCACAGCGAGTAACAAATCCTGCCACCAAAAAGGAAGTACAATCGGTTGAATAATTTTCTTCATGAAGCTTAATATTTAACAGTGTGATTGATTGACGAATCACCTGATTCTTATTTATTGTTTTGTTTCAATTGTGCCATTACCCATCATGGATGAACCGCTTGCAGCTTTACCCTTTCCTTTGTTTACAATATTGCCGTTGCCATATCCTTTTGCAGTAAATATGTTTCCGGTATTAATCCACACATCACCATTTCCTGTTTTTTCTACGTTCACTTTTTCTGCAATCAGCTGGTCGGCTTTCACATCGCCATAACAGGTAATATGCAGTTCGCCAACAGTGCCTTCAACCATTGCATCGCCATTACCACTGTTTTTTATACGGAGTACTGATCCTTTCATCTCTTTTACAACTAACCTGCTGTTGCTGCTATGAGTGATTGCTGTAACTGCAGGCATGGTAACTCGTATGCTGATCCCGGTTATTTCGAGATAGCGTTTATTGTTTTTATTTCCTTCAATTGAAATGCGTAATACAGAACCGGTTTTTTCTACATTGAGCAACGGTTTCAGATTGTCATCAATGGTTACAGAAACAGAAAACGGTTTACCGATCTCCACTTCAATAGCACCTGCTAAATCGAATAGCTCCAGTTCATTAAAATTGCTGTAGTTATATGTTTGGGTTACAAGCTTACCCGATCCGTTGAGCGGTTTATTTTGTGCCATACTCTGTAAAGCAGCAAACAAAAAGAAAACAACAGCTGCTGGTTTTAATGCAGGCATGATGTTGATTTTCTTCCGCTTCATAATCCATTCATCAACTGCAAATCGTCCGCTGCCGCCAAAAGAAATCAATACAAATCCCCAGAACAGTAATTGTTGGTAATACATTCCGGTAATAGGTTCTGCATCTCCATACCATACAAACGCAACAATAAAAAACTGAAACGCTAATTGAATAGCTGAGATGCGTGTTAAGAAGCCGATGGCAATAAATAATCCGCCAACAAACTCACCCCATGATGCAGCAGCTGCCCAAAATGCAGGCGATGGAAATGTAAACCCCAGATCTCTTACCTGATCTGCAAACCAGCCGGGTGCTGCAAAGTCTTTCATTTTTGGCCAGCCGGCTCCAAGAGCCATACTAAAACCAATGTAAAAGCGAAAGAGTAACCAGGAAAAATTAAATGCTTTGTTGCCGGTAAACGTACTGCCGAAAAAAAATTGTTTCATATTGATGTGAGTTGAAGTAAGGTAATTATTGATTGATGTTGATGGTTTTGTTCCTGTCTTCTTTTTTTACAAGTAGAAATGGTGGCTGATCCGAAATTTTTTTGCCACCCATCACTGTATTTACCTGCTCTTCATTAGCCAGATAAATTTTAGTTCCTGCGGGGAAGCGAAATGCTTTTGAACTATAAGGCGGTAAAACAAAAATGCTGGTACCGTTGCCTTTTTCATCGGGCCGGTAAGAGATAACAGAAAGCTTTACGGGTAACAAACTGTTGTTTTTAATTTTAAAACGGACATATTCCAATTCAATGTTTTTCTTTACAACAGGAGTTGTATTTCCAAAAAGATTGGTTACATCATTGCTGCCATTCATGCTTGTTTCAATCAGTTCTTTTGTATTTACTACAATCTCTGCATTACCCGATGAGCTGAGTGTAGTTGTTTCGGCAACAAGTGTACCTGCCTGAATATTACTGTTGCCTTTGGTTTGCAGCAATACATTGTTCACTGTACCCGAAAGGCTGATGCTGGCATTACCTGAACTGATTAAAGAGAATGTTTGTTGGTTGAGCTCCTTACATTCAATTTTTGCATTGCCGCTATTGTTGATTGCTTCCAGAGCAGGAACCCTGATGCTGATAACCGTATTGTTTGTTGAGAGCCAACGGTCGTATTTACCCCCGCTTAAGTCAAATGAAAGTTTCAGTGTAGTCCCTTCCTGTTTGTAACGGAAGAATTCTTTGAGGTTTTCATCAATACTGATGTTGAGGGAATAATCTGTTGCTCCTGCAATCACAATTATCTTAGCGTTCATATGGCTGATATCGAGACCGGTAAAAGAAGAAACCTGCGGATTAAGTTTTACCAGTTTACCGTTGCCGTTGATCTGCTCCCATTTTTTACCATTGTAGTAAGAATAAGAGCTTTGCGCTGTGCAGGAAGTAAAAACATTGGTAAGGATGATTGAGATGCTGAGGATCCACTTCATGATGATAAATTTTGCGGTGAATGATTTGTTTCAGCAAAGATTCGTTCACACACAACGGATCATCGCCTCAAAAGTTAATTTGAGACGAAGTAGATTGGTATCAAATCATAAACAGAGGGGTCAAATTATCTAATTGACTGATAGTGAATAGAAAAACACCGGCTTTAAAAAAGTGGAATACAGCTCATTTTTACTGAAAAATGAAGCAGGGCTTAATTATTTTTAACCGCCCAGTCCTTTGGACTAAGCCCGGTTTGTTTTTTAAACGCCCGGTTAAATGTAGCTTTTGAATTAAATCCGCAATCGAACGCAATACCCAGCAGGGTTTGGTTTTTCTGTTCGCCTGCTTTCAGCAGTTCAATCACCGCTTTTACTCGGTATTCATTTACAAAGTCATTAAAGTTTAAACCAAATCCCTGATTAATCACCTTGCTGAGTACAGAAGTATTGGTTGAAAGTTTTTTTGCCAGTTGCGTAAGCGTTAATTCAGCATCTGTAAATAACTGATCATGCTGCATTGCAGCTGTCACTTTTTCTTTCCAAAGAAGCAGGTTATGATCAGGTTGCTCTGCAGCCTCAATTACTTCAAACAATGCATCTTCAGTGACTGCTTCAGGAGCGGGCAACAGCACCTGTTTCTGAAATTGAATTAACAGCTGTGGTTCAAACAACAGCTTGCGTAAAGGAACATTCACTGCATTGTAACCGTTGATGGCAATATAGTATACCACCAATGCAAAGGCAAAGAAATAATACCAGGAACCTTCATAATCCAGTTGGTTAAATGCAGGAATTAAATTCAGCAGTTCTTCAACCAACGGAAGTATGGTAAGGATGCCAAATGCAATCAAAAAATTCCGGAGCCAGCCAAGACCGGCAATATCCAGAAACGAGAATTCAAAAAACGTATAGCGTTTGTATTTTCTGTAATAACTGATGGAGAGCAGCAGATAGATGATGATGCTGAGTTTTTGCAAAGCCTGATACCAGCTGTCGAAATCAGGATCATTGTCCCCATTCATGAGGTAGTATTTTTTTACAACCAGCTTGTCAACCACCACTACAATTACACACCAGAGGATATACAACAGGCCGGGAGCAAAATGCAACCAGTCTTTTTGTTGTAAACGAAAATGAAAATTCGTGATACTCTTTACATACAGGTACAACAAGGGCCCTATAAACAAACCATGTACAAATGGCGTGTAAAAAAGAAGTTCACGATAAAACGGGTTGGTCGTGTTGTACCAGCCTGCAAAACCCGTCATCCATGGCACAACATACAACCCAGCCAGCAACAGGAAGGTTCCGAGTAATTTGTCTGATGTGCTTTCGTGTTTCAAACCCCTGCGCCAAAGCATAATACTGTACACAAGAATATGCACAAAAAAAACAAGCAGAAGCGAACTGAATAAGTTGAAATCAAATACCATAATCAATAGGATGGTTGCTGTGAATCTGTCTTAAAACAATATTGTGGAATTCTTAAATGACTGACAGTGGCCTGTGAGGACAGCAACTACACAGCAAACAAACATTCAACAGCATGATTTTGTTTAATCTTTCTTCTCTAATACAGGGTATTTGATACCCAATTGTTCCAAGTACGTATTGTATTTAATTGGATCGTAATAAAATTTCTTCAGCTGCGGACGGAACTGCTCCATAATTTTTGTGTTGAGAAAAGTTGCAGGTGGCGTATTCTTCTCTACAAAAGGAATGTACTTCGTGTCTTTTGTTTGCACATTGTTGTGATAGTCCCATGCATCAGCAATGATCTTTGGATTGGTGAGCATATCAATCAACGTTGCAGCAACCACTTTACTGCCATGCACCACACCTTTGTGTGCAATAGGCGTTGCCATAGCAATACCATCGGCCCAGTTATGACCGGGTGTGCCGGGAATATTAGATGGATAACGTAATACAACGGTGGGCACATTCCATGCAATATCCGCAATATCATCACTACCGCTGCCCCATGAAAATTGTACCGGTCCGTTTAATGTATCCAGCTTCAGTGCCAAGCCATCAATTGCATTTCCACGCTGATCTTTTTTTGGTGCGTTCACTAATTTTTGAACCGCCCTTGCCAAAGCCTGATCATCGTTACTCCATGTGGGCAAACCAACCGTCTTAATATTTTTATACATGGCTTCTGCAATGGACTTATTAAAATGTCCCGGCCATGCAGTGCCGAGCAAGCGATGTTTTACAGTTGTATTGGTCATCATGGCTGCACCATTGGCAATGCGGATGCCATCATCATACATGGCTTTAATGTCTTCATAAGTCCGTTCACGGAAATAATACCATACGGCTGCTTTTGACGGAACAACATTCGGCTGATCGCCACCGTCAGTAACTACATAATGTGAACGTTGCGTTGGTTTGAGATGCTCTCTTTTATAATTCCAGCCAATATTCATCAGCTCCACTGCATCCAATGCACTCTTACCCCGCCATGGTGCACCGGCAGAATGTGCACTGCTTCCTTCAAACTGAAATTCAACCGACACCAATCCGTTATTACCTGCATCGCCCCAGCTCACACCCAGGTTACTTGCAACATGTGTAAAGATGCAGGCATCCACATTTTTAAACAATCCATCACGGATATACCATGCTTTGCTTCCAACCAATTCTTCAGCAATGCCCGGCCAGATCATTAAGGTGCCGGGTAATTTTTCACGCTCCATCATTTTCTTTACTTCAATGGCCGCAAGTATCACCAATGGCAAACCGGAGTTATGTCCTTCACCATGACCGGGTGCATCTTCAACAATAGGACTTTTGTAGGCAACGCCCGGTTTTTGCGAAGCTTTGGGAATACAATCCACATCACTGCCCAATGCAATAAACGGTTTGCCGTTTCCCCATTTGGCAATCCATGCAGTGGGCATACCTGAAACTCCCCGTTCAATAGTAAAACCATTCTGCTCTAATATTTTTGTGAGATAAGCACTTGTTTCTGTTTCCTGAAAACCAAGCTCTGCAAAGCTGAACACCATATCTACCATTACCTGTGCCTCTTTGGCTTTGCCATCAACGGCAGCCATCACTTCTTTTTTCCATGCTTCTGCTTTTGCCTGCGGTACAGGTTTTGGTTGTGCAAAAAGTAAAGTTGAAGAGATAAGACAAAAGAAAAAACTCAATGCTGTTCTCATGCTGTTTGGTTTTGTTTTGAGGCAAGTAATTTAAGTAAAAATCAAACAAGATGTTTGATTCCCAACTCCGGATACTTTCCTTCAATGGTTGAGAAATAAGTAATAATCTGTTTCATATCATCTGCTTCATTTGCTGAAGGATAAATAAGAGGTCCCATGGATACTTCACGTTTTGTAAAATCAAAACCCACCAACAGGATGGGCACATTGGCTTCTTTAGCAATGTAATAAAAACCGGTGCGGAGTTTTTCTACTTTCTTTCTTGTTCCCTCCGGACTCATGCCTAAGCGAAAAATTTCCTGCTGACTGAATTTTTCTGCCACCTGAGTAACCATTCCTTTTGATGAAGACCGATCAACAGGTGTTCCGCCAATAGCACGGAAGAACCAGCCAAACGGTCCATCAAACAATTCTTTCTTTCCAAGAAAATAAGCGTTGGGAATGGGAATCATGTAACGTGCAGCCAGGCCCACCACCACATCCCATGCACTGGTATGCGGAGCAACGGCAATCACCATCTTTGGAATATGTGCAGGAAATGTGCCTGTAATTTTCCATCCTTTAAATTTCCACCAGAAAGACAAGAGCCAACCAATCATAAGTAAATATTAGTGGCAAAAGGTAAGGTGAATTTGAAAGATCACAAATTGTTGTTCAGAAAACATGCAACATTGATACGGGGCCGCTTATTTAAGAAAACAATTTCAAACAATTTCATTTTATCTTTCTGCAGGTAGTCCTAAGTTTGCCCTTTCTAAATTGCCAAATAATGATTGCTTCAGCCAAACCCGATTTAAAAGAATGGGTCGAAAACATGCGCTTGCATTTTCAACCCGATGCGGTGCATTGGTGCACCGGCTCACAGGAAGAATATGATTCACTTTGTGAACAGCTTGTTGCCAAAGGAACCTTTATTAAACTCAATCCCGAAAAAAGACCCAATAGCTACGCCTGCTTCAGCGACCCCAGTGATGTGGCCCGTGTAGAAGACCGCACATATATATGCAGTGCACGCAAACAGGATGCAGGACCAACCAACAACTGGATGGATCCGAAACAAATGAAAGGTATTCTGGAAGATCTTTCTGCAGGAAGTATGAAAGGCAGAACCATGTATGTGATTCCTTTTTGTATGGGGCCTGTTGGTTCAAAACTTTCACGCTATGGAGTGCAGTTAACAGACAGTGAATATGTGGTCACCAATATGAGGATCATGACGAGAATGGGAAAAGAGGTGATGCCGCATATTAATGGTGATTGGGTAAAATGTTTGCATACACTCGGCGCTCCGTTAAAGGAAGGACAGCAGGATGTAAAGTGGCCCTGCAACCCCACTGTAAAATATATCTCCCATTTTCCGGAAGAACGTCTGGTGATTTCTTACGGCAGTGGTTACGGCGGTAATGCTTTGCTCGGAAAAAAATGTTTTGCATTACGTATTGCCACTGTACTTGGCCGTGATGAAGGATGGCTGGCAGAACATATGTTGCTACTGGGAGTAGAAAATCCGGAGAAAGAAAAAACCTATATCGCTGCTGCGTTTCCGAGTGCATGTGGTAAAACAAATTTTGCTATGATGATTCCGCCAAAAGAAATGGACGGCTGGAAAGTAACAACAGTAGGTGATGATATTGCATGGATTCATAAAGGAGACGATGGAAAATTATATGCCATCAATCCCGAAGCAGGTTACTTTGGTGTGGCACCGGGCACCAATGCAAAAACAAATCCGAATGCAATGGAAAGCATTCGTGCCAATACCATTTTTACCAATGTAGCCATTACAAGTGATGGCGATATCTGGTGGGAGGGAATGACAAAAGAAGTGCCCGATGGATTAACCGACTGGCATGGAAAAGCATATGATAAAAACAGCGGTAAACCGGCGGCACATCCCAATGCAAGGTTTACTGCACCGGGGTATCAAAATCCTGCGATTGATAAAGACTGGGATAATCCGAATGGTGTAATTGTTTCTGCATTTGTTTTTGGCGGAAGAAGAAGTACCGCTGTTCCATTAGTATATCAATCGTTCAACTGGAATTTTGGTGTGTACCTCGCAGCAACAATGGGAAGTGAAATGACCGCTGCTGCGTTTGGTGAATTAGGAAAAGTGCGGAGAGATCCGTTTGCGATGTTGCCTTTTCTCGGTTATCATATGGGCGACTATTTTAACCATTGGTTACAGTTTGGAAGAGACCTGCCGAATGCTCCACGCATTTTTGGTGTAAACTGGTTCCGTAAAAATGATAAAGGCGAATTTATGTGGCCGGGCTTTGGTGAAAACATGCGTGTACTGAAATGGATTGTTGAACGTTGTAAAGGACAGGCGAGTGCAGTTGAATGCCCCATTGGATGGAGACCACGTTACCGTGATCTTGACTGGAGAGGATTGGGAACCGAACAATTTGCACGTGAAGATTTTCATCAACTGCAGTTGATTGACAGTGAGCTGTGGAAACAGGAATTATTGGGTCATGAAGAACTGTTTGAAAAATTATACGATCGCATACCAAAAGAGTTTTTATTTATGCGGCAACTGTTGTTAAGTGCATTGTGGCGCTCACCGGATGATTATGCAATGGCGCCGGAGAGGTGATAAAAATAAAAGCCGCTGCATTGCAGCGGCTTTTATTTTATAAAGTCAACTTCAATCCTCCTTTTACAACAAAGCCATCAAATGGTGCATAAATATCACGGAACACGGGGTTGCTGATAGATCCTGTATAGATGCTTTCGAATCTTGTTTGCCTTGCATCCAGAAAATTTTCAAAGTTGATATAGAGCAACAGTCCATTGCAATCAGCTCAATTAGAAACGTAAGTGTAAAACTTATCGTTTCAAAAAAACCTGTGCAATTTGTGTGCTGCGCATATTTTGCGGTACCAGGTTGTACGTAATGGCCATGATTAAATCTTCATCAGGATAAATCATCAGTAAAGCACCGCTGCCGGATGCTACTCCTCCATGGTGCACTTGTTTTCTGCCAGCATTGTCGGTTTCGATACGAAAACCAATCCCGTAAATGTTTTTTTCGCCTGTTGAAAGTTTGTAGGGTGTCCATAGCTGTTCAACCGTTGAAGCGGTAATAAATTTCTTTGCCATTAATGCCTGTCCCATTTTTACCAAATCAATGGGTGTGCTTAAAAAACCGCCACCTGCCCATTTATTACTGTTGTCTACAAACGGGGCGTTGATCATTTTGCCAAATCGGTTTTCATAAAACCGAGTGCGGTTGGGAACAATACTGTCTGTATAATCTGCGGTTGTGTTGTGCATGTTGAGGGGACTAAACACTTCTTGTTGCATATACTTTAAAAATTGAAGAGCTGCGGCCCCTTCCATCGCAGCACTCAACAAATTAAACCCATAACTCGAATAAAAATGTTTACTACCGGGTTTAAACAATAAACTGTCGTCTTTAAAAATGCGTATGCTTTCTTGAACTGAATTGTAAGGGGTTGTGTTTAGAAATTCAGTTTGATTTGCATAATGTCGTACCCCTCCCGTATGACTGGTAAGATGCCGCACAGTAATTGGATATTTTTTCATTGGGAAAGATGGAACATAGTGTTGCACGGAGCTGTCAAGATTTATTTTTCCTGCATCCATAAGCCTTGCTAACCCAACTGCTGTGATCGCTTTCGACACACTGCCCACTCTGAATTTTGTATTGAGCCGAACAGGCGTTTTATTTTCCAGATCACTGTATCCAAAGCTTTCGGCCCAAATGATTTTGCCATTCTTGCTGATGCAAACAGAAATGCCTGGAATCTTTTTTGCATTCATCAACGCTTTTACAGAATCTCTTGCCTCTTTGATGAGAGCGGTATATTGTTTATCTGCAAAAACCGTGTGATTTTCGTTAATTGACTGACTGTATCCTGCTGCAAAAAATAGGTAGCATACAAAATGAAGGATGTATTTCATGCAATGGTTGATTGTAATAATAGCAGTGTGATTAAATTTTTACAGCCGTTCCTGTAGCAACCACCATGAGCATACTGCCGCCATTACCAACAGTTTCAAAATCAAGATCAACAGCTACAACTGCATTGGCACCCATGGCCTGCGCTTTTTGTGTAAGCTCGTTTAATGCACTGGTTCTGGCTTCTTCAATAACACGTTCATAGGTGCCGCTTCGTCCGCCTACAATATCACGGATGCCGGCAAAAATGTCTTTGAAAATATTGGCGCCAATAATGGTTTCGGCAGTAACAATACCCAAGTATTGCTGAATGGGTTTGCCTTCTACGGTTGGTGTGGTGGTAATGAGCATGAGCTGTTTTTTTTGTAAAGGTAGTGAGATGTTGTTGATATGAAATTTCATACTGTCACCGATCATTTAAGCCTCTACCGGGACTGTCTTTTTATTATTTGAAATGTTAAAGCAACGCAAATATCTTTTTTCACTTGTGCATTTGTGTAGGTTGCTGCATCCAAATTGAAAAATCAACTTTATGCAATCTTATCGCAAACCATTACTTGCTGCTGTAATTATCTTCGCAGCTATTTTTATTGTATCAGCATATCAGGAACCTAAAAAACAAAGACAGGTAACCACTGCTTCACCGGAACAGTCAAAGACTCCGGCTTTACCCACTCCCATTCAGGAAGTGCAGACAAAGCCGGCACCTTCTACAACCTTTCCTACACCAACAACCGATCAGAAAATACAAGTAGCTATCCTGCTCGATGTGAGCAACAGTATGGATGGACTGATTGATCAGGCCAAAGCCCAACTCTGGACGATGGTGAATACTCTTGGCCGTGTGCATTGCGATAATAAAGCCAATCCAAAAATTGAAATTGCTTTGTATGAATATGGCACACCACGTAATGATGTGCGGAATGGCTATATTAAACAGATCAATAATTTTATCAGTGATCTTGATTCGCTTTCTGAAAATCTGTTTGCACTAACTACCAATGGCGGGGATGAATATTGCGGTCAGGTTATTTTTAAATCCATACAGCAGTTGAAGTGGGATGCAAACCCCAATTCGTATAAAGTAGTTTTTATTGCCGGTAACGAAAGCTTCCGGCAAGGTGGCGTGAGCTTTACGCAGGCCTGCACAGAAGCAAAAGGTAAAGGGGTTATTGTGAATACCATTTATTGCGGCGACCGTCAGCAGGGTATTCGTGAATACTGGAACCTTGTGGGTGAATGTGGCAATGGCAGTTTCAGTAACATCAATCAGGATCATAAGATCGAAGACATTGCCACACCGTATGATGATGAGATATTCAAACTCAATGAACAATTAAACGGTACGTATATTACGTATGGCGCAAGAGGGCAGGAGTTTTACAGTAAGCAACAAAAAATGGATGAAGCGAATGCCGGCATGAGTAAAAAGGCTGCGATCAAACGTACTGAAGTAAAAAGCAATTCTAAAACATACAATAACTCTACATGGGATCTGGTTGACCGTGCCGGAGACAATGAAGCAGAAATTGAAAAAATTGATAAGAAAACATTGCCCGACAGTTTGCAGAATAAAACAACAGCACAACTGAAAGTGATTGTAAGAGAGAAGAAGAAAGAACGTGCAGCCATTCAGGCAAAAATCATTGCATTGAATCAACAGCGTGAACAATACATCAAAGATCAGAAAGCAAAAGGCGGTGCTGCAACAGTTTCAACACTTGAAACAGAAGTGGAACGAATTATCGGCGAACAGGTGAAGCGGTTTAAGATGAAGATAGAATAAGAACTGATCTGATAAAGAATTTATTTGAATGAAGAACCTGGAGCAGGCTAAATCTGCATACCGGGTTTTTCATTCTTCATTTATATCTGATTTTTCTTTCCCTCTCTCAATAGGGTCTTACAATTACAATGTATTCCTGAAACAATAGGCTATGCTCAGGAACGTCAGCGGTTGCTGTGGCAGTGATATGCATGGAATGTTTGTTTTAAAATTTGTTGTGTTGAATGATTGGTTAACAGAGGTTAAGCAGTTTACTTAATATTAAATTTCCCGCTTTAGTCCTTAACTTCATCACTAAAGAGTAAAAGAATTCAGTTGATAATGAAAGAAATGTTGAATCAAAATACTTTTAAAAAACGACATCGTTGAGTTTTAAACTCCGGATAAATTAAATATTACGTAATGTTCTTTTCGTTTGGTTTAAAAAGTTCAATTTTACTTATTTTCTTTTTCCATGGAATTGTTTTTTCTGCATTACTTCTTCTTAAAGGGGTTCGGACCAATAACAAATCAAGTATCTGGCTCAGTTTATTTACATTCCTGTGTTCTCTATATATAGCTCCTTTTATGTTTGGATATGCCGGCTGGTATTCCGGTTCTGTCTACAGGGACATTTTATTTTATACCCCGTTTCAGCAATTATTTTTGTTTGCACCGGTATTGTTTTTTTATTACAGAACCTTACTCGATAAATCATTTCGCTTTTCTCCAAGAGATTATATTCACTTTTTACCCGCTGCAGTCTATCTGATTTATTCGATAGTGATTGTAGTGACAGATAAAGTTATCTTAAGGGAAAATTATTTTTATGCAGATGGTAAGGATAAAGACTTTTCTACCTGGTATCAAATCGGAGGGCTTGTTTCATTAAGTTATTATTCAATCAAAAGCCTAAAAACGTATGATCGGTATAAAAGAATAACCTATCAGAGTGTAAGTTTTGCAGATTCAGTTATGTTTAAATGGGCCCAACGTTTTTTAGTTGCCTGTTTAATGCTGATTGCAATCCGTCTGCTTTTTTTTATCATTAACCCCGAGTGGGATGAATTTGGAAGAAAATTCTGGTATTACGTGTGCTTCTCATTTCTCTTTTATTATATATCCATAAGCGGATATACGAATTCAATTTTATCGGTTACATCATTTAAAGACGAAGAGTTACAAGCCGATAATCGTTTAACAAATGAGGCAGATAAAAATCCCGGAACAAATATAGAGCTGCCAGCGGCTTTAAATACACAGGGTGAAAAAGAAAAGAATGAAATACCAGAACTTGATATCTGGAAGGATAAAATTGAAAGACTGATGCTGAATGACAAGATTTATGAAAACCCCGAGCTTGTAATAACAGATGTAAGCCGGAAATTAGACACACACTCTAAAAAGGTATCACAGATCATCAATCAGGGTTTTAATATGAACTTTAATGATTTTGTGAACTACTATCGGATAAAGGCTTTAATCCGTAAAATTGAGAATGGAGAGCATACTATACAAACCATACTGAGCCTTGCCTTTGAATGTGGGTTTAACTCAAAATCCACCTTCAACAGAGCGTTTAAACGGTATACATCATTAAGTCCGAAAGAGTATATTGAAAAAAACAAGTTACAGCAGGTATCAAATCAGGATTTAGGACGAAAATGAATTTGCAAGTAAGCAAATTTGTAAAAAAGTAAAAATGCGATTATTATTTGTCGTCATCTCACTATCTGCCTTTGCCTACTTAAGAGCCCAAGATCCGTCGCCTTTTACTGCAAGGCAGATAAAACTGCTCGATTCAGTTGCAACACAGGATGTTCCGGCAAACGCACCCGGTATTGCAACAGGAATTGTACGTAATGGTAAAATTGTGTATGAGAAAGTTGCCGGCTTTGCAAATCTTACAGACAGTTCATTTATAACAAGAGACACAAGATTTAATATTGCGTCAAACGGGAAGCAGTTTGCAGCATTAGCCATTCTTGTTCTTATAGATGAGAAGAAAATACGACTAACTGATGATATACGAACTTACTTACAATCAATATTTCCTGGCTTGCAAACAAAGATCACAATCGAACATCTGTTGAATCATACCAGTGGTATCAGAGATGTATATGACTTATGGTCATTACAAGGTGTTACATGGTGGGAACAGACGTTTAATAATAACGATGTCTTGAAATTGCTGGAAAAACAACAAGACTTAAATTTCCTGCCAGGTACAAAATATTTATACAGTAATACAAACTATATGTTGCTGGCTACCATTATTGAAAAAGTTACAGGTAAGTCCTTTGTCGTATTTACGAATGAGATGTTCAAACAACTCAATATGCCCAATACCTCTTTTGAAGATAATTATTTGAGTATCCGGGGGCCGATTGCAAAAGCATATTTCAATTTCGGTACATGGACGACCTATAACTGGATTTGGAATGTAGTCGGCGATGGGAATATCTTTTCAACTTTAGCAGATCAGCTTCAATGGGAGCAGATTCTGCAAGGAAAAGGCAGGAGTAAAATCAAGAGAGAGATTTTAGAAAAAAGCCAGCAGTTAACCGGCCACTCATCTATTAACAACTATGGGTATGGACTCGAGTTCGGTATGTATAAAGGGTTGAGTTATCAATTTCATGAAGGAGCAACAGGAGCGTGGAAAGCCACAGTCATTAGATTTCCTGATAAACATATTTCTTTTGTTACCCTCACAAACACAGGGAAAGCCACTCCCAATACACAAACAAGGCAAATGGCTGATGTAGTTTTTAATTTAAAAGACAATGCAACTTATCTGCTCACAAAACCTGTTAAGATTGGTGCTTTTGTGAGTGATGAAGATGTGACAGGAGTTTATCAAACCGAGGACAACTTTACATTTCAGTTTGAAAAAAGGGATAGTGTTTTATTCTTAAAACGTATTGGGCGAAATGATGTACAATTAGAAAGGGAGGCAGATAATATCTTTCATCAAGCCTATGATCCGGATTTTAAACAGGAATTTAAACGGAATGATAAAGGTGAAATGACAGTAACAGCTTACTATACCACACACTCGCCATACACATTAACAAAATCCAATAGTAACTGGGAAGGTTATAACTACGAAGCCATTAACGGCCGGTTTCTGAATGCAGAAATAAACCAAGTGGTTGAACTCAAGTATGCAGGTAGTAAAAACTACGATATTAAAATTGGCAGCAATGACAGTACAAAAGGATTATTGATTTCTCCCGGTAAGCTTTTAGTTAATAATTATGTTTTAGAAATAAATATGACAGAAACTGTTCCCAATACGTTTTTTCTGAGTGGGGATAGAATTCAATTAGTAAGGTTTGTAAGAGTGAACTAAATCGTCAAGCTTAGACATGCAGGTTATTGATGGAGATGTCTCAGTCAAGTAATTCCTTGGCATCTCATATTCGCCATTTTAATCTGCTCAGATTGTATCTGAGTCTTCATGCGTACATCTGTCGGGTATAAACTTTAGTTGTTGATTTGGTAAAGGTGTTCAACTTTTTTTTCAAATTCTCCGATACAATCGGAGCTGGATCATTAGCAAATATTGGCGCCAATAATGGTTTCGGCAGTAACAATACCCATGTATTGCTGAATTGGTTTGCCTTCGATAGTGGGAGTGGTTGTTAGGAGCATGATTGTTAAGTTTTATTTGTTTAAGTCTTATAAAGTAAAATAGTTACCAGAATTTCCACCAGGGTTTTTTGGCGGTAAGTTTAGCTATATAATCATTAATTGTCACCTGTTGCTTTTCGCTTTTCAAAATTTTCCAACTGATATTTCCATAATCCAATTGAATTTCTAATCCAAAATATTTGCAATATGATTCTATTTCATCGAAGCCAAAATAATATTCAATTTCTCCATCTGACTCTTCTTTTATTCCCGGTTGCTCGCCCTCAAACAGAAATTTATCACCATAATTTACCGGCTCAAAATCTTCACTATAGCAATATTCAATTTCTCTAATCTTATTTCCTTTTTCGTACAGACAGAAATAATAATAACTCGATGCGCTTTGAGCTCCTGTAATTATTAATTGCGTATCAAGAGTTTTTGAAATTGAGAAACCCCAATCATAAAGTTTAGAGAAACTATTATGAACTACTGTTATCCAATCGGATTGAGTGTTTCCTATCAATAAACAAGAAGGGTTTGCCTTTTCATCTAACAAATGATTCAACTTAAAATCTTTTGGAAAGGCAGCTTCTGAAATAACCCGAATTCCAGATAAAGTTTTAAGCTGATGAATTAGATCATCTTTCCTGGTTGTTTTTATATAAAAAGTAGACCATGTAGACATAAGCGTAGTTTAAACTAATTTATTTAAAAAATCCCCGCTCAACAAATTTGTAAAACGGGGATTGCTATTATGACTTTGTCAGACAGCCTTGGGGCTGTGCAGACAAAGGCGTGTTACTTCATCAACTCTTTCACCGCCAGCTCCAGCTGCGGATCCTTACCAATCATTACTTTTTCATAATCATTACGCAATTTAATATCCGGTTCTGTTTGTGCATTCTCCAGATAATTTCCGTTGGTATCTCTGCAACCAACCGTTGGTGCACCCCATGTAATACCGGTATCCATCAAACCACTCCATGCAGCAAACGAACAGGTGCCTGGTACAGGCATGCCCACCAGTTTACCAATACCTACTTCCTTTACCATGTATGCATAACAATGTCCATCGCTGTAGTTGCCTTCATTGGCAATGGAAATGCTTGGTTTGGTCCAACGGAAGTTGGGTTCAAAACCATTGTTGCGTACATCGTTTCCATAATCCATAAACTTTTTACCGCTGAGGAACATAGCTAAGTCGGCAACCAAATCACCACCACCATTATTTCTTGTATCTACTACAATTGCTTTCTTGTGAAAAAACTTACCCATGATTTCTTCATAGGTGGTACGGTAGGCACCATCGCTCATGCCGGGTATATGTACATAGCCAAGTGTGCCGTTACTCATTTGCTCTACTTCATCTGCATTGCGTTTTACCCAACGGCGGTATAGCAATCCACTTTCTTCACCAAGTGAAATTGGTTTTATGATGAGTTCTCTTTTTGTTGCGCCATCAACAATTACAAGCAAGGTATTTTTTCCTGCTTTGCGGTTGAGGTATTGTGCCACATCTTTATCTGCAGTGATGAGTTCGCCATCAATACTTTCAATGATCATTCCTGCTTTGATGTTCATGCCTGCTTTATCCAGCGGACCATCTTTGATGACTTCTGTAATTTTTAATCCATTGCCTTTGTATGCATAGTCATAAAAAATACCCAGCGATGCGGTTGCATCTCCATTTGGATTAAAACTTCCATAACGTGCACCACTGTGGCTCACATTTAACTCGCCCAGCAATTCACTCAGCATTTCTGCAAACTCATGATTGTTGCTGATATGCGGTAAGTATTTTTCATAATCAGGTTTGTAACTGTCCCAGTCAATACCATGAAATGTTTTATTGTAGAACGTTGTTTTTGTTCTGCGCCAAACATGATCGAGCATATACATGCGTTCTTTCAAACCATCCACCATCATTTCACCATTGATGCTGATGCGGTCCTGTTTGCCACTGTTGGGATCAATTTTTATAAACCCACCATCGCTGTTAAGAAAAATTGATTTCTGTTCTTTATCCCAAACCATATTGGCAAAGCCTGCATTCAACGGTACCAGCATTTTGGTTTCTCTGGTGCGGAGATTAGTGGTCCATAAATTCATTCCACGTTCAAACCTGGCTAAGTAGTAAAGTGTTTCACCATCTTTACTTACCAAAGCATCGCTCATGTTGCTTGAGTGAATGGTGAGTTTTGTTTTACGCATGGTTAAACCATCCCAGTTAATCACAACAGAATCTTTTGCAACGGTTTTTTTCTTTGAGGTATCTGCTTTGGTTTTGTTCTCTTCAATTTCTTTTTGCAGCGCAGCATCTTCCTTGCTCAGTTTAAATTTATCAAATGCTTCCTGTGTAAAGAACATTGCATAGGCATCAGACTGTGCACCGCCGCTCATGGCTGCTGCACGCAAACCATCCCGGTTGCTGAACCACATCATGCCTTTACCGCCCATGATCCATTTGGCATTGCCATCGTTAAAACCACTGAGGGTAAGGTTTTCTACTTTCTTGCCGTCAACACTTACTAATCCTACTTCACCCACTGCACTGCCCGGTACTGCATAATCGAACAACAGCCATTTACTGTCGGGGCTCCATTGGTAATACTGATCGTTTTCTACAAATGCAAACAACTGATCGCCGGTTAAAACAGTGCGACTTTGTTTTGATGCGATATTATAAATACGGAGTTGATTTAAATTTTCGATGTAAGCAATTTCTTTTCCATCGGGAGAATACAACGGTTGTGTGTTATGATTTTTATTTTCAATAACTGCTGTTTCTTTAATTAAAGTAGATGCATAAAAGTAGGGTTCATCTTTACGTTCGATGGTACTTTCATACACACTCCATTTATTATTGCGCTCACTGCTGTATAAAATCTTTTTCCCGTCGGGTGAAAAGTTTACACTTGTTTCCTGCTCCGGAGTATTGGTAATGCGTTTGGTAATGCCGCCATCAACACTGGTAACAAATACTTCTCCACGATAAATGAAAGCAATTTCTTTTCCGTTTGATGAAACACTCATGCCGCTGCCGCTGGTTACACGAAACAGTTTTTCATTGTTGTTGCGTGCATCGGTGAGTATACTGATGTTTACTTTTTGAGGAGCAGCACCTGCCTTCATGGTATAGAGTTCACCATCATAACTGTAGCACAACAATCCATCATTACTGCTGCTGAGGAAACGTACCGGGTGTTTTTTGTACGAAGTGAGTTTTTCTGATGTACCTCCTTTCATATTCATTTTATGAATGTTGAACGAACCGCTTTCTTCACTCAAATAAAAAAACGCTGATTCATCTGTTGTAAAAACAGGGTTGCGGTCTTCACCTTTAAACGAAGTGATTTGCTGATGTGTTCCTGTTTTGACATCATACACAACTACATCTCTTGTAACTGCAGATGTATGATGTTTGCGCCATTGATTTTCACCTGCAGGTTTGTTAGTATAAAGAAATTTATTTCCATCTCTGCTGAAGCGAATGTCTTCTGCAGGTGTTGTCAGTACTTGTGTTACTCTTCCGCCGTTTATTGAAACGCTGTAGAGCTCACTCATGTAACCGGTAGGGAACTGACGATTCGATGGCAGGTCCATTCTTGTGCCGCCAAAGATGATATTCTTGTTATCGTTGCTGAAGGCATACGGATATTCTGCTGCTGAATGATAGGTGATGCGTTTGGCTTCTCCGCCATTTACAGAAATGCTGAACACATCAAAGTTGCCGTAACGGTCGCTGGCGAAGGAAATTGTTTTACCATCGTTACTCCACACCGGCATAAAATCATGTGCCTCATGCATGGTTAGAGGAGTGGCGGTACCACCAGATGATGCCACTTTATACAAATCGCCTTTGTAGGTAAACACAATGGTTTTTCCATCGGGCGAAATAGATGGATAGCGAAGCCAGGAAGGCGTTTGTGCTGTTACATAAAGGAATGATGATAAGAGCAACATGCTCAAAACAGAAAATCGTTTCATAAATAAAAGCTGGTTAAGAATTTAAAGATAAAGGGAAAACGAAATGGCTGTAAACATTTTGATGGATGGCAAAAAAAAAGAACGAACCAATAATGGTTCGTTCAGGTGATAACTATCTCAATATGAACTTAACTTTTTTTGCCTGTATATTTTTTCTCGGTTTCTTTTGCTTTTTCAAAATCGAGAATCACTCCGTTAATACAATAGCGTAAACCGGTAGGAGGTGGTCCATCTTCAAACACATGACCAAGATGCGCTTTGCATCTGCCGCATTGCACTTCTGTTCTAGTCATACCATGACTGTTATCCGGCGTATAAATAATGGAGCCTTTGCTGATGGGTTCGTAAAAGCTGGGCCATCCGCAACCACTGTCGAATTTGGTGTCACTTTTAAACAAACCATTTCCGCAGGCAGCGCAGTAATAGGTTCCTGCCTCATCAAATTTTTCAAACTTGCTGGTCCAGGGGCGTTCAGTTCCTTTCTGGCGGGCAATATAATATACATCGGATGGGAGTATCTTTTTCCATTCCTCTTCACTCATGGTTACTTTAGAAGAATCTGTTTTGGAATAAACCGGGTTGCCTGTTTTTGGTTCTCCGGGTTTTTTTGCTTCACTCATGGTCGTCTTTTTTACTTTAGAGTTTGTTGTCTGGGCATTACAGCTGATTAACGTTATGTGTGCTAAAATCAATGCCATCAATACTTTCATCATGATCTGTTCAATTGTTTCATGAAGTTACGAAATGTGATGCCCGTTCAGATGTCGTACACCCGACAAGCCGGCAATATTAACAAATGGTTGTTCTGTTATAACAAGTTTGGTCAAATTCGGTTCAGTTTGCAAAATATTAAACGATGCTGTTTATATTTACAGCCTTACCAAGGTTACATGCGCTTATGTTTAATTTGATTTTATTTGGCCCTCCGGGGAGCGGAAAAGGAACGCAGTCTGAACGGCTGATTGCAAAATATGGTTTAAAACACCTGAGCACAGGTGATTTGCTGCGCAGCGAAATTGCTGCCCAAACGCCATTGGGAATGGAAGCCAAAAAAATAATGGATAAGGGTCAGCTGGTGCCCGATGAAGTGGTGATCGGGATGATCAGTTCTGCGCTGGATGCCAATCCGCAGGCCAAAGGTTTTTTATTCGACGGGTTCCCCCGTACCGTAGCACAGGCCGAAGCTCTGGATAAATTACTGAAGCTGAAAGGCACACAGATCAATGCCATGATTTCGTTGCTGGTATCTGAAGATGAACTGATTAAACGATTGCTCAACCGTGGTTTAACCAGCGGAAGGAGTGATGATACCAACGAAGAAGTGATCCGTGCAAGAATTACAGAGTACAGAAACAAAACTTCTGTTGTGGCAGATTATTACAAACAGTTTGATAAACTGGCTGCTATAAAAGGTGAAGGTTCTATTGATGATATTTTTGAATCGTTGCAAAAGGAAATTGAAGTACACATGCCCGCCTGAAGTTTACCGGCAGCATCAAACTTTTTCTTATAATGAATTGACCCCGACAGCAATGCCGGGGTTTTTTGTGTACCTGATTTTTCTTTTCGTCTTTCCGCCTTCCCGGCTTTACATTTGTTTCGGACAAACAATCTTACATGAAACAATGCTTTCTTATTTTCTTTCTCCTTTTGGGATCAATTGCTCATGCACAAAAAACAAAAGAAGAATCTGCCACTGAAAAATTTGTGTTGAAGCTGCATGAAACAAAGTTTCGCTGGATGGTGCAGAAAAAATTAGACTCACTCAACAACATACTCGATGAACGCATACAGTATGTTCACTCAAACGGATGGGTACAGAATAAAAAAGAAGTCACGGAAGATTTACATAGCGGTAAGCTGATAATGAACAGCGTACAGGTAACGGAAGCAACCGCAAGAGTATACAAAGGTTTTGTAATTGTTAATGGTAAAGGCAATTTCAATGTAGTTGTAAACGGTGTTGCTGTTGAACTTCAGTTATTATATACCGAAGTGTATGCCAAAAGACAGAACGGTTGGTTATTAGTAAGCCGGCATGCAACAAAATTAATTCCATAAGGTCAGGCTATTTTAAATGGCCTGACCGTTTAAGAGAAAAAGAGAGAGTCACGCTGTAGCGTGACTCTCTCTTTTTTAACAACATCCCATATCGGTAATACCGCCGCAACAATCATTGTTGCCTGCACAACATCCGGGATCATTTTGATTTGTGTTCATGATGCTAAGGTTTATATGAAAAAAAAGAATTAACAACAACCGCTGCCCGGTGCACAGGCTGCCGGCTTTTGTGCAAATACGGTGATGGAGAAGATGCCGGTATTACCTTGTTTGAAATCGGCAAGCTCCTGTTCGTTCAAATAATTTTTCAGAATATCATCAGGAATAACAATTGCTTTTTCTTTCTGGATGTTGATCTGTTGAAACCCGTTTTGCTGAATCAGTTCGAGATATACTTCTTTCTGAATGGCACCTGCAACACAACCTGCATACATCTCTGCATCTTTCCGCAATGCATCCGGAAGATTACCAACCAACACCACATCAGAAATACTGAAATGACCACCAGCCTTCAACACACGAAAAATATCTTTGAATACGCCATCTTTATTCGGCACTAAATTCAACACACAATTACTTACCACCACATCTGCAGTATTTGCAGTAACAGGCATGTGTTCAATATCGCCCTGACGAAACTCTACATTGTTCAATCCTCTTTTTTCTGCATTGGTCCTTGCTTTATCAATCATAGCCGGCGTAAAATCAATACCAATTACTTTACCTGTTGGTCCGGTTTCAGCAACTGCAATAAAACAATCGTTGCCTGCACCGCTACCCAGATCAATCACCGTATCACCCGGACGGATTTTTGCAAACTGCGTTGGTAAACCGCAACCTAATCCAAGATCTGCATCGGGATTATAACCGTTCAGATTTGTATAATCATCACTCATGATATTATACACTTCAGTTGAGCAGCCACCTGCGCCACAGCAGGAAGATTGATTGGTTTCTTTATCCTGTAAAGCGATTTCGCTGTACTTCTGTTTTACAATTTCTTTGAGTTGTGTTTCTGTTGTCATGTTCAATGTATTTTATGTTTAGAATCCTTTTGTATTTTTTATTTGTTTGATCTCTGCTTTTGCAGCAGCAAAATCTTTTTGAAACTGTTCATTCTTCATCAGCCGTTGTATCAAATCATAAGCAAGCAAGCGACCGCTTTCTGAATCGCTGGGATAATGCACCCCAAGAATCTCTCTTGAATGTGCCATATCATAAGCATCTTTCAAAAAGAACGATTCAAACTCCGGAATCAATGCGGAAAATAGATAAGCGTTTACATAGGAGTTGGTCGCATGTCCGCTGGGATAGGCAGCCCAGGGCGTTTCTTCAAGATATTTTATTGTTGTATCAAGTTTTCCGGGCCGGATGCGGAGAAAATAATTTTTGTATTTCCAGATTAAAAATTCGGCATCCTTCCACACATTGGCAGCAAGCTTTGCTGTAAGCGGTAATGAGTCTGCATTAAACCAGGTACCGATGGAGCGGCCAATGTGAAACAAGTTGCGCTGCATTCTTGCATAATCCGCATCGGCTGGAAGTAAACTGGTACGGTAAAAAATAGTTGCATAATATTTCGATGCACGGATGTCTTCTTCTGAACGGCGTTGCTGCAACTGCCGTAAAAAAATCAACTCAGCTTTTGTTTGTTCCGAACTGTTGGCCGGTGGCGGAGTAACAGAAAACTGTTCGGTTCCATTGAGATAAAAGGGTTTTCTTATGCGGCCCAAACCCAACACTTCTGTTGCAGAAAGATCAGTCACCTGTTTGTGCAAAGGCGATAAGTCAAACCTGCGTTGATCGGTTGCTTCCTCTCCCGGTTGAGGGGCTGCAGACAGTTGTTGTAACTTTTTATAATGACCCCATGCAGGCGGAGCAGATTTTTGTTTTGTTGCTGCAGTTTGAGCAAGCAAAAATTGACTGCTGATGATACTGAGAAGAAGTAATGAGAATGGTTTCATGATATGATTAGTTGTAAAGAAGGATTAACAGCATTTGGCATTGGCTTCTTTTAATTTTTCAAAGAGTGAATGAAATTCGGCATTAAATTTTTCAAAGGCTTTCCAGTTGATGCAATAGCAACTGCGTGGTCCATCGGTTTCACCATCAATGAGACCGGCATTTTTTAATTCTTTCAGGTGCTGGCTTACGGTACTTTGTGCCAATGGCAATACATCTACTATTTCACCACAAATACACTGGTTACGTTTTGCCAATACACTCAGAATGGCAATGCGTGCAGGGTGACTGATTGCTTTGGCAAACGCTGCCAGATGTTGCTCTTTGGTGCTGAATTCTTCTTTTTTGTGGATGGCCATTTTATTAATCGTTTTTATACGATGATTCGGTTCAAATAAAAAGACGATTGATTCGTCCTGATAATTATATATCGCAAATATACGATTAACGATTTCAAATTTCCAAACAAAAAGCCGGAAAAATTTTTCCGGCTTTTTGTTTTCGTCACACCGACGAAGGAAGGGTGACAGTTATAATGAGCTTTATCATCTTCCATCTCCATCCAGCAAATTACCCAAACCACCCAGCAAGCTTCCTTCTTCTTTGCGGGCACCTCTTCCATAAGAAAGTATACGGCTGGCCAATCTTGATACAGGTAAACTCTGGATCCATACTTTTCCCGGACCACGAAGCGTAGCAAAAAATAACCCTTCGCCACCAAAGATGGTATTCTTAATGCCGCCTACAAATTGAATATCAAAATCAACCTGATGGGTATAGGCCACCACACAACCTGTATCTATCTTCACCACTTCGCCGGGTTTCAGTTCACGTTCAAACACATGACCACCGGCATGTACAAACGCCATTCCATCACCTTCTAATTTCTGCATAATGAAACCTTCGCCGCCAAATAAACCGGTGCCGAGTTTACGTTGCAATGCAATGCCTACGCTTACTCCTTTTGCAGCGCAGAGAAAAGCATCTTTCTGACAAACAACGGGCCCGCCTAAACGCATCAAATCAAGTGGAATAATTTTACCGGGATAGGGTGATGCAAAGCTTACCATCTTTTTTCCCTGTCCGATGTTGGTGTAAGCGGTCATGAATAAACTTTCACCGGTGAGTAATCGTTTACCTGCAGAAAATAATTTACCTAATACACCTGTGCCCTGGTTGGCACTGCCATCGCCAAAAATGGTTTCCATCTGTATGCCTTCATCCATCAACATAAAACTGCCTGCTTCTGCAATGGCTGTTTCATTGGGATCGAGTTCAATTTCTACATACTGCATTTCTTCACCAACAATGCGGTAATCAATTTCGTGTGCTGTTGCCATGATGATAATTTTTTTGTGAAATTAATTGTATCGCAGAAAACAGGAATGAATATTTTGTTAAACAAACCCGCCATCGCTAAAACTTCGGAGGGTAAAAGAAAACCCTCTTCTATTCTGAAGAGGGTTATATTATGCTTCTGTAATGAGCGAAGCCGAATTACGCTCAGTACTGTTTATATTTTTGATGGAACTCTTTTACGTTGTTGTCCCACCCAAACTTTTTTACCTTGAATAAATCTTCCGAAATACATGATTCCTACAAAGATGAAAAAGAACGGTCCGAGGAAACCAAGCAGGGCAATATATCTGGTACCATAGAATTTTTCCATTGGCCTTCTTAACCGTTCTGCAATGATGTACATACTCGGCACCATCATCAGTGTTAAGAAGAAGGCGAAGATTAAACCATAGATAATAGTCCAGCTAAGCGGTCCCCAGAATACCACACTATCACCACCAAAGAAAATCTTTGGGTTGAGATGCTGGAACAGGGAAACGAAATCAATATTAAAACCAACTGCCAGCGGTAATAAACCAAGCATGGTTGCCAGTGCCGTTAACAATACCGGAATGATACGGATCTTCCCTGCCTGTATGGTTGCTTCTCTTGTTTTATAACCACGGCCACGGAGTTCATCTGTAAATTCAATCAACAGAATACCGTTTTTAATTACAATACCGGCTAATCCTACAATACCTACACCCAACATGATGGTTGCAATTACTTTTCCTGTAATAGCATAACCCAGCATTACACCAATGATGCTGAAGAAGATTTCTGTAATGATGATAAACGGCTTACTCATACTGTTGAACTGCAACACGAGGATGAGGAAGATCAAACCAATGGCGATCACCAGCGCTGTACCAAGGAATGCAGATGTTTCTGCTTCCTGCTCACTTTGTCCGCTTTGGCGGATGGTGACATCTTCCGGTATTTTCACCTTTGATTTAAAATCATCAATCTTCAACTTCAATGCAGCATTGATCGGAGCAGCCTGTGTAGGATCTGCTACGTTCGATTGTAATTGAATGGTTCGTTTAAGGTTCTTCCGTTTTACACCACCACTGGTACTGGTATAATCAAACGTTGCAATGGCATTGATCGGCACCTGTTTAATTTGACCGGTATTGAAATCACGGAACGTGATTTTCATATTCATGAGATCCTGAATATTGTTGCGCTGCAGATCACTGTAACGCAATTGAATTTTATATTCATCCTCATCATCTTTCAGCTTGCTTACTTCTTTACCAAACAGCGCCGTTCTTATTTCAAGCCCCACCTGCGCTGTACTTACACCTTCAATTAATGCACGTTCACGGTCAACACTAACAGTAATTTCAGGATTGTTCAAATCAACATCCATCAACAGGTTGTCAATACCTTCCACACGGTTTGTATCAAGATAATTGTATAGTCCTGTTGCAACTTTTGCAATATTGTTGAAGTTGTCGCCTACAATTTCAATGTTCACCGGAGGATCTGTAGGAGGGCCACCACCTTCCTGCTCAACACTGATGCTTGCACCGGGAATGCCTTTTATGTTTTCACGAATTTCATCAATATAAACTTTTGTTGATTTGCCATGACGCTTCTCGAACTCAACAAACGAAACCTGTATGCGACCTAAGTTTGGTTGTACACTGCGATTATTATCTTCGGGCTTGTTGGCACTTACTGCAACATTTGCAATTATACTTTCAACAATAGAACCCTCTGCTCCCGGTTTTTCTTTCTCCAGTACTTTGTATACTTTCTTTTCGAGCAGTTGTGTAACGGAATCGGTATACTTTACATCAGTACCCACCGGCATTTTCAAGTACACATAAATAAAGTTGGGATCACCACTCGGGAAAAAAGTAGAAGAGTTACCACGCAATAACAACAAACCAAGTGCAATGGGGAAGAGGATAAATAAAGAGGTCAGCATCAATGCAGGTCTCCATCCTTTTAATACCCAACGCAACATGTTCTCATAACTGTTCATGAGTTTGGGTAATACTTTTTCCTGGAAGAAGTAAATGGCATCTCTCAACACAAAACGGTTCAGTACTGCCATCAATGCCATAAAGAACAAGAAATTACCAATGCCATGATTGCCCACAACATGCATTACTGCGCCTAAGAAAATAAATGCCCACCAATGCCACTTACGGAAGATGGCACTCTTTCTGTCATCAAATTCTCTACCCTCCGGTTTCATAAAGCTCACGGCAAATACCGGGTTCATGATAAAAGCAACAATCAATGATGCAGCTAATGTAAGGATCAACATGGTTGGCAGATAGATCATGAACTTACCAATGATCCCTTTCCAGAAAAGCAACGGAAAAAATGGTGCAAGTGTGGTAGCAGTACCTGCTAATACGGGAATAAAGATTTCACCTGCTGCTTCTTTGGCACTGCGTACAACAGGCACTTTACCGTTATGGTAAATACGATGGGTGTTTTCAATGACCACAATGGCATCATCTACAATAATACCCAAGCCAAACAACAATGCAAAGAGTACAATAAAGTTGAGTGTAACAGGTGTACCTACAATAATGTCAGCAACCGGTAAAAATAAAAAGGCAACAAACACACTTAACGGTACGCTTAATGCCACAAAGAAGGCATTGGTAACACCCATGAAGAACATCAGGATTAATAATACCAACACAAAACCTATGACAATGGTGTTCACCAGTTCGTTAAACGATGTTTTAGTTTGCTTACTCTGATCGCCGGTAATGGTTACTTTCAGATCTTTTGGTAACAGATCATTGTCCTGCATTTCTTTTACTGCGGCTTTAATTTTATCAGCTGCATTAATCAGGTTTTCGCCACTGCGTTTTACAATGTTGAGTGTAATAACATTTTTGCCATCTAAACGGGCAAAGCTTTCTTTTTGCTTAACGGTATCTTTAATGGTAGCAATGTCTTTTAAATAAACAGGGGCACCGCTAACACCTTTTACAATAATATTGTTTAAATCGAATGCACTGTTAAACTGTCCACGTACACGAACGGTACGTTGCATGGTACCTATTTCAATTTGTCCGCCGCTGATATCATTGTTCTCTCTTGCAATGGCACTTTCAATATCATTGAATGTAATTCTTGAAGCAGCCATGCGGTATGGATCTGCATTGATTTGTATTTCACGCTCAGGTGCACCTACAATATCTGCTCTGGTGATTTCCTTCAGTTCTTCAAAACGGTCCTGCAGGTTATCTGCATATTGTTTCAGTTTGATGGGGTCAAAATCGCCGCTGATATTTACAAACATGATGGGCATTTCGCTGAATGCAAATTCCTGCACATCGGGTTGTACTGTAAGATCCTGTGGTAAATCGGTTCTTGATTTGTCAACGGCATCTTTTACTTTTTGTTTGGCCAGATCTACTTTTACATCTGTATCAAACTCCACCACGATCAACGAAAAATCCTGTTGCGAAGTAGATTGTACTTTAATAACCCTTGCACCACTGATGCTTTTAATTTGTTTTTCAATGGGTCTTGTTACAAGGTTTTCAATATCGCCCGGTGAATTACCAACATATACGGTAGCTATTGAAATGGTTGGTACCACAATGTCAGGAAATTGCTCCTTGGGCATTGTATTGAATTTGTACAACCCATATACGGAAATAATAATGGTGATGATATAGATGGCCGTGCGGTTATCTATACTCCAGCTGCTGGGCTTAAACTCCTTGAATTTTTTTCCGAGCCCTTCTAATATTTTTGATTGCATAGTATGTTGTTATGTAGTAAAGCCTCTTCCTTATTCTCCCGAAGTTGCGGAAGAGGTTTTGCTATGTGTTAATTTCAGCTTTTATCATTCAGCATTTCAACCTTTTTGCTTTATTCAACATTTAAAAGCAGCTTATGTAAAATTTTGCTCTTCGAAAAACATGGCTGCGTTTGGAACCCTCCCCTCCGGGGGAGCAGGATGGGCCTCTTATGATGTTGTTACCACCTGCTTATCATACACTGTTTGGTATCCTTCGGTGATGAGTTGCATACCTGCCTGCAAACCTGCTTTAATTTCAATCTTATCGTTGTATGATTCACCTACAACCACCGGCTTTTTCACTGCAATACTTCTTCCTTTGCTGTCTTTCTCTACAACAAAAACATACTTGCCTTTATCATCTGTCTGCACCAGGTTAACAGGAATTACCACTGCATTGGGTGCACTGTAATCTTTAATACGCATGCCGGCAATAGAGTTGGGGCGAACACCGCCGCCAGGAATATTTGCCTCTACTGTAAATGTTCTGGAGCTTGGGTTAATGGTTTGTGAAGCAATCTTCACTGTAGAGTTGAATGTTTTATTGAGATCAGGTAATAAAATCATTACAGGGCTTCCTACACGCACACGGCTCATATAATTTTCAGGCACTTCAACCACTGCTTTCAGTGAGCTGTTGTTTACAATTCTGATCTGGAATCCTGCTGCACTTGCACCAACAAATAATTCACCTACACGAATGTTTACGATATCTGCAATACCGCTAACGGGTGAGTAGACTGTAAACAATTTAATTTGTTCGTTAATGGTGGCGATGGATTTTTCCAATGCATCTACATTATTCTTTGCCTGTAATAATTGTAACTCAGATCCAATATTCTGATCCCACAAATTCTTTGTACGCTGGTACACATCTTTTGCAAGGGTTAATTGTGTTTGTGAAATTTGTATTTGCTGACGCAATACTTTATCATCCATTTTCAACACGAGTTGTCCTTGCTTTACATACTGTCCTTCTTTTATGTAGATAGCTGTAACTACACCACCTTGTCCGTTGGGAGGAGCAATGTAAGAGATATTGTCTGCATCAATTTTTCCCTGCAGATCAATATAATGAGAGAAGTCTTCGGTTGTAACAGGAGCAACTGCAATCAATTTTGCTTTGTCTTGTTTTGCAGCCGATGTATCGAGCTTTTCAATTTCTTCTTCCAGTGTTTTAATTTCTGTTGAAGTTTTGGACATCAGCTGTTTTAATTCTTCCAGTTTCGCTTTCTTTTCGCCGAGTATTCCTTTTTTTTCTTTTGCTCCCTGTCCGCAGGAAACAAAAACAAATGCTAAACCGGCGATGAGTGCGTATTGAACAATGCGTTTCATGTTATTTAGTTTATAGTAATGGTTGATGATTAGTTTAATTTTCCAATGGCTTTTAAATAGCTGATCTTGGCAACTACTGAGTTGTACAATGCATCAAAGTAACTGCCCTGTGCACGCTGCAACTCCGTATCTGCCTGTAAAATTTCAAAGCTGCTGCCTACGCCCTGCTCATATTTTTTCTTCGTGGTGTTGTACACCCGTTCTGCCAGCTCCAGATTTTTTTGCTGTGCATCCATGTTTAAAATGGCGTTGCGTAAATTTATTTTTGCAGCTGTCTGTTCAAAGTCAATTGCTTTTTTTACACTTTCAATGGTATTGGTTGTTTTGTCGAGAGTATATTTCGACTGTTGAATTTTATACTTGCGTTGAAAGCCGTCAAAAATGGGAACGCTCAGGTTTAAACCAATCAGATTGGAGTTAAACCAAAACCAGTTTTGTCCGGTAAAAGCCGAAAAGTTTTTGTTCAGCTGACCCTGTTGCTGAAACTGATAAAAGAAAGCCAGCGTTGGTGCATAGCCCAGTTTGTTGCGTCGTACATCCAGTGCCTGCAGTTTTTGTACGGTGTTGAGTAAACGTACTTCGCTGCGGTTGTTGTAGTTCACTGTGCCGTCGTCCAGAATATTTTCCTTTACGCTTGCAACTGTAAGCTGATCGGTAAGTACAATTTGATCATTCTGGTTTAAACCCATTCCGAACTTTAACGAAGCATATCCCAGCTCAATAATATTTTTTAACTGTGTTTCGGTTGATTTTGTATTGTTGAAGCTTACGGTTGTTTTATCAATATCCAGTTTTTCAATAAATCCGTTTTTGAACAGTTGTTCCTGATCGCTCAACAGTTTTTGAAAACGTTGCAGACTCTGCTGCAGTACTTTCAGTTGTTGCTCGGCTATCAGCACCTGGTAGTATGCTTTCTGCACCTGCTCACGGATTTTATCTTCCTGCACTTTAATATTTTCTGCCGCATACTCCATGGATGTTTTGCGTGCAATAATGCCTACAAATACATCGGGCTGAAAAAGCAACTGATTTAAACCAATGCCTGCAGTAACGCTCCACGGTTGTACAAAGCTGAACTCCTGTACGGTAAACTCCTGTTTTGCCGGAATGGTGTTGCCTTGTCCGTCTTTTACGCCTTCCTGATTTAATACTGCGTACACATCAGATTTACCGGCACTGGGAAATAACACTTTCGGTAAAGTAAGATAATGTGCCACCTGTGCACTGCCTGTTACCTGCGGAAGTGCGGAGCCAACAATTTCTTTATTCTGTGCCAGTTGTTTTATTGAGTCAATCCGCAGATTTTTAATTTCAGCTACATTTTTTAATGCAAGGTCAACAGCCTCCTTTACACTGAGGCGATATTCCGTTTGTGCATTTGTAAATTGGAAACCAAGCAGCAGCATTGCAGCCAGCAGCCACTTGTTTCTTACTTGTTTTTTCATTGCTTGTCTTTAGTTGTGATTGTTTTTCACTTACTCTCTCAATAAAGAAGGTTGATCTGTTTCTTTACGGATAGCAGGCGAGATGAATGTTAAGGTTTACTATTTCTTTTTTTGTGATGTTCTTCTTTGTATTTTAAAATCAGCTTGTATCCTTTTAGTGTGGCAAGACCAAACAGAAAATGCTCCATGGTTTCTCTTGTAACATCGGCCAGGTTAAATTTACTGGGAGCAGTTGCTGCCATAGCAAACGGAACCATCATGGTTTCAACCCGGTAACGGCTCATCATTTCTACCGGAATATCATCTCTGTACAGTTCTTCTTTAATGCCTCTCCGGATGTTGTGTGCCACCACTTCCATCAAAAATTCTTCTTTCATTTTCCTGAATTTTTCAAAGGCTTTCGGGTGAAATTTTTCTGCATCATACAACACCATCGGGATCAGATTCGAAAACTGATCGTAGAGTTGCTCCAGCGTTAAAAAAATTTCATCAACGGCATTACGGGCATGCTTTCTGCAAAAGGCACAGTCGTGCTGAGTTTGTGTTACCTCATCATCCATCACTGCATTTACCAATTCATCTTTTTCGGAGAAAAACTGGTAAATGGTTTTTTTGCTCATGCCAAGCTGTGTGGCAATATCATCCATTGAAACCGAGCGGATACCGTACCGCAAAAACAGTTCATGTGCTTTTTTCTGAATGCGTTCTTTCGTTTCCATAAATCACAACCCTGTCACTGAAAGGGAGGGGCAAAACTATGGAAACTTTTTTCGTGGCCAAAGTTTCCAGCAGCTTTTTTTCTGCCTTTCATCAAAAAATAACCTTGGCTTCTGGTAAATGAATACTGTACTTTTGACTGTGTAAACACAGCAACATGTTTAAAACATTCAATTACAAACGATTACTTCAATATTTTCTGCAAGGCTTACTGGTGTTAGCTCCGGTAGTGGTTACAGGTTATGCCATTTTCTGGATTGTAACCAGTATTGACGAGCTGTTACCCATTTTTACGTTTGTGGATGATGATGGAAAAGTAAAGGTGCGCAACTTTGGTTTGGGCTTTTTAATTATTATCCTTGCTATTTGTGTGGTAGGTTATCTGAGTACGTTTTTTATCCAGAGCCGGTTGTTTCATTTGTTTGATCACTGGCTTGAAAAAGCACCAGGCATTAAATTTATTTATACCACAGTAAAAGATTTTTTTGAAGCATTTGCAGGAGAAAAGAAAAAGTTTAACCGGCCTGTACTCGCCAATATTGATGATAACGATGTGTGGCGTGTAGGTTTTTTAACACGTGATGATATGGATGATTTTGGGTTGAAAGATTATGTAGCTGTATATGTGCCCATGAGTTATTCCATTGCCGGTAATGTGTATCTTATTCCTGCGGGCAGAATAAAATCACTGGAAGGTCATGTAACAGGCTCGGAGGCCATGAAGTTTGCAATCAGTGGCGGTGTTACAAAAATGGATGAAGAAATCAACGAAGAAATTTTACAGGATGATCGTAACGATCTGAAATAAGTACTATGAAAAAAGTATGCTTTGTACTTGTTTTATTGTTGATGGCGGAGCAATGTTTCTGCTGGGGTTTTTATGGTCATCGTAAAATCAATTACCTCGCTGTATTTTTATTACCACCGGAAATGTTGGTATTGTATAAACCGCACATTGAATTTTTAAGTGAGCATTCAGTTGATCCGGATAAACGGCGATATGCAATTCCGGAAGAAGGCCCACGACATTATATAGACATTGATCATTACGGTAACTATCCGTATAAAGAATTACCACATAACTATGATAGTGCAGTTGCAAAATTTGGTGCCGATTCTGTTGCAGCCTACGGCATTGTTCCATGGTGGGTGCAAACCATGCTGTGGCGGTTAACTGCTGCATTTAAGGAAAAAAATCAGGCAAAGATTTTAAAGCTCAGTGCAGAGATTGGTCATTATATTGCTGATGCACATGTGCCGCTGCACGCCAGTCATAATCATAACGGGCAATTCACAAACCAAAATGGTATTCATGGTTTTTGGGAAAGCCGTGTGCCCGAACTGCTGGCAGAAAAAGAGTTTGAGTTCTGGCTGGGTAAAGCCATGCATATTAAAAACCCCGGACAGTTTATATGGTCAAGAGTATTGGAAAGTGCAGCTGCAGCCGATACAGTTTTACGTTTTGAAAAAGAACTCACCGCTTCTTTTCCAGCAGATCAGAAATATGCTTTTGAAAACAGAAACGGCATCACCACCAAAGTGTACTCCACTTCTTTTACTGTTGCATACAATAATAAACTGTTGGGAATGGTGGAACGCAGGATGCAGCAAAGCGTATATGCTGTTGCAAGTTTCTGGTACACGGCTTGGGTCAATGCCGGTCAGCCTGATTTAAAAAAGCTTTCCAACAAAGATTTTACTGCAGAAGAATTAAAAGAGTTTGAAGAATTGAACACGAACTGGAGAAAAGGAAAGGTTGTGGGGAGAGAGCATGATTGATTCAAACAAAATGATGTGTATTAAAATCCGTACATGAGTAAGTACACATAATTTATTAAAGATATCAGGAAAAAAACTAAAATGCTAATCCTAATTTAAATGAGAACATATAAAACACAAACAGATCGGTTACCCATTCTGAAGTTACAGGAAAACCCTGCCCATCTTTAATTTGTTTTGATTGCACCACTCCAATTAAATCAGCTATTTCAAAACAAAAACCGTTTTTATAAATTTTTTTATAACCAAGCTCACCGCCATAAGCACGTGCATTATATTGATTGCCTGATTGATAATTTGAGCGTCCGTACTCCAAACCTGGGCCGATAAAAAAACCATCATTTTTCTGTTTGGGCTGTACATAATATCTCACAGAAAAGTGCATCATATAGGACATGTCCATTTTTCCATAAACTGATGTTTGTAGAATACCTAAATTCTGAAAACGAATACCTGCTGTTACGCTCAGGTTTTTAGTAAGTGATGGTTCTGTTAAAACAGACGGGCCAAATGTAATAAAACCGCTGGGGTCAAAAAGCACAAACACATGATATGTATCAGAACTGCCATTACCGGATTTGTTATTGATCAAATTTGAATTAACAGAAGTAACAAATTCAATCATCCTTTCGGTTTTTATCTGACACATTATGTTGGTTGGGAACAAAAGCAACATCAATAAAAAAAATAAGGCTGTAAACTGTATCAATAACTTTTTCATAAAGAAGCAGTTTATTATTTCAGAATAGTATTCCTGTGATTTACAGCCGGTTTGCAAAAAAGCATTAAAAGGGTTGAATGTTCCTGTTTTAACAGGTGTTTTTAATCAGCGCTTTCCGGTAGTGGAGAATAGAAAAGCTACAAAAAAATTGAGAATAATCAAAATTTTTTGAAATGGTATTTTATAAAACGTAGAAAATAATTTGCGTTATTTTTTGCACTTCCTGAAGTTTACAGAAGTTCAATTGAATAATAAATAATGGCAGGCAAGAGTGAGTGTAGATTCCTGCTTTATAAATTCGGTTAAAGACTTTTTTCACCTGCCTTTTCCTGAAGCATGATAGTCAGTAGTACACAAATCAGCAAAAAATTATACTCAACGCCGTTTCTTCCTCCACCAACTACAAACCAGCCTTCTTTAAAGTGAACCATTACAATACCTGCAATGAATACAGCAATTGTGATGATGGCTGCAGGCTTTACATATTTATTGATCAGCAGTAAAATTGCACAAACAACATGCGATAGTTTCACCATCCATGCAATGGCAAGTCCAAACGGTGCAAAGCCAACTGCATCTAAATATAGTTTTCCAAACGCATGAACTCCGCCATTGAACATGCCGGGAACACTGTGTGTAAAAAGTATGATAGCAACGGCTACACGTAAAATGAAGGTTGAATGAACTGCAGACATAGTGTTCCTGATTAATGAACATACAAGTTATTAAACAAAACATGATTTTAATGATGGTTTACCACAGCATCAAAAAAAAAGTATTTCTGCAATAACAAATACTGAATCCCGGCCGACCTGCGGTCAGACGGGGGGGAAACTACCCCTAACATCCGTTTTTTCCAATTACAGTAAATTCGCACTATGATTCACAATTTCAACGCAGGTCCGTCTATATTACCGAAAGAAGTTTTTCAGCAGGCGAGTGAAGCCATTCTCAATTTCAACAACAGCGGTTTATCTATTCTCGAAATCGGTCATCGTACTCCATTATTTGAAGATGTGATGCATGAAGCAAGAAGTTTAGTAAAAGAACTCATGCAGCTGGATGATGATCATGAAGTGTTGTTTCTGCACGGAGGTGCTACTACACAGTTTATGCAGGTGCCCATGAATTTACTCAATGAAAATGAAGTAGCTGCTTATACAGAAACGGGTACCTGGGCAAACAAAGCCATAAAAGAAGCAAAATTGTTTGGCCATGTTGAAGTGGTGGGCTCATCTAAAGACAACAACTATACATCCATGCCTGCAGATATGGTTGTGCCGCCAACAGCTGCCTATTTGCACATCACCAGCAACGAAACCATTGCAGGTACGCAATGGCATCAGCTGCCGTATGATTGCGGTGTGCCACTGGTAGCAGATATGAGCAGTGATATATTAAGTCGTGTATTAGACTTCAACAAATTCGATTTGATTTATGCCGGTGCACAAAAAAATATGGGAGCAGCAGGTGTAAACCTTGTGGTGATTAATAATAATATTCTTGGCAAAATTGAACGTACCATTCCAACCATACTCGATTACCGGAATCATATCAAAGAAGCAAGTATGCTCAACACACCTCCTGTGTTTGCTGTATATGTGGCGATGCTCACCCTGCGTTGGTTAAAAGCACAAGGCGGTGTTGCTGCTATTGAACAGATCAACAATGCAAAAGCAGATCTGCTTTATTCAACGTTAGAAAAGATCCCGTTCATCAACTTACCGGTTGCAGTAAACAGCAGAAGTAAAATGAATGTGGTGTTTACCATGCAGCATGAAGAACAGGAAAAAGCATTTATTCAACTCTGCAAAGACAATGGTATGTATGGTGTAAAAGGGCACAGGAGTGTGGGTGGTTTCCGCATCAGCCTGTACAATGCATTACAAATGGAAAGTGTTGAAGCAATGGTTTCACTGCTCAATGATTTTGCGAAGAAGCAAGGCTGATAAAGGATTCAGCATTAAAACCCGGTCTCCGGTGAAAAATCCTTTTCTTTGCAGCCGGTTAGTAAGAAAACATTATGGCTACAATAGTTCCTTTCAAGGCGTTGCGACCGCAGGCTCAGTTTGCAAAACAGGTGGCGGCACGTCCTTACGATGTATTAAACAGCAAAGAGGCAAAAGAAGAAGCACAAGGAAATCCTTATTCTTTTTTACACATTACGAAACCCGAGATTGATCTGGCGGAAAATGTAAATCCGTATGCTGCAGAAGTGTATGCAAAAGCAAAAGAAAATCTGCATGCATTTATGCAGCGGGATGTGTTGTTTCGTGAAAACAAAGCCTGTTATTATATCTATCAACTGATCATGCAGGGACGCAGTCAAACCGGATTGGTTTGCGGCAGTGCTGTGAGTGATTATGAAAATGATGTGATTAAAAAACATGAGTTTACAAGGCCCGAAAAAGAAAACGACCGCATCAATCATATCAGGATCAGCGGTGCACAAACAGGCAATGTGTTTCTTGCCTATCGTGATGTAGATGAAATGAATGAACTCATTGCCAAATGGAAAGAAGATAAAAGTCCTATTTATGATTTTGTGGCCGATGATGATATTCAGCACAGCATCTGGGTAGTGAATGATGATGCAGTGATTGAACTTATCTCAACCATTTTTAAACAACAGGTACCACAAACATATATTGCCGACGGGCACCACCGTGCAGCATCTGCAGCAAAAGTGCATGCAGCGTTGGGTGAAGATGCAACGGAAGACAGTACTGTTTTCTTAACTACGCTGTTCCCTGCCAGTGAGTTAAAAATTCTTGATTACAACCGTGTGGTAAAAGATCTCAACGGTTTATCGTTGAATGAACTCATTGAAAAATTAGCTGCTGATTTTGATTGCCGTCTGGTGGGGAAAGATGCAGTGAAACCCGCAGACCAGCATGTATTCGGTATGTATGCCGATGGCAACTGGTATCAACTCACAGCAAAAGAAGGAACCTTCAGCAATGATCCCATTGGAGTGCTGGATGTAACCATTCTTTCAGATAATATTTTAGCCAAACATCTGGGCATCACCGATCAGCGGACAGATAAACGAATTGACTTTGTTGGCGGCATCCGTGGATTGGGCGAATTGCAGAAACGGGTTGACAGTGGTGAAATGAAAATTGCATTCAGTTTATACCCTGTTACCATGGATCAGTTGTTTGATATTGCCGACAGTGGCAATGTGATGCCTCCCAAAAGCACCTGGTTTGAACCAAAGCTGAGGGATGGATTGCTTACACACCTCATCTACAACGAATCATAATTAAATCAAAATTCCAAAGGCAGCTTTCACAGAAAGCTGCTTTTTGATCTATTTTTGAACCTGATATGAAAAAACGACTCTTCTCTTTTTGCCTGCTGTTTATTTCAACAGGCCTGCTGGCGCAGGAACCCGATGCGGCACAATTGCATGAAACAGCCAAACAATTTATGCGTGGCGGCGATTGGACCAACGCAGTACTGGTACTCAACAAAGCGTTAGCAAAAGAACCCGGCAGCATTGCCATTCAAAAAGATTTGGCGCTTACCTATTATTATCAGCGTGATTTTGCAAAAGCAAGAGAAGTAATTAAACCGCTGCTTGACAGAGATGATGCAGATGTGCAGGTATATCAGATTGCAGGAAATATTTACAAAGCATTGCAGGAATCGAAAGATGCTGAAAAAATGTACCGCAAGGCCATCAAAAAATATCCTAACAGCGGTGCGTTGTATGCAGAGTTTGGAGAGTTGCTGTGGATGATGAATGAAAATTTTGCGTGTATAGAACAATGGGAGCAGGGGATTAAAACCGATCCCGGTTATGCAGGAAATTATTACTACGCTTCCCGTTATTATTTTTTTACTACCGATAAAGTGTGGGCATTACTCTATGGCGAAATGTTTATTAACATGGAAAGCTACAGCAGCAAAACTGCTGAGATCAAAAATCTGTTGCTCGACAGTTATAAAAAGTTTTTTGTGGTTGATCCCAAAGCAAAGCCATCAAAAAATAAAAATGAATTTACCGATGCGTTCATGACTGTAATGAACCAGAACAGCAGTGTGATCAGTAACGGCATTACAACAGAATCGTTGATTATGCTGCGTACACGGTTTTTGCTCGACTGGAATAAATTGTATGCCGCTAAGTTTCCGTTCCGTTTGTTTGATCATCACAAACAACTGTTGCAGGAAGGAATGTTTGATGCCTACAATCAATGGATTTTTGAAGCAGCAGGTGATTTAGCAAAGTATGAAAGCTGGACCAAACTCAATGCTGAACAATACAGCGAGTTTACACGCTTTCAAAAATCAAAATTGTTTAAAGTACCTGCAGGTCAATATTATAAAGCGGCCAACTGATTTTAATCTATTTAGCCGGGAAGAAGTTAAGACGGAAAGTGATTTTTCCCCCGCTTAACGTCTTCCCGGCATTCTTTTTTCCAATCAGGTATATACTCTTCGCCCTCCGTGGTCGGTGTCTCCACCGACCATCAAACAGAAATTCTTTCAATCATTTTCAAAGAGCTTCTTAATTCTCCTTAACTTCCTCATGTAAACAGAGCACCTGTTCTCTTTATTCATTTAATTGCATGCTATATGGAATCAAAACGTTTATTTGATTGTATTGAAGTACAGTTAAACCATTTTCCCAAAGAAGATATGTTTGCCGCTAAAGAAGACGGCATCTGGCATAAATACAGTACCGCAGAGGTAAAAGAAATTGTAGACAAACTGGCTGCGGGCCTTACCCATCTGGGCATCAGTGCCAACGACATGAGTATTGAAAAGCGGGACAAGATTGCCCTCATCAGTAATAACCGTCCGGAGTGGTTGTTTCTTGATTTGGCGGTACAAAAAATCGGTGCAGTGCTGGTGCCCATTTATCCCACACTGGCCATTGCCGAACTGGAGTTTGTACTCAACGATGCAGAAATAAAACTGGTATTTGTAAGTGATAAAGAGTTGTTTGATAAAGTGCAGACCGCAAGAGCAAAAGTGCCGAGTGTACAGGCGGTGTACACCTTCGATTACCTGCAACCATCGCTGCATTGGAAAGAAGTGCAGAGCAAAGCAACAGCTGAAGATTATGAAAAAGTGGCTGCCGCCTCCGCAAAAATCAAGAACACAGATTTAGCAACCATCATCTACACATCCGGCACCACCGGTACACCAAAAGGTGTAATGCTGAGTCATAAAAATATTGTGAGCAATATTTACAGCAGTAACGACATTTTTCAGCAATTCTTAACCGGCAACGATCGGGCATTGAGCTTTTTACCGCTCAATCATATTTTTGAAAAGATGATCACCTATCTCTATCTGTATAATGGTGTATCCATTTATTATGCAGAAAGTTTAGAAAAGATTGGTGATAATTTAAAAGAAGTGCAGCCTTCTGTTTTTTCAACCGTGCCCCGATTGCTGGAGAAAGTGTACGAACGGATCATGGGGAAAGGGCAGGAGCTCACAGGTATTAAACGAAAATTATTTTTCTGGGCTGTTGATGTGGCCGGTGATTACGATGTAAATAAAAACCTCGGCGTGTGGTATAATTTAAAACTCGCCATTGCCAATAAACTCATCTTTAAAAAGTGGCGTGAAGGGTTGGGTGGAAAAGTAAAAGCCATTATTACAGGAGCTGCTGCATGCCAGGTACGATTACTGAAAGTATTTACTGCCGGTAAGTTAGTGATCATGGAAGGGTATGGTTTAACAGAAACCTCTCCTGTTATTTCGGTGAATCAATACATTGAAAAAGGCCGTTGCTTTGGAACGGTTGGTCCGGTGATAAAAGGAGTGGAGCTGAAGTTAGAACCCGATGGAGAAATCTGTTGCCGTGGCGATAATGTAATGATGGGTTATTATAAACGTCCTGATTTGACTGCTGAAGTGATTGATAAAGATGGCTTCTTCCACACCGGTGATATTGGTGTACTGGTTGATAATAAATTTTTAAAGATCACCGATCGCAAAAAAGAAATCTTTAAAACAAGTGGTGGTAAATATGTAGCACCTCAACCTATTGAAAATAAAATGAAGGAAAGTAATTTCATTGAACAGATGATTGTGGTTGGGCCCGAACGAAAATTTGCAGGCGCACTCATTGTTCCTTCGTTTGAAACATTAAAAGGCTGGGCCAAACAAAATAATATCAGTTTTGGAACCATTCATGATCTGGTACGTAACCCTGCTGTGCTTGAAATGTATAAACGTATTGTGGAAGAATATAATCAGCAGTTTAATCATGTGGAGCAGATCAAAAAATTTGAACTCTGTCCGCATGAATGGACAGTGGATGGCGGCGAACTCACCCCTACACTCAAACTGAAACGCAAAGTGATCATGGAAAAATATAAAGATGCTATTGAACGCATTTATGATTAATGAAAAACCGCTCAGAATTTGAGCATCTTTCTTTTCTATTTACCGCTCTGAGAAGTCTCCAGACTTCGCAGTTGTATGCTAAAAGTCTGCCGACTTTTCTTTTTCTTTTCAATATCCTGTCTGAGACAGGATGCATAACACTTCAAAGTCTGGAGACTTTGAAGAGCAATGTTGGCGACAGAAGTATAAATGGGCTGCATTGCATGTGTTGCTGGTGAAAACACACAGCAACGGCAGGTGTGTTGCAGGTATTAACTTAGTGCCGTAGTGAACAGATATGCAACACCAATAACGGCAAAAACTTGAATTATAAAATATATGAGCATTGAGCATGAACAATACAGATGTGTACCTGGAAGCAGTAAGTATTTTTTTTATATAAATTCTGATAAACTAGAAGAGAATATAGAATGGGTTTTATCAAATAAAATCGAAAATATTCGATTAAGCAAATATGATGGCTATACATTAAATACAATTGAACCAATTCTGAAGCTAAAAAATATAAAGTCACTTGTTATCTTTTTAGAAGGAGTTGATTTAAGTAAATTGTCTGAACTTCAAGAACTTGAAGAGCTATCTAGTGGAGAACTGAATAAGAATATCGATTTGTCAAACTTGACAAACTTGAAAGATGTTTATTTGCTCTATCAGAAAAATATTAAGGGATTAAATACGCTAAATGCTTTGAGGAAATTAATTGTAGTAAAAGCAGATACAGCATTTTTTTTTAGATAACACCTTCAGTTCTTGGGGAAAACTCGAAGACTTAACTTTATTAAGCCCAAAACTACCTTCAAATTTTTCATTTTTAAGCCGTCTTAAAAATCTCAAAGAGTTTGAAATTTTTAGTTCAAGGTCAAAGTTTAGTCTATCAGATTTATCCCTTGTTAAGGATAGTTTGGAGGTGTTAAAAATTGGTAGCTGTAAAAACATAGAAGGATTAGAAGCTATATTGTCCCAATTGGTTAACCTAAAATGCTTTTCATTAATTGATTCCATTACTTTAAGAAGCACAAGCTTCGTAAATTTCTTGCCTAGGCTTCAAACGTTAATTGTATTGGGAAGCTCATATTTTGAGGATGGTAATCTTGTAAATTTAAAGGGCCGACTTAAATATGTCAGTATTGATGACAAAAAACATTATAATCTTAAACACAAAGATTTTCTTTCCCTCCCGAGTGAACTTTAAAGAACGTATAGAATAAATCTAAACGTTCTCAGGCTTAGTCTGGTGCAACCGACCGTGTTACGGAGCAAAATCATAATAACAATTTTTTATACAGCGAGTCGTGCAGCCTGCACACATTTGCCATAAGCACAGACATCGCCTGAGAACGTTCTTGATGAGTGACTTGTTATTAAAGTAATCAATAGGTTCAGTTGGTACTGCAGTACAAGTGTGCGACGCAACAACAGTTCAATAGCATTTCAGTCGCCCACCCCAAAATTGCATTCATTTTTTCCCGTCACTCCAAATCTTTTATCTTCGCAACATGCTTCCAAAATACAAACGCATCCTCCTCAAACTTTCCGGCGAATCTTTAATGGGTGATAAGAACTTCGGAATGGACTCTGCCGTTATATCGCAATATGCAAAAGACATCAAGAGTATTATTGAATTGGGCGTGCAGGTGGCCATTGTCATTGGCGGAGGAAATATTTACCGTGGTATGAACGAAGCAGAAACCGGTATTGAACGTGCACATGGCGATTATATGGGAATGCTTGCCACCGTTATCAACGGCATGGCGCTGCAGGCAGGTTTAGAGAAAGCCGGTGTGTACACCCGTTTACAGAGCGCTATTAAAATGGAACAGATTGCAGAACCGTATATCCGCCGCCGTGCTATCCGTCATTTGGAGAAAGGCCGTGTGGTGATCTTTGGTGCAGGTACAGGGAATCCATATTTTACGACAGATACAGCCGGTTCATTAAGAGCCATCGAGATTAATGCCGATGTGATCTTGAAAGGAACAAGAGTAGATGGTATTTATACAGCCGATCCGGAAAAAGATCCAACCGCTACAAAATTTGAAACCATCAGCTTCCAGGAATGTTTAAGTAAAAACCTGCGGGTGATGGATATGACCGCCTTTACACTTTGCATGGAAAACAATCTCCCCATCATTGTGTTTGATATGAATAAACCGCTCAACCTCAAACGTGTTGTAACCGGCGAACAGGTGGGAACCATCGTAAACGGCTAACTATACACAGCCCTCAGGCCCTTTGGGGATAAAAAATTTCATTCAGGCTATTGTAACTCTGGTGAACAGGTTAACTTTCATTCGCAAAGCATACCGTTCTGTTTACATTGCTAAAACTCCGATCAAATGCCCGTTACACTTCTTGCTATACAGATTTCCATTGTTGAAATTGTGATGTTCCAGATTGGTGCACTTGTACTGGGCTTTGTGATTCATTATTTCTGGAACATTCGTCATGGCAGCCAGTTCGATCAGGAACTGGATGTAGAGAAATATGAAAAGGAAGCACACGACTGGCGGATGAAGTATTACAATATACTGGAGCAACAGAAAAACGCAGGCGAACAGATACAACAGCAGGCAGAGCAGTTAAAAGAAAATGAACTGATTTTATTAGAAGAGCTGGAAGAACTGAAAGAACTCAACAGACAGCTGATGCAAAAGATGAAAGAAACACCAGTAGCTGTTGCAGCGCCAAGCCAACCGGCACCCGATGTTTCTCCTGCTGAATATCTTGCACAATTAAAATCGGCACAGGATTATTTATTGCAGCACAACGATAATATTTCGAAACTATTGAGCCAGGTTGACTTACTTGAAAAAGTAGAACAGCAACATCAAACAACCCTGCAGCAAAATGAACAGTTGATTGAGCAGTTGCAGCAACTCCGTCGTTCATTAAATGAAAAAGAAGGAGAACTCAATACCATACGCCAGCAAACGGTATTAACACAGGAAATGAAGAACCGATTGGAAACGGCTTATGACGAGTTTAACGAAATACAATCCAAACTGCAGAAAGTAGAGCAGCAGTTATCTGTTCCGCAAACACATGCCTTAAAGTATGAAGAACTGGAAGAAGCCAATCTTTCTTTATCAGCAGAGCTCAACGATCTTCGTGTAAAACAGCGGGATCTGGTTGAAGAGAATTCAAGACTGGCGCAGTTTGTAACAGAAATGGAAAGTAAACTGAAAGAAGCCAATATGCAGCGTCAGCAACTGAACAAGCGCAATGAATTTTTAGAAGAGCTGAACAGAGATCTGCAGCATGTATCAGATCACAATAAAAAACTGGAATCACAATTATCACGCCTCAGCGAAATAGAAACCATGCTGGCCCGTATTTCTTCCGGGCAGAATCAGTAAAGTTTCACGGATGTTTGGCGTTCTTCATTTAGCTTTGATGTTTCATTAAAGCCCCCAATCATGTCGTTGTCTGTTGCTGATATCCGCAGAGATTATTCCCTTAAAACATTGAATGAAACAGATGCAGACGCATCGCCTTTTACACAGTTTGAAAACTGGTGGCAGGAAGCACAGGCATCATCTATTGACGAAGTAAATGCCATGACGCTGGCAACAGCTTCTTTAGATGGTGTGCCTGCAGCAAGAATTGTTTTGCTGAAAGGCTATGATGAAAAAGGCTTTGTGTTTTTTACCAATTACGAAAGTTATAAAGGTCAGCAACTGGCAGAGAATCCGAGAGCAAGTTTATTGTTTTTCTGGAAGGAACTGGAAAGGCAGATCCGCATTACCGGCATGGTAGAAAAAATTGCAGGAGAAGAAAGTGATGCATACTTTTTATCACGCCCTGTAGGTTCACAAATTGGAGCCTGGGCATCGCCGCAAAGCCATGTAATCAAAGACAGAAGCTGGCTTGAAAATAAAGTAAAAGAGATAGAAGAAAAGTTTAAGCAGCAGCCGCTTTCAAGGCCGGCGCATTGGGGCGGCTATCGTGTAAAGCCCGTGATTGTTGAGTTTTGGCAGGGCAGGAGCAGCCGGTTACATGACCGGATACAATACACTTTGCAGGATAACGGAAGCTGGGTAATTGAACGGTTGGCACCGTGATGCACGGGATATAGTAAAAAAGGAAAAAGGTAAATAAGTAGAAAGTGAAACAACTTGTAACCATCACTTATTTACTTATCTACCTGATTACCTCGTACTAAAAAATGACTTATTTCTTTTCTTCCTTTTTAGGAGCTGCCTTTTTTACCACTTTTGCAGGACGGCTTTTACCGAATGATCCCTGAAAACGTTTTCCTTTTGCTGTTTTTTTATCACCTCTTCCCATAGTAATGCTTATTTATTGTTTAATTTAAAATGAAGGTAGCAGATATTTTTGCGCTGTACAAAATTGACACAAAAAAAGCAAGAAACAACCGTCTCTTGCTTTTTTGTAAGAATGTAAGAAATCAGAGCTTACCTGCTAATTCTTTACCAGCCTTAAACTTAGCAACTTTCTTAGCCTTGATTTTGATTGTTGCACCTGTTTGCGGGTTACGACCTGTACGTGCAGCACGCTTAGTTACAGAAAACGTTCCGAAACCAACCAGGGTAACTTTACCACCACCTTTTAAAGTTTTGGTAACAGCTTCAATTAAAGAATCTAATGCAGCGTTCGCTTGAGTTTTAGATACACCGGCATCGTCGGCGATCTTTGCTACTAATTCAGCTTTGTTCATAGTGAGAATTTTTTAAGTGGAACAAATATAGATGCTTTTGCATTGCAACAAAATTTTTTTCAAAAAAAAGGAATTTCAAAAAATCAGCTAAAATCCTTATTGGACAAGGGTTGCAAGAGAACAGGGTTGCAGAGCGGAAAAAAAATTAAACTGAATGATCGTCTGAAACCCTTTACCGCAAAGCGTTTCAGAAAATGCAGTTTGAAAAGCAAGCCAGCCAAGGGTTCTGCAGGAAGATACAATTCAATCAGTAGCTGAAAAGTGCAAATGATTTCTTATCCACAATTAGTTAATAACTTGCATTACACTACGAAAAGAAATCATGCTGCTGCCCCATTTTTCTGTTGCTTTTTTCCGCAAACCTGCTGCATAAATTTCTACATAATGTTCCTGCTGTGCCTTGGTTTGGGTAATGTATTGTGCAGCATAGGTTGGTCCTTCTGTATCATCTGTTTCAAGTATGCGCAGCAACTGACATTGCTGAAAACACTCCGTAGCAAGTACTTCGGGCATATGTTCTTCTTTCATCCACTTTACCCATGCATCATGTATGCTCCAGTCTATTTTTGAAGTAACGTTATAAACAATCATTCTATTTCAATTTTAATTCGAGGTAAACCGGACAATGATCACTATGCTTTACATCAGGAAAAATGTCTGCATCTTTTAACTGACTGCGCAGCGGTTCAGTAATACTGATATAATCAATACGCCAGCCTTTGTTATTTAAACGTACACTCGGAAAGCGTTGGCTCCACCAGCTGTAACGATGTGGCTCAGAATGAAATTCACGAAAGGTATCAACCCATCCGCTTTCATAAAATTTTGTCATCCATTCCCGTTCTTCCGGTAAAAAACCACTTGATTTTTTATTGCCTTTGGGATCATGAATATCAATTTCTTTGTGTGCAATATTGTAATCGCCGCAGAGAATCAGTTTGGGATGTTTCTTTTTTAATGTATTCAGCCAGTTGAAATATTCATCGAGCCAGACATATTTAAAGGCCTGCCGTTCGTCGCCACTGGTACCGCTGGGGAAGTATGTATTGATTAATCGGATATCACCAAAATCAAGTTGTATTACACGGCCTTCATCATCGCTGGGTCCATGCCCATGTCCAAAGGTTACTTCATCAGGCTTTATTTTACTGAACACGGCAACACCACTGTATCCTTTTTTTTGTGCACTGAACCAGTAGTCATGATAACCGAGATCATTGAATGCTTTAAGATCAACATCTTCTTTGGTTGCTTTGGTTTCCTGTATGCAGATCACATCTGCAGGATTTGTTTTGAGCCAGTCAATCAATCCTTTTTTGATGGCTGCACGGATTCCGTTTACGTTGTAAGAGATAATACGCATGATGAATTGTTTCTTCAACGAAAATAAGAAAGGCCGGCAGTAAACCGGTCGTCTTTCTCTTTCTGTTAAGATTTCTTTTCGTAAACGGTTTGTTCTATTTTATTATGCACAGGTTTTACTGTTTGCAGAAACTTATAAATGGCTTTCAGTTCAAGATCACTCATACGGCTGAACGGGCCCCATGCCATCGGGCTGTGCTTACTGATTTTTCCCTGTCTCATGCGGTTGAGAAACATTGTTTCTGTCCATCCATAGATCCTGCCTGTTTCTTTGTCGGGTGTAATATTAGGACTTACACATTCATAATGCTGCGGGTCAATCACCGATTCCATTTTAAACCCTCCGGCAAACGGTTCGCCAATAAATGCTCCGGTTTTTAAATCACGGTCTGTATGGCAACCAGCACAGTTGGCAACACTCATGGCCATGTATCTGCCATAGTCAACTGTAGTATCGGGTTGAACAAATCTGGGCGGAGTACCGGTTGGTCCTACCGGTTTTATCAGGAATGCTTTTACTGCCATGCCCAACATGTTCATTTTATTTTCAGGAACTTTATTTTTTACGGGCCTGATAGTTCTGATATAAGAAATGATAGCAGTAAGATCAGCATCACTGATGTTATAAAAAGGCATAAAATCAAAAATGGCCCGGTTGTCGTGTCCAACACCATAACGCAATGCACGTGCAATGGTTTCATCAGAAATATTTCCAAGACCCGTTTCTTTATCGGGTGTAATGTTTTTTGCGTATACATGCCCGATGGGTAAAATAAAATCTCTTCCTCCGGGTAAATCTACTTCTGCACCGTTATTAACCAGTTCTTCTGTACCGGGTTTAGCATGGCAGTCGGCGCAATGCGCAGGACCATATACAAGATACTTGCCTCTTGCAAGCACTGCACTGTCAGTTGTTGCTTTTATAACAGGATAGGGAGCATCGAAGGTTTTGTTTTGGTTGAGTGCAATGATTACAATAAGTCCGCCAATAATAAACAATAGAATAAGTCCGGTCCATTTGAGGATTTTCTTAAACATAGCAGTTGATTTTGGGTGATGATAATTCGTTAGCCGAATAAAAATAAAAGGTAAAAACTATTTCAGAAATACGCAAGCAGCGGAATAATCATTCAGATGGGGAAGCGGGGTTTTATAAATCTGTTTTCAGAAAGTATATGCCAGTTTCAATTTCAGAAAGAAAGGTGTACCCGGTGTAAAGTGTAATTCTGTAGTTGGAGTTGTCTCATTTCTCAATCTGGAAGCAGTGGCAAACTGTGCTTCGTTCCAGATTGTATTAAACAGGTTTTCAATGATCAGCCCTGCCTCCAGTTTTTTAACAGTATAGCTGAACGATGCATCTGTTATTGCATAACCTTTGGCAACAATACTGTTGTCTTCATTTGCCGGTCTGTTTTTCAGATAGCGGAAACGAAGGCTGGCATTGAATCCTTTGCTGTGCTGATAATGAATACCGCCGGTACTTGTAAAGGTTGGCGCAAGCGGAATAAAATTTTCTCCTTTTGGATTGTCAGTGTTTCTTCCTCTTGAGAAATTCAGGTTTGCATCTGCAAACAAACAGGTAAACGGTTGCCAGCGTAAAGAGATATCTGCACCCACTCTTCTTGTTTTACCACCGGGTTCAACAATCCCTTCATCACCAACATATACAAACTCCTGCTCCAGAAACAACTGCCAGAGTGCTGCGTTGATGAACAGTGTGCCGGTTGGTTTCCAGATAAAACCCAGATCAGAGCCATACGATGCAGGTAATGTTTGCTTACCGTTTTGCTGTAATACTACACGTGTATCGTTACTGTGAAATCCTTTTCCGTTTTTAAAATACAGTTGTAACTGTTTACTGAAGCTGTACTGAATATTCAGTTTTGGACTGAAGATGATTTTCTGCTGTGCGGGCCGTGAGCTGTGTAGCCTGTCTGCATAAGCAAAGTGAAAATAATCGGCTCTTACTGCAAGATTGAACAACCAGTTGCCTGTTTGAATTTTTTCATCGGCATATATCCATGCATTGGTTTCATAAATGTTCCCCCGTTGTATGGGTTCTGTAACTTCCGTTTTGTTTTTTGTACGTGATAATTCCGAATCAGTCGTTGCATCCTTTCGGAATCCTGCTCCCAGGCTGCTGATAAAATCAGTTGCTCCTGCAGTTTTTTTCAGTTGATAGTTTGATTGCCAGCCATAAATATCTCTTGTTTCATGTTGTTTGATCTGATCTCCATTTACCGGATCGTTTAAAAAGAATGTAAAATTCGAAAACAGGTTAAACTGATAACAGGAGTAATAAAGCTGATGTTCGAGCAGATCATCATTCCGTAAACGTTGCACAAGTTTTGTACTGAAGTTGATGCGGCCGGTGTACCCGCCTTCTGTATTATCAATCGCACCAAATCTTGAAATTAGTCCGCTTTTTACTGCACGTTCAGGAATTTGACCGGATGCATTCCATTTACTGTTGAAGAGATTGGCTTGCACATACAGGCGGTTACGATCGTTGAGCTGCACATTGTATTTACCCCATAAATTGAAACGGTTGAACTGCTGTGCACTTTCAAAAGGGCCATCGCTGTAAATATATTCAGCAGCCATATAGGCGCTATGCTTTTTATTTTTTTGTGGAATGAGATTCATCATTGCCAAACCTCTGAAACTGTTGAACAAACCTGTTTCAAGCTGCAACGTATTTTTTGTAAGCCTGTTTGCGGTTTGCAGCTCAACATAACCTGCGGTGTTAAAGTTGCCTTGCTCTGCATAATAACTTCCTTTGCCGTAATCAATTTGTTTTACCAGTTCGGGAATAACAAAATGCAGATCGGCATAACCTTGTCCGTGTGCATGCGATGGCATGTTTACCGGCATCCCGTCAACTGCAATTTTTACATCAGTACCATGATCCACATCAAAGCCACGGAGAAAAATCTGTTCTGCTTTTCCACCACCCTGGTGTTGAGCAATAAATAAACCCGGAACATAACGCAAAAATTCCTGTGCCGATTGAACAGGGCGGATGTTGATATCTATTTTGCTGATGCTGTTTGAAAGCAGATGATCATTACCGGCTGCTATCACCACTTCTTTCAGATGATATGCAGATGGCTGAAGCAGAATTGTTTTTTGTAAAGGATCAACCTGTAACAGTTGCTGAGTGAAACCGATTGCTGAAACTGCGATGGTTAATTCCGGCTGCAGTTCAATGCGAAAGCTTCCATCTTTTCCGGAGAGTGTTGTTTTTTTTCCTGATTGAATAACAGCACCTTCAATTGGTTCATTGTTGAGTGCATTGGCAAGTGTGCCCCGATACAACAGCTGAGCATGCAGCAGAGATGAAACAGACAGCAGTAAGTATGTAAGCAGTAACTTTTTCATACCAATCAGCTTTGGCAGGTATAGCAGTTGTTTGATTCAGTGATTTTTTTCAGGCATTTAAAAAGCTTCAAAAAGAGAAAGCCGGTAAAGACCGGCCTTCTTCACTAACCAAAACCAGGACTACATGTTATTTAGGTAATACAACAGCGTCAATTACATGTATAACGCCATTGCTTTGATAAACATCTTTAATGGTAACAGTACTTGTACCGCCTTTCTCATCCATAATCATCAATTTGTTACCTTTCATCATCAGGGTTAATGTACCACCCTGTACCGTTGTTAAGGTTGATTTTCCGTTTCCGTCTTTAATGCGTTTTGCAATTTCTTTTGCATCTAAACGGCCCGCCACTACATGATAGGTTAATACTGCAGTAAGGGTACCTTTATTTTCAGGCTTCAATAATGTTTCTACTGTGCCTGCAGGTAATTTTTCAAACGCTGCATTGGTGGGAGCAAATACAGTGAAAGGACCTGCACCCATTAATGTTTCAACAAGGCCGGCAGCTTTTACCGCAGCAACCAATGTGGTATGATCTTTTGAGTTCACTGCATTCTCTACAATATTTTTTGAAGGATACATGGGAGCACCTCCAACCTCAACGGTTTTTTCCTTTTTTTCATTTGGACCCATTTGAGCGCTCACTGTGTTCACTGATACAATGGCAGCAATTGCCATAGCTAACAATTTTACTTTTTTCATTTTTTGGCTTTTTATTTTATTGTTTTTAACTGATTGTCTGTTGACCGCTTTTTCATCTGCGGAGCTGTAACAGATACGGAAGAAGGAAGTATTCCGGATTGGCAGAGCGGGAATTTTTTTAAAAGAAAAACCCCTCTTGGAGGGGTTTTGAAATTTGTTTGATCCGAAAAGACCTGCAAACCAGAATTTTTTAAACAGGTAAGTTACAGTCGCCACACCTCACGTCTTTTAAAATCAATGTACAGCAACTCATCTTCAGGTGTTATTTTTTCACCCGTCTTTTTGATGGTCCATTTCCCGGTTTTGGTTTTTACAAGTGTTCCTTTTTCAAGCACTTCTCCTGCCGTAATTCCTGTCAGTGATTTTGACAGTTCTTTTGTTGCAATAATACGGATGCTAGATCCTTTAATAATTACTTTGCAGATGCTTATGCATTTGTTGTATTCAAGATCGCAATAGCGAAAATTATAGGTACCTGTACTCAGCGGTTGTGCAGAACTGCTGAAGTGAAAAAACAGAAAAAAGATAATCAGTAGTTTCATATCAAATCATTTTACTCAAGTATCGGCCTTAACCATCTTGTCACTTCTTCGAGACTCATTCCTTTGCGTTTGGTATAATCATTAAACTGATCTTTTTCAATTTTACCTACACCAAAATATTTACTTTCCGGATGTGCAAAGTACCAACCGCAAACAGATGAAGCAGGATACATAGCCAGTGATTCAGTTAAATGAATGCCGGTTGCTTCTTCACCTCCCAGCAGTGAGAATAATTTGTATTTTTCTGTATGATCAGGACAGGCAGGGTAACCCGGTGCCGGTCGAATACCGATGTATTGTTCTTTGATCAATTCTTCATTGCTCAAGGTTTCATCTTTTGCATAACCCCAGAATTCTTTCCGTGTACGTTGATGCAACAGTTCTGCAAATGCTTCAGCCAAACGATCGGCCAATGCCTGCAACATGATCTTATTATAATCATCATGTGCTGCTTCAAAACGTTTGATGTGTTCTTCAATACCATGAATGGTTACGGAGAAAGCGCCAATAAAGTCGTGAGTGGTGAGTGGTGAGTCGTTAGTGTTGGCTGGCTTTATGAAATCAGCAAGCGATAAATTCGGTTGGCCTTCTGTTTTCTTCATTTGTTGACGAAGAAATTGTAACTCGATAGTGTTTGTTTGTTCTTGTACTGCTGATGAAGAAATAACCGCAGATGTTTTTGGTTGCTGCAGCTGGAAGTCCCCTCTGGAGAGGGGATTTAGGGGTGTGTCTTCTCCAAATTGTTCAAACTCCTTAGCAGACCCACTTTTAAATGCCGCTGCATACAATTCAATCGTATCTAATACAGCATTGATTCTTGTTGCGATCGCTTCATCTTCAAACCGAAGAACATTTAATCCAATACTATTAAAATAGATTTCCTTTTCACGGTCTTTTGCAATGACTTCTTCTTCATGATGCGATTTTCCATCTAACTCAACTACAAGATTGATGGCCGGACAATAAAAATCTGCTATATAATTTCCAATTGGTTTTTGACGATGAAAATCCAAACCGTTGAATTGCTTTGTTTTCACCACATTCCAGAAAGCAATTTCACTTTGGGTGCTGTTGTTACGCAGTTCACGGGCCAATTGTTTTAATGCCGGGTTGTATTTTACAATGCGGTCTTTCCATGACACACCCGTTTTCAAGTTGGGAGACACACCCCCAGCCCCTCTCGAGAGGGGAGCTACCCCTCCGATACTTTGATCAGTATCATGCATGGCTGTTGCGTGTTGATAAACTTCAACCGTATCCTTCCCATCACTGTTCGCCGGCCAGAAACCAATGGTTCCTTTTGCTTTCAGCCATTTTTCTGCAACAATCTTATCAAGTAATGCATTGGCATCATTGTAAAGCTTGGTTGCTTCCACTCCAACAACACTGTCGCTTAAGATCGCCGGGAATTTGCCATGCAGTTCCCATGCAATAAAGAACGGTTGCCAGTCAATATACTTTCTGATCTCAGCAAGATCATATCCGTCTAATTGTTTTGTACCGGTGAATGTTGGTGCAACCGGAGTGTAATTACTCCAGTCAATTTTTACTTTGTTGTTTTGCGCCTCCTCAAAACCTAAAAATTGTTTAACTACTTTTTTGTTATTAAAATCATCACGCAGTTTTTCATATTCTGCCTGGATACTTTGCAGGAAAGCAGGTTTCTGTTCAGGACTTAACAAGTTACCTGCTACCGTTACACTTCTGCTAGCATCCAATACATGAATCACCCCTTCTTCGTACTGCGGATTAATTTTTACCGCTGTGTGCATGCGTGAAGTTGTTGCACCACCAATCAACAATGGTTGCTTCATGCCCCTGCGTTTCATTTCATGCGCCACATGCACCATCTCATCCAGCGAAGGAGTGATCAATCCACTCAAGCCAATGATGTCTACATTTTCTTTTTGTGCAGTGTCTAAAATTTTATCAGTTGATACCATTACACCCAGATCAATTACATCATAACCATTACAACCTAGTACTACACCAACAATATTCTTTCCAATATCATGCACATCACCTTTTACTGTTGCCAGTAAAATTTTTGCAGCACCTGCACTTTCTTCATTCACCGTTCCTGCTGCAAGATGTGCCTGTTTGCGGTCTTCTTTTTCCTGTTCGATATAAGGTGTAAGAATGGCCACACTCTTCTTCATCACTCTTGCACTCTTTACCACTTGCGGTAAAAACATTTTACCTGCACCAAACAGATCACCTACTACATCCATCCCTGCCATGAGCGGACCTTCAATTACTTCAAGCGGCTTGCTGTATTTCTGTCTTGCTTCTTCTGTATCAATATCAATATAATCGGTGATGCCATTTACCAATGAATGTTTCAACCGTTCTTCAACGGAACTGTTGCGCCATGCTTCATCTTTTACAATTTCTTTTCCTTTTGCTTTTACTGTCTCTGCAAAGTTGATGAGCTTTTCGGTGGCTTCGTTATTATCGTTGTTGCGGTTGAGAATGACATCTTCACATAAGTCACGGAGTGTGGGTTCAATTTCATCATACACCACCAGCTGACCTGCATTCACAATACCCATATCCATACCAGCTTTGATAGCATAGTAGAGAAACACACTGTGCATGGCTTCACGTACATGTTCGTTACCACGGAAGGAAAAAGAAAGATTACTTACACCACCACTTACTTTGGTGAGTGGCATCAGTTCTTTTATTTCTTTTGTTGCTTCAATAAAATCAACACCATAGTTGTTATGTTCTTCCAAACCTGTTGCAATGGCAAAAATGTTTGGATCGAAGATAATATCCTGCGGCGCAAAGCCAACCTGCTCCGTTAATATTTTATAAGCACGGTGACAGATCTCTACTTTGCGTTGTTTGGTATCGGCTTGCCCTTTTTCATCAAAGGCCATGACGATAACGGATGCACCATACATGCGGCAGATGCGTGCCTGCTCAATAAAT
>JALHRP010000002.1:43171-177263 GCA_022841365.1 Chitinophagaceae bacterium | reverse complement strand
TTTTTAAAATCAACCTCACATTTCGCTATCTGGGATGATCATGATTATGGCCCGAACGATATTGGTTCAAATTATATTTTAAAAGAAACTTCCAGAGAAGTATTTAAAAACTACTGGCCCAATACAAGCTTTGGAATGAATGGGAAGGGGGTATACTCCATGATCAGTTATGCTGATGTAGATATTTTTATGATGGATGACAGATGGTGGCGTAGTGCAGATGCAATGAAAGATTCAATTGACGGTAAACCAAATCCGGATAAACACATGTGGGGCAAAGAACAAATGGAGTGGTTAAAAAATTCATTGTTATTTAGCAGGGCTCCGTTCAAAATTATTGCAACGGGCAGCCAGGTATTAAACCCCGTATCACCATTTGATCGTTTAATGGATTGTCCGGTTGAGTATGAAGAGATCATGAACTTCTTAAACACAAATGCAATTAATGGTGTGTTGTTTTTAACCGGCGACAGGCATCACAGTGAAATCATAAAAGTAGATCGGGAAGGAACTTATCCATTGTACGATATAACAGCATCTCCTCTTACATCAGGTACGCATGCATTTGGCGGACCTGAAAAAAACAATCCGTACCGTATATTCGGGTTAGATCAAAAACAGAATTATACAAAGTTCAGTTTTAGCGGCGAGCGGAATCAACGAAAATTAACAGTTGAATTTTTTGGTGTTTCCGGAAATAAGTTAGGTGAATGGAAGATTACTGAACAGGCATTAACCACCGCAAAGAAATAAAATGACTATTTCATTTACATACAATCGTAAAAAAGTAATTCAGGCATTACGCTATCACTTTATTTCTAAAAAAGAAATCAGAATATTAATTATTCTGGTTAATGTATTCGCCCTGTTTGCAGCAGCCATGTACTTTGGCAATTTTATTAAACCAATTGCATTAATTCTGAGTTCGTTTTTATGGTTTAGCCTGATGACAGCTTTCTGGTTTATACTGCCATTTACTGTGTACAGCAGAGCACACACATTCAAAGATTCTTTTATCCTCACTTTTATGGATGATTATATGCACATTGAAAACCCCAATGGCAGTAAAGACTGGAACTACAGTGCATTCAAATATTTTATTGAAACACCTCATTTTTTTCATTTATATATAGATGAGCGTTCCTTCTTTCTCATTCCTAAAGAAGCATTTAAAGGTACTGATGACTCCCACACCGCCCGGCTATTATTGAGGGGAAAAGTAGGCCAAAAATAAATTTCCCATTTGCCAGGTAGGAATTCTCCGTAATAGGCTGGAAAAATTAACATTGGTAACTATTTGTTAATCATAGTGTTAATTATTTGTCTTGCAGAAAATACGGTTTTTTCACGAAAAAATCCGCTAAGTACTTGTATTCGTATATTATATGTATTAAGTTTACAATCTGTTAGGTAAATACCCTTAGAGAACGAAATAATCTGAACGTACCAAAGTCAAGTTATATATGCATTAATTTGCATAATTCTATTCTTTTCTGATCTGATTTATTCTTTCTCTAGGATTTAAATAACACCTATCCGTTGCAAAACTGTACCTAAAAAGAGATTTATGAAAACATTTCTACACGTATCCTTTTTCATGTTTTTTTTGCATGTAACACGGGCACAAAGCACTAAAGATCTGCCCTCTCCGGTTGCTAATTTGCAAAATCTGCCTGCCGGCAGTTATGTTATTCCAATGGATAACAGTTTACAGGCTAATACTGCCGGTTTTTTCAATTTAAAATCTTACGGATTAATTATTCATTTGCTGAACAATGGCGTAAAAGTAAAATGGGCTATCAGAGCTGGCAAAGCGAAAGATGCTTCAGATTTTTCCGGAACTGCTATCCGGCTTCTTCCCACCTCTACAGGTTTACCTTCTGTACATAATTTTTTAGCAGGGCCATTCGTAATTTCTGCTCCTGATACTTCCGGTGTTGCTGCATTAGTTCAGTCATTCTATACAAATAATGCACTAACCGGTAATGATCAACCTGCTGTTTACAGATTATCTGTTGCTTCTCTTAATGTGGATATTCGGCATGATTTATCTGGATTTGTACCAAAAGCTGCAATTCTGAATGATGGAACAAATACTTCAATTCATATTGCCTATATGACAAAAGCATCTGTGCCGGTAAGTAATTATGAAGTTGCATCTGCTACTGATTTGGTACGTCGTTGTTATACGTTTGCCAGTGAGCCTCATATTTCTTCATCTTCACTGAACACTTCTTTTGTAGATGCAGTTCGTGTGTTTACATCTTATGGAGGCAATTTTTTAGCTCAATGTGAAGCAATCGAGAGTTACGAAAATCATGCTTCTGGTCGTTTTCAGACTACTGCAGGTATATCAAAAGTCAATATGGCAATTACCTCTGCACAAACAAATTACCCCAATACCGATTTATCTTTTAATCAGTATCAAGGGATGTTTAGTATAAGACTGGAAGGTAGTGTAAGAAACTGGGTGCTGAACAGTGGAAGTGTATATAAGAACAATGGACACAATCACGCAACTGGACCGTCAAACACACCAATTGGAGCAAGTGTCTCAAAAATGAATAATGCAGCACAGGCAGGGGGATTGGTTTTCTATTTGGGTAATCATGACTTTTCCTCTATCAGTATGATTGAGTCAATAAACGGGATACGGATGTATATGAATGCCTTTTTAACACCAACTTCACTGAACCGGTCTTGCGCAATTGGAAGTTTTTTAACAGCCGTCCTGTCTACAACCCTAAAAAGTTTTACAGTAAAACAACGTGCTGATAAAGCGCATCTTGCATGGACAGCCGATAAAAATTCATCTGTAAATCGTTTTGTTATTGAGCGAAGCACTGATGGAATTAGCTTTTCTGTAAGAGGCTCAGTTGCTGCATTAACTGTAAATACAGTTGCATCGGATTATCATTTTACTGAAACCATTCAATCTGAGCTGGGTTCTATTTTGTATTACCGCCTTCGTATGGAAGATCAACAAGGAAAAATTGTTTATTCAGAAATCAGGTCCCTTAGAATAAACAGAACAGGTGCTGCTGAATCTGTTGAATTGTTTCCGAATCCGGTTGTTAATCAGCTTTCTATTTCGGTACCCGAACAATGGGTTGGAAAACAAATCAGCTATGAAGTGATTGACCTGAGTGGTATTAAACAGTTGTTTTTTAATGGCCTCGTAAATACCTCATCCAAACAATTAGATCTTTCACAGCTAAAAAGCGGATTTTATTATATTAAAATGAATTATAACGGGGAGCAAATTACCAGATCTATATATAAAAAATGATAAAGTTGAGGGGAAAAATATGAATGAATTTTCTCCTATTTCGGAAGAGTACAGACTTAATTAAATCACAAACCTGCTTATTAAGCAGGTTTTTTTTATTAGTTCATCTATTATTTTGAAATATAATGAAATACGAATAACTGTATTATATAGAGTTAGATATGTGTTTGTTTGTTATATATTTTTTTCATCAAAAAAACGAAGCAAGGGTTTATGCTGCTTTATTATAAGTAATATATTTGCTTTTGAATAAGTAGAAACCCTTAGAAAAAAAGTTATCCGACTATGAACAAGCCACACAGGTAAACCCTGTTACTACTCTGGTCATATTTCTTCCTTTTAAGGTAAATTTCTCAGGTTCACTGTAACAGCAGTTATTGTATTTACCCTACCCTAAAAGAGAACAAATGAAGACAATTGTACCCGTACTAATGTTTCTTTATACAGCTTTATCTGTAAATGCTCAAAGCAATAAGGATATGCCTGCACCTGTTGCAAACCTTCAAACTTTAGCTACAGGAAGTTATGTGATACCCATGGACAACAACCTTCAGTTGAATGCTTCCAATTTTTTTAATTTAAAAGCATATGGTTTAATTGTTCACCTTTTGAACAATGGTGTAAAATTGAAATGGTCTATCCGTGCAGGCAAACTAAAAGACGGTACGGATTTCTCCGGTACAGCTCTGCGAATACTTCCAACTCAAGCTGCACTTCCCTCTCTTTATAATTTTCTGGCAGGCCCATTTGTAATTGATGCTGCAGACACCAGTGGTGTAGCAGCAATTGTTCAGAGTTTTTACACTGCAAATGCTTTAGTTGGGAATAACCGCCCTGCAGTTTTTCAGTTAACCGCACCAGCATTGAATGTTGATATCCGTTATAATATGACCGGCTTTATTCCAAAAGCAGTTGTTTTGAATGATGGTAATAAAACCGCTATTCATTTAGGGTTTATGACTAAAGCATCTATCCCTACAACCAATTATCAACTTGCCTCTGCAAATGATTTGGTGAGTCGTTGTTTTACTTTTGCTAGTGAACCCCATATAGAACCAGGGACAATGAACACATCTTACCTCAATGCCGTTCATGTTTTTACAAAATATGGCGGGAACTTTTTAGCCCAATGCCAGGCAGTTGAAAGTTATGAGAACCATGCATCCGGACGCTTTCATACAACCGGCGGTATTAACTATCCGAATACTGCGGTTAGTTCTGCAGACACCCGCTATCCGAATGCAGATCTTGCATATTCACAGTTCCAGGGAGCTTTCAGCATACAGCAAGTAGGTACTGTTCAAAACTGGATATTAAAAGCAGGCAGTACAAATAAAAGTACTACACATAGCCATGCAACAGGAAACCCAACCTCACCGGTTGGTGCAAGTGTTGCTAAAATGAATGGTTCAACGCAGGATGGAGGGCTGGTTTTCTATTTAGGAAATCATGATTTTGCTTCTGTAAGCTTATATGAATCAATCAATGGAATTCGAATGTACATGAATGCACTCTTAACTCCAACATCACTGAACCGGAATTGCAACATTGGAACTTTCTTAGTGGCTGTGCTTTCTTCGACAATTCAAAATTTTTCAGTTTATCAAAACAATAGCAAGGCGCAACTTAACTGGACAATAGATAAAAATTCAACGATTAATCGTTTTGCAATAGAACGTAGCTTCGATGGGATGAGCTTTAGTGAAACAGGCACAGTTGCAGCATTAACTACAACTGCTGAATATTATTTTACTGAAACAATTCAATCAGCGCAGGGATCTGTTATGTATTACCGCCTGCGAATAGAAGATCAACAGGGAAAAACAGGTTATTCAGAAATCAAGTCATTGCGGATGGGCAGAACAGATGCCGCTGGATCAGTTGAAACTTATCCAAACCCGGTTGTCAATCAACTCAATATTTCACTGCCAGATCAGTGGATGGGAAAACAAATCAGTTTTGAAGTGATTGATCTCAACGGCATCAAACAACTGTTTTTTAATGGCCTGGCAACTATACCAACTAAACAGTTAAATCTGACCGGTTTAAAATCAGGTTTTTATTATGTACGCATAATTTGTAACGGCGAGCAACTCACAAAATCTATCTATAAACTATAGTTTAAAAAGGCAGGTTCTCAGATCTTTCTTTTTTGCTAGGTTGTATAAAATTAGATCAAAGCTGATAAAATGTAAAAAGACCCGAATTTGGGTCTTTTTACATTTTATTGATTTACATGTACTTACAAATATTGCTGCAGAAAATACGGTCTTATTTCGAAAAATCACGTGCAAATCTTGCGCAGTAATTTTAATGGTATTATCTTAGCAGCCAATTCGTATAAACCGTAAGAAAACTAAGAGTCCCCTAAGTAAGGAAACTAACTTTTAAAGGAAATTACTTCCTTTAATTTCTCCTCCCAAGTTGGTATTCAAAGCAATCTGATGGTTTTGTCGAAAAGAGTAACAACGTACCTTTTTTTGATCATTACCCTAAGTGATTCCAATGAAAACAATTTTACACTTTCTTGCGTGCATGCTCATCAGCTTGTCTGCAATTTCTCAAACCGGACCTGAATTCATTTTCGTTAACCCGGTTTTAGTGAGTGGTACCCCCTTGAAGCAGGGAGCAATTTACCGTTTCAACAATGTAAAGACTGGTGTAGATGCAACCATCCGGTTAAAGAAATTTTCACGGACGGATATCGTGATGCCAACGGTTGATAATTCTGCCCTGGGTTGGGACAAAGCTTTTCAGCCTGAATTTGGTCTTACAGGTACAGTAGCGCCTTTTCAAAATTGGTACATTGATTTTGAAGTAATTTTTTATCAAGCCGGTACTAATACAAGAAAGGTTATGGATACAGTTGATTTTACTGCATTGGACGTAGATGGTGATGGAGTTTCTATCAGTGAATATGTAACATATGATCGTCCTAACTCAATTATTTTTGCTCCCTTAAGTTCTTTGGTTACAGCACCTGCAGGTGTTTTAGGAAGCGTTGCATTATGTGGAGAGTGTAATTTATCGAGTTCGATTATTACCTGCTCAAACTGTGCCGGAACAGGTATGGTCTCAGGGATTGATGATGGAAATTGTGATGGTACTGGAAAACTTCATAGTACATGTGCACATCCCTATCAGGGTGGTACCGGCACAAGTATTAATGGTCCGGTTAACAATTATGCAGCAATTGATACTTCAGCAACTCAGGTGATGTCTGTTTACCGGTATTTTAACAGAGATAAAATCAACTTCAGATACGGAGCAAAATCCGGTGCATTATCAAGTAATGGATCAGGTGTAAGATTAAATTCAATGTGGTTTCGTAAGTTTAACTTGGCACCAATGAATGTGTTGCCTGTAAAGCTAACATCCTTTACTGCCAGCTTACATGCTGATAAAGTTAATCTGCGATGGATGACAGCTTCTGAAATTAACGTCAGTCATTTTACAGTTGAAAAAAGCAGCGATGGTAAAAACTTTACTTCTGCAGGTATGGTTTTTGCACAGGGCACCGAAACTGCAGGAAAAAATTATGAGTTTACAGATGTTGTAGGTAACGAGAAAAATGCCATCCTTTACTACCGGTTAAAAACGATCGAAAACGATGGATCAGGGCAGATATCAGAGGTGAAACTTATTCGGTTAAGCAGTAAAACAGAGACAATCGCTATCACAACATACCCTAATCCAGTTACAAATGAGTTAAGGGTAACAGTGCCTGCAAACTGGCAGAACAAAAATGTTACATACGAAGTGCTTGGTGTAAATGGACAGGTAGCGGCAAAAACTCAAAAAAACAACAGCAGCCAAACCGAAAGTTTAAGTGTAAGTAATTTGCAACCTGGTATCTATGTTGTAAGGGTTAGTTGCGAAGGAAATACTGCCCAGCAGAAAATTATTAAACAGTAAGAAAAAGAAATCCGCCGCAAAAGCGGATTTCTTTAAAAATATTTGGTTTATAAAATAAACTACTCTATGTTTGTGATCTATTTATGAAATAATGAAACAGTTTACCTTATCAATCATCATCCTTATCAGCGTTTCAACTGCATTTGCTCAAACCAACATTATTGGTACTGTTACTGATAATAAAAAGCAGCCGGTTGCCGGAGCTTCATTAGCCATTAAAGATTCGTACGATGGAGCAACAGCCGATTCGTTGGGTCGTTTTCGGTTTAAAGCATTTGATAAAGGATCTCAGATCTTAATCATCAGTGCAGTGGGTTATAAAACCATTGAACTAACAATTGAATTAAAAGGCGGCGAAATACAATTGCCCGTGCAGTTGAAACAGGAAATAACAGAAATAAGTGCAGTAGTTATTACAGCCGGTTCTTTTGAAGCCAGCGACCGAAACAGAGTAGCAGCTGTTTTAAGTTCCATTGATATTGTTACAACCGCCAGTGCAAATGGTGATGTAACAGGCGCATTAAAAACTTTACCGGGTGCACAGCAAATAGGAGAAAGTGAAGGCTTGTTTGTAAGAGGTGGTACTGCTGCAGAAACAAAAACATTTATTGATGGTACACTGGTGAACAATTTCTTTTTTACAAGCACCCCGGGTATTGCATCAAGAGGGCGTTTTTCACCTTTCATTTTCAAAGGAACAGTTTTCAGTACCGGTGGCTACAGTGCATTGTATGGCCAGGCATTATCATCTGCACTGATTCTTGAGTCAATTGATTTACCGGAGCAATCTTCTGCTAATCTCAACATATCTATATTAAGTCTGGGAGCTGGCTTTCAAAAGCTTTCGAAAGATAAAAGATCATCCTGGGGTGTTAATTATAATTATTCAAACTTAACACCGGCATTTGCAGTAATTAAACAGCAACAGGATTATTTAAAAGCACCGGTTGCTCATAATATAGATTTAAACTACCGTATCAAGACTTCAAAAAACGGGATGTTGAAGTACTACGGTTACTACACAACAAACAGTCTGGCATTTACACAAAACAGTTTAGACTCGATGAATTATAAGGATAAGTTTTCGTTAACCAACGGTAACATGTATCATAACTTATCATGGAAAGAAAGTTTGAAACATAAGTGGAAGTTTACGGCTGGTGTTTCGCTCTCAACCAATAAAGATGATATCAGTTTTGGGATGCAGGATGCGCAAAAGAATGATGTGCTGTTAAATGGTTTGCAGTTTAAAAATTTTAATCTCAATAACAAAGGCTTTTATGGCAATGCCAAACTTGTACTTGAAAAAAAATTCAGAGGATTAAATGCACTTCGGTTTGGATCAGAATACAATCACAGTGACGATAAAAATAATATTACCATTTTCAATGGTATAACGTTTAATAACCGGATAGTTGAAAATGTATATGCACTTTTTGCAGAACAGGATGTGTATCTCACCAATAACCTTGCAGCAAAATTTGGCGTACGTGCAGAGCACTCCGCATTATTAAGTAAAACAAATGTTGCACCAAGGGTTTCATTGGCATACAAGCTGGGAAAACAAAGTCAGGCTTCACTTGCATATGGCATTTTTTATCAGAACCCTGAGTTACGCTACCAGCCGGCTTTAAATCCATTGATTTTTATGAAAGCTGAACATTATATTGCGCAGTACCAGAAAACAACAAGCCTTACAACATTTCGTTTAGAAGCATTTTATAAAAAATATGATAACCTCATTAAAACAAGCAATGTAAACGGCCGGGATATTGCCAGCAGCAACAATGGTTTTGGTGATGCAAGCGGTTTTGAATTTTTCTGGAGAGATAAAAAGAATGTTAAGAATCTTGATTACTGGATCTCTTATTCTTTTCTCAACACCAAACGTGATTTCCTGAATTTTCCCACAGCCATCACACCAAACTTTGCTGCAAAACATACTGCATCACTGGTAATGAAGAAGTTTGTAACCAAGTTAAAAACGAACGTAAACCTGTCTTATAATTATGCCAGTGGCCGGCCGTATTATAATATTCAGTTCGACCCCAATACAAACAAAACCTATTTTGCTGATCGTGGACGGATTCCCGATTACCACAATGTGAGCTTTGCATTAAACTATTTACCGGGTATCGGTAAAAAAAATCCAAAAGCATTTGCTGTGTATGTGCTAAGTGTGAGTAATATTTTCAACATTAAACAGGTGTATGGATACAATTACTCAGCAAACGGAATGCGCAGACAGGAGTTGGTGCCGCCATCAAGAATGTTTGTATTCATCGGTGCATTCATCAGTTTTGGAGTTGACAGAACAGATGATGCCATCAATAACAACTTATAATTCATTAACCTTAAACATTTCATCATGTCAAATTTTCAACGCATTCCCGATGCAAACGAACAAAGAGATCAGCAGCTTTGGGAAATTGCACAAAAAAGAGCTTCATTTAAAAGCCATTTGATCTCTTATGTATTAGTAAATATTTTTTTGTGGATAATCTGGGCAACAACCGGATCACACAGAAATTACAGTGGCGTTCCCTGGCCTTTGTGGGCCACACTAGGCTGGGGTATTGGTATTGTATCGCATTACATGGGCGCCTATGTGTATCCCAAAAGCAACAGTGTTGAACGGGAATATGAAAAATTAAAAAACAAACAATAATCATCTTTAAAAATTAAATAGTATGAAACAGGTACTTCTCGGTTTATTCTTCGCAACCATCTTTGCCAATGTATTTGCTCAATCTGAAAGGTATGCAGGCGCTATGCAAAAAAATCTCGAAGCATTTGCTGCAGCAAAAACAGCAGCCGAAATGCATGATCTCAGTAATTCGTTTGAACGCATTGCGGATGTTGAAAAAACACAGTGGCTTCCTTATTACTATGCAGCAATGACGGAAGTGTTGAATGGTTATATGATTACTGATAAAGCCGGTGCTGATGTAATTGCAGACCGTGCTGAATTACTCATCAACAAAGCCGATGCTATTGAAAAAAACAATTCAGAAATTTCCTGTGTTAAATCAATGATAGCTTCTTTACGGATGATGGTAAACCCCATGCAGCGCTGGCAGCAGTATGGAGCATTATCTTCTCAATTAATTGAACAGGCTAAACAACAGGATCCTTCAAATCCACGTCCCTATGCATTATTAGCTCAAAATTTATTTTATACACCGGCACAGTTTGGCGGTGGATGTACAACAGCAAAACCTGTTGCAGAAGAAGGTGTGAAATTATTAAATGCGTTTCAACTTAAATCTCCCTTACATCCAAGCTGGGGCAAAACACAGTTTGATATGGTAATGGATCAGTGTAAATAATGTGCATTAGTCCCGTGCAAAACAGCACGGGACTGCTTTATTTTTGAAGTTTAAACAACAGCATATGGAACAGCCCGGTTTTTCTGCAGCAAACAGTTTACAGCTGATTGAAAGTATGATCAATAAAGCACAAAACCGTTTTAATGAAAACGGACATTTGTATTTGCTGTGGGGCTGGGTTATTTTTATTTGCAGTGTTCTGCATTTTGTAGTTGATTACTGGAACATCTATGACCGTCCGCAGTTTGTCTGGTTTGCTACTTGGGGCGCATTGATTTATCAAATGATCTATCTTGCCCGTACAAAAAAGAAAGAACGGGTAAAAACATATACCGATGAAATTATTGGCCATGTGTGGGTTGTTTTTGTGATAATGATGGCACTTACCGGATTTATTGCAGGTAAATCAGAAGCATGGCCGTTGATGTATCCGTTGTTTTTGGTTTTATACGGAATGCCTACATTTTTAAGCGGAGCAATTATTAAGTTTTCTCCGTTAAAAGCCGGCGCTGTTGGTTGCTGGGCGCTGGCCATCGCCTCTGCATTTGTTACAGCTCATTACCAGGTGTTGTTTCTTGCACTGGCTGTTCTTTCTGCATGGATTGTACCGGGTTACCTGCTTCGTTCACAGTTTAAAAAACAAAACTGATATGGAAGAAAAACAATTATCAGAAAAGGAAAGTCTGCTCATCATTCAGCAAATGATCAGCCGTGCAAAAGATGCGTTTGTTGATACGGGTATTGGCCCTATTCTGTGGGGAGCGGTGATTACGATTTGCAGTTTGGTTCAGTTTCTGCAAATACAATTCGATTTTAAACTTCCATTCGATATCTGGTTGCTTGCTTTAGCGGCCATTATACCACAGGTGTTTATTTCAGTTAAAGAACGCAGAGAACGAAAAGCAAAAGGATGGGATCATGATATTATCGGGTATGTCTGGATCTGTTTTGGCATCGGCATTTTTGTAATCAACTTTATAAACAATGTTGCGGCCGATCAGCTCAATCCGATGTTAAGAGAATATCGTGAACTGACAGGAAAAACAGACATTGTTAACTTCTGGAGTTTTGGAACCTGTTACCTGCTTTTTGTTTTTGGTTATCCTACAATTGTTACCGGAGCCGCCAGAAAATTTAAACTCATGATTTTTGGAGGAGTGTTTTGTTGGGTAAGTGCAATTGTAAGTGCTTTTACAGTAGCTAAAATTGATTTTATACTCATGGCACTTTCTGCAACACTTGCATGGCTTATACCGGGGCTTATTTTACGTCGTACATATCTTTTGCAGAAAGGAAAGCATGTTTAAAGACCTCGATCCCATATTACATTCTCAGCTGCGGCTTGCTGTTATGAGTTTACTCATAGGGGTAAAGGAGGCGGAGTTTACGTTTATTAAAGAAAAAACAGGTTCTACTGCAGGTAACCTCAGTGTACAGATCAGTAAACTGAAAGAAGCCAGATATGTTGATGTGATCAAGCAGTTTAAAGACAATTACCCGCAAACAATTTGTAAAATAACACCCGCCGGTGTGGCTGCGTTTGAAACATATGTAAAAGCATTGCAAACTTATCTTCCCCGGTAAGTTTAGATTTATTCAAACCTTATCTTTACCTGCTTGTTGTAACAGCAAGCCGGTTTATGGAATCAATTATTAAAGTTACCCATCTCACAAAAGTATTTAAGGAAGTTACAGCTGTTAACGACTTGTCATTTACTGTACAGCAGGGCGATGTGTATGGTTTTCTCGGGCAAAACGGAGCCGGAAAATCAACCACCATCCGCATGTTGCTTACATTAATTACGCCCACTGAAGGTGAGATTGAAATTTTTGGATACAATCTGCTCAGGCACCGTAAAGAAATTTTGCAGAATACCGGTGCCGTTATTGAGCGCCCCGATTTATACAAATATCTCACTGCTTACGAAACACTGGAGTTGTTTGCAAAAATGAGCGGCATACGAGTAAGCAGGCAATCGCTTATGGAGCAATTAGAACTGGTGGGGCTTGCGCAAAGAGCAGGCAGTAAAGTAAGAACCTATTCTCAGGGAATGAAACAACGGCTGGGTCTTGCGGTAGCGCTGGTGCATAATCCACAACTGATTATTTTAGATGAACCAACCAATGGATTAGATCCCCAGGGTATTGCCGATATACGTAATCTGATTTTAATGCTGAGTCAGAAACTTCAGAAAACAGTATTGGTATCCTCTCATCTGTTGAGCGAAATTGAACAGATTGCCAACCGTATGCTGATAATAGACAGAGGTTCAAAACTGGTAGAGGGAACCGTTAGTGAACTGTTTAGTCCGGATGATACTGTGATCTATATTGAAACAGCTGATAATAACGCTGCCGCTCAATTGCTACGATCAGGTGAATACAGCTCTTCTATAATAACAACCGAAGCAAGTGGCATTGAGTTAAAGCTGCGAAAAGATCAGATACCTGCATTAACCCGTTTACTGGTTGAACGTAAAATTGATATACTCGGCATCAGTGCCCGCCATTCACTCGAAGATTATTTTTTAAAGATTACAACAGCCAATCAACATGTGGAGCCTTTTAAAAATTGAATTATTTAAAGTCTTTAAACGTCCCCGCACATACATTGCGTTTATTGCGGTATGGGCTATTGTAACATTAATACAGGTGGCTATTTATGTAGATGGAGCCAAGTATATGGACTTTGTATTGAAGGATGTAAAAGATAATTTTGATGTAATCGGTAATCCGCTCAATGGATATTTTGTTTGTTTTATTATTCTTCAAACGCTTTTAATTCATGTGCCGTTACTGGTTGCATTGGTAAGTGCTGATATGATTGCAGGAGAAGCCAATATGGGAACACTGCGTTTGCTCATTACCAAACCAATCAGCAGAACCAAACTGTTGCTCAGTAAATTTCTTGCTTCTGCTATTTATGCACTTATTCTGCTCATCTGGATTGCTATACTGGGCCTTTTTGTATCTATGCTTGTGTTTGGTACAGATGGGTTGATGAATGCAAAGAGCTATGAAATTATTATTCTCAACGGCAACGATATTTTCTGGCGCTATATCTGTGCATTTGGATTTGCTGCCATTGCGTTGATTACCGTTGCATCACTCGGATTTTTCTTTTCCATTTTTGCAGAAAATTCGCTGGGCCCCATTGTTGCCACTATGAGTGTGATCATTGTGTTTACAATCCTTACAACCCTTGATATTCCGTTGTTTCAGAGTGTAAAGCATTTGTTTTTTACTTCTCACATGATTGGATGGAAAGGCTTTTTTGAAATGAAACTGGATGCAGACGGTGTTTCAATACCGGGTACTATCAGGAATTTACCGGCTGTTTTAAAAAGTGCCGGTATTTTAACATTACATATTGTACTATTTACCGGAGCAGCCATCTTTATCTTTAAACGGAAAGATGTATTAAGCTGATTCAGCAGATTATTTAATTTATATACGCATGAAATTATTCTTATCACTTGTTTTTGCAGTTCTTGCTTTCTGCAATACATCCGTGGCACAAACGGCGGCAGATCTGGTGAAAAATGTAAAAGCAAAAATGGACAGGGTGAATGATTATGTGGCAACCGGAAAAATGAAAACCGATGTGGTATTTATAAAAGCACCTGTTGCTAACATCAAATCTTACTTTAAAAAACCAAACCGCTTTAAAATTAAACGGGATGGCGGTATTTCTTTATTGCCAAAAGGGGGCATTAGTGTTAATGTAAGTTCTCTGTTGCTTACGGGTGATTATACCGCCATTGACGCAGGGCAAACAAACCTAAACGGCGTGGTAGTAAAAATTATTAAACTCCTGCCGTTAAGCGAAAACAGTGATGTGGTATTAACAACCATGTATATTGATGAAAAAAATCTGCTGATCCGTAAGGCCAGTACAACCACCAAAGAGAACGGAACCTACGATATGGAAATGCAGTTTGGTAAATATGCAGAGTGGGGACTGCCTGATAAGGTTGTGTTCTCCTTTAATACCAAAGATTACAAACTGCCCAAAGGAATTACATTAGAGTATGACGACGGAACTAAAAAACCGGAACTTCCGAAAAATAAAAAGGGAAGAGTAGAAATCAGCTACAGTTCCTATATCATTAATAAAGGAGTAAGTGACGATCTGTTGAAATAATAAGATTCAGTACTATCAACTTCGGCTTGCTTACTCTTCTTCCAGCTTTTCATCTACCATACGTGCAAACATAGAAGCACTCACTTTCTTCATGGGGTTGCTTCTTGCAGCTGCATAGCCTTTTCTGCTGCGGAAAATATCAATACCAGTAAAGATTGATGCAATTAATGAAGCTTCATCTGCTTTGCCTTTACCGGCAATGTCAAACGCTGTTCCATGATCGGGGCTGGTGCGTATACCGCTTAAACCCGCAGTATAGTTTACGCCTTCTCCCAAAGCCATTGATTTAAATGGTATCAGTCCCTGATCATGATACATAGCTAATACTGCATCAAATTTTTCAAACTGTCCTCTTGCAAAAAATGCATCGGCACTGTACGGACCAAAACACATGATGTCGTTTTGCTTGGCATCTTTAATGGCAGGCTTTATGATTTCTTCTTCTTCTTTTCCAATCAAACCTTCATCTCCTGCATGGGGGTTTAGGCCCAATACAGCAATCTTCGGTTTATCTATTCCAAAATCTTTCTTTAAAGACTGTTGAATGATTTTGAGTTTGCTTACTATCACTTCTCTGTTTAAATGAGCAGCAATTTCTGAAACAGGCAGGTGTTCGGTTACAAGAGCAATACGCATATTTTCTGCAACCATAAACATCACCACATCATTTGCTTCAAATGCAGCTTTTAAATAAGGAGTATGTCCGGTGTATTGAAAGGTTTCCGACTGTACATTTTTCTTATGCAGCGGAGCTGTAACCAGCACATCAATTTGCTTTTCCTTTAACGCATACACTGCAGCTGTAAGTGATTTAATGGCGTAAAGTCCGCCGGTATCGGTTAATTGCCCGGGGGTAATGTTTACCTCTTCCTCCCAACAACTGAACACATTCACCATTTTGGTATTGAGGCGTTGAAAGTCCCGTACAGCCTGGTAGTTAAAATTGCCGTCATTAATGGCTTTGCGGTAAAAATTAATCAGCTTGTTTGAGCCAAATATAACCGGTGTGCAAAGATCCAGTATGCGGCTGTCGCTGAGGGCTTTAATAATCACTTCAGTGCCAATGCCATTCACATCGCCACAGCTAAAGCCAATTACAGGTTTTGTTTCAGGAGTGTTCATATAATAAAGCTATTCCTGCAAATGTACTGGATTGATGTGTACAGGAGTGGCTTTCTAAGCAATTGATTTGCAATAGCCCGTAGTTACAGGTGAAATTACGGCCTTGCAGAAATAGACATTCTACTGGAATTTCAGGTGGAAAAAAGATGAAAAAGTAAGGGTTAATTCATACCTGAATTTTTGGTTCACATAATATCTCATGGTAATTTGTGTTTAAATCTTAATCCCCATGAAAGCAATTATTTTCATTACAGCTGTAATGCTGAGTGCAGGCGCAGCGCAAACAAAACAACTTCCATTCATTTCATTTCAACCAACAGTAACCGTAAAACCTGTGCAGCAGGAGTTTGGTTATTTCCGTGTACATCGCATGGGCAGTGATGCTTCACTTAACTGGTCGGTAATGAATCCGCTGAACGCAGATTTTTTTACCATTGAACGTTCTTACGACGGTACCAACTTTGAAGCACTTTGTGATATTCCATGTACCGGTGCAGCAACGCATAAGTACAGAGATAACACGGTGTTTCCCGGTTATATCTATTACCGCATCAAATCGTTTCAGCACGATGGTACAATGGTTACATCTCCTGTAGAGATGCTGCGCATTGTAAAGCGTGGATAATCCTTTTTTCAGGTTGTGTGCATAACTGCACACAACCTCCTTTTATTTTAAATCCGGTACTTATGAAACAACTTTTACTCAGTTTGTTTCTTACAACTTTATTAAGTGTGCAAACTATTTCTGCACAAATAACCACTCCCGTAATTAAAGCGGGGTTTGGTGTTGATGCAGATTTGCGAAGCAATTTCTTTAATGGATTTCTTACAGCCGGTAATGATGACTGGTTCAGTAACACTGTTGGCGGAGGTGGTCAGTTTATGATTGATACAACAGGTGCTGCTTATATTGTTTCGAGATATGCCTCTATGCCTGCTACCAGAATGTATCCGTTTTTCAGAGGCATGCGATATCCGCAATTTTCTGTTGTAAATAATAAAATGTTGATTGATGGTATTTTTATCCGTGATCATCATGGCGATGATTCAACCGTATTTGCATCAGGTAGTAATAAAAACGGAATGAGTCCTAACAGCTGGTCTACACCAGTATCACAAGGTATTCCTGATAAGAACGATATACTGGATATGTTTATGCATGTACGCAGAGATGGTTTCAATTCAAACGATTCATTGTGGATGTTTGGCGGATTATCCATTGATAATACAACCGGTAACCGCTACTTTGATTTTGAAATGTATCAAACCGATATCTATTACGATAAACCTTCTCTTAAGTTTTATGGTTATGGTCCCGATGCAGGTCATACTTCCTGGTTGTTTGATGCATCAGGAAATGTAATAAGGGCAGGAGATATAATTCTTACTGCTGAATACGGCAGTTCTTCTTTATCTTTTTTGGAAGCAAGGATCTGGGTACACCAGAGTTCGTTATCTGTTACCCCAGTTGCTTTTAACTGGGGCGGACAATTTGATGGTGATGGTAACGGAGCTGCGTACGGTTATGCTAACATTGCTCCAAAAACAGCAGGAGCTTTTTATACCGGACTGCAATGTGCAAATAACACATGGGCCGGCCCGTTTTCTGTTGTGTTGCAAAACAATGCAGTGATGACGAATTACAGTGCAAGGCAGTTCATGGAATTTTCTGTTAACCTCAGTAAACTGGGTCTTGATCCGTTGGTAACGATTGGTGATGCATGCGCATTGCCCTTTAGAAGAATACTGGTAAAAACAAGAGCTTCAACTTCGTTTACTGCCGAGTTGAAAGATTTTGTTGGCCCGTTTAGTTTCTTCCGTGCACCTCGTGCAGACATTGCAACCGATTTCCCGATCCTTTGTCAGAATGGTGTGGCAGAAATTTGGGTTACCAATCCGGTTGTTACATCACTGTATACATGGAGTACACCGAATGGGCGTATTGTTACAGATACGGTTGGAGACAGAATTACCATTGACCAACCCGGTATGTACATTGTTAGGCAGCAGTTAATGGATAGTTGCGGCTCTACATACGCTTCCGATACCATTGTAATTGCACAAAATAATACCTGCGATGTATTGAAAGGAAAACCGATTCATTTTAATGCAATAATCAGAGATGCGCAGGCGGCTATCATCAGCTGGAACAGTGTTGATATTGCACTGGGTGTGAGTTATGAAATTGAACGGAGTACCGATGCTGTACATTTTACTACTGTTGCACAGGTGCCTGCCAACAACTCAGGCATCTATTCCCACACCGATGATATAAGCCGCATAACCGGCCATGAACTTTTTTACAGATTAAAATTTCATGGAACAGGTGGGCAAATCTCTTATACCAACACGATCCGCTTATTGCTTCGTTTCAACACAAAACAAATATTAACTGTTGCACCCAATCCTGTGAAAGACCGCTTTCGTTTAAGTTTCTTTATAGCAAACGAAGGATTTGTAGAAATGAATTTAATCAGCAGTACGGGTGAACTGGTATACACATCAACCGTAAAGTCTGTTACCGGATTAAACGAATGGATAATTGAACGGGAGAACAGTTGGGGAGCAGGTCAATATATTTTGCAGGTGAAAGCAGGAAATGAAGTATTTCGAAAACGAATCATCATCACACAGTAATAAATTCAGCAGCCCTCCTTTACGGAGGGCTTTTTACTGCTACTTTTGCAGCGTGAACTATACACTTAAAAAATCATTAGGTCAGCATTTTCTGAAAGACGAATCTATTTGTGTGCAGATAGTAGAGGCAATCATGGAAGAGCAGCCTCAGCAATTGGTAGAGGTGGGACCCGGTGCAGGTGCGTTAACCAAATATTTATTACAGGAAAAGGGAATCAACTTTAAAGCCATTGAACTGGATAAAGAAAAAGTAGATTATCTCTCGCAAACCTATCCATCCATAAAAGATCATCTTATTCACGACAGTATTTTAGATACCGGTGTGCCGTTCGAAGGGCGTTTTATGGTGGTTGGTAATTTCCCCTACAACATTTCATCACAAATTCTTTTTCGAATACTTGACTGGAAAGATCAGGTAGACTGTGTGGTGGGCATGTTTCAGAAAGAAGTAGCACAGCGTATTGCATCTAAAGAAGGCAATAAATCGTATGGTATATTGAGTGTGTTGGTGCAGGCTTATTTTGATGTGGAGTATTTGTTTGATGTACACGAAAACAGTTTTACACCACCCCCTAAAGTAAAAAGCGGTGTTATTAAAATGAAACCGGTAAAAGAAATTCCATTAATGGAAAGTGAAAAGAAATTTACAATGCTTGTAAAAACAGCGTTTAACCAGCGGCGTAAAATGTTACGGAATGGTGTGCGTTCGTTTTTTACCGAAGAGTTTTTAAAAGACCCGGTGTTTAATAAACGTGCAGAGCAGTTAAGTGTAAAAGAATTTGCTGCACTAACATTTCAAATGAAATAATTTTATTACCGTATCATTCAGAAAAAAAAATCATCCGTTGAAAGTAATTATAACAGCAAAGAGTCATGAGTATCTGCAGCAAAAGCTGGAGGAGGGGGGCTATACGGTTGTTTACAATCCACATATTACCTACAATGAGTTGATGGAGCAATTAGACGATGTGGCCGGATTAGTTGTATCAACAAGAATTAAAATTGATGCACCGCTGATTGATAAGGCGCAGCAGCTGATCTGGATTGGCCGTTTAGGAAGCGGACTTGAGCTGATTGATTTGCCTTATGCAGAAAGTAAGGACATCAAAGTCTTCAGCAGTCCCGAAGGGAATTGTGATGCGGTAGGTGAGCATGCACTGGCCATGTTGCTTAGCTTAACAAAAAAAATTCACAGCAGTTTTGATGAAGTAAAAAACAAACAATGGTTGCGGGAAGAAAACCGTGGCTTTGAGCTAAACGGTAAAACCGTTGGTATCATTGGCTTTGGAAATACCGGACAGGCATTTGCAAAAAAACTCAGGGGTTTTGATGTAACTGTTCTTGCACATGATAAATATCATTTTGGATTTGGGGGCGCACAATTGAAAGAAGCTTCTCTGGAACAGGTACTCAAGTTCAGTGATGTCATCAGTATGCATTTGCCGCTTACAGCAGAAACACAGCATTATGCAAATCATGCTTTTTTTGAAGCAGCAAAACAGAAACCTTTTTTTCTCAATACATCAAGAGGTAAAGTGCATGATACAGCTGCAGTAATAGAAGCATTGAAAAACGGATGGATTGCCGGTGCCGGTTTAGATGTTTTGGAGAACGAACAACTTTCAACATATACCGAAGGGGAAGAAGAACAGTTTCAATGGCTTCAGCAGCAGCCGAATGTTATTTTAACACCCCATATTGCCGGCTACACGCATGAAGCATTTTACAAAATGAGCAAGGTGCTGGCAGATAAACTGGGTTTATTATAATATTACTCCGCTATTGTAAACGGAACGGATAGTTTTATTTTCTCCCATTGAATAGAAAGTACCGCATTGTTTTTCTCTTTCCGCTCAATAAAATACTCAAGTCTTTCAAGCGGCTGTTCATTCATTTGTGGCTGCACAGTTATTCGTACAAGATCATCCTTTGCATCATAATCATCAGAGAGGTGCTGCTGATAATTTTTATTAATGATCAACACCCATTCATCTTTACCGGGAATGGTAAACAAAGCATACTTACCTGCTTCAACTTTTTTTCCGCCGATGAGAATGGCTTTGCTGATTTCAATATTGGTAGCACTGTGTGCACCTGTAACCCACACTTCGTTGTAAGGAACAAGTCCTCCCCAAATGTTACGCCCCCTCACTGCAGGTGAATAATAATTGATGCGGATAGTAGCGGCGCCTATTTCAGCAAGTACTGCGGCCTGAATACTTTTTTTTGAGCTGTCGTTTACAGCATTGGGATGGTAGGTGATCTCTTTCTTTTTTTCCTGTGCAGTTAACTGCAACAGCGAACAGAACAGGAGCAGGGACAGAACAACTTGTTTCATACTGATAAACTTAAGTTCACAAAATTAAGCAAACCAATATGTAAATAACCGGCTTTATTTAGCTGTAGTAAGCTGTTAAAATATTATTGCAGCTCATAAATTAAGGTTCAGCTATTGCTTTCTTTCACAAAAAGGTTCTATTTTTACAATTCAACAAATAGTGCAACGCTTCAGCAATTCTGAGGCGTTGTTATTTTTTTTGTACCACCAAGCGCCGGCAATTTTTTTACTACGCTTTGTGATACAGGTAAAATTGAAAAGAAAGGAGGATTTATGAGTGTACAATATGTAACAAAAGAAACACTTGAAAAAATGCAGGCCGAATTACAGCACATGCGTGGTGTTGAACGTCCTGCTGCATCAAAGGCCATTGCTGAAGCACGAGAGAAAGGCGATCTGAAAGAGAATGCAGAATATGATGCTGCAAAAGAAGCACAGGGAATGCTGGAAGCAAAAATTAAACAGCTCGAAGGTATTATTGCCAATGCACGGATTGTGGATGAAACTTCCATTGATACCAGTAAAGTAACCATTCTCACCAGAGTAACTGTAACAAACCTTGCTACCAAAAAGCAAATTACTTACCAGATAGTAGGCGAGCATGAAGCTGATCTTAAAGCAGGTAAAATTTCTGTTACATCGCCAATCGGAAAAGGCTTACTGGGCAAGGCGGTTGGTGAAACAGCTGAGGTACAGGTGCCGGCAGGTGTTGTAAAGTTTAAAGTGGAAGAAATTACGATTTAACGCTGTATAGTAAACATGTAAAAGAAAAAGATGAGTTCACCGCTCATCTTTTTCTTTTACATTTATGCCTGCAAAATGCAGTTGATACATGAAGAGGCTGATACATCAAATCAGATCAACGGTGATCAACGTGAAATATAAATATCTAGGTGGTATGAGCATCTTTTCAAAAATTATCAACGGAGAAATTCCCTCTTATAAAATTGCCGAGAATGAACAATTTTTTGCTTTTCTGGATGTGTTTCCGTTAGTGGAAGGACATGTTCTGGTTGTACCAAAACCGGAAATTGATAAATTGTTTGATGTACCTGATGATTATCTGGCAGAGATGCTGCTGTTTGCCAAACCAATTGCAAAAGCAATTGAAGCATCTTTTGATTGCAAACGGGTAGGAATTGCTGCTATTGGACTGGAAGTGCCGCATGCACATCTGCACCTTGTACCCATTCATACAGCAGACGACCTTAACTTTACAAGGCCTAAACTAAAAATAACGGAAGAGCAGTTAAAAAATGCGCAGCAAAAGATTCTGGAAAAACTAAATTAATTACAGCAATGAGTCAGTTACAATACGATGAGTTAGGATATAAAAAGAAAGGAAGAAAAAGAAATCCACGTCCGTTATTAATTACCATTCTCTGTTCACTTTTATTTGCTTACGGGCTATGGGAGATTGTTTATTCTTTTACAGGTAACATTGTATTAAAAGGTGGAGTGGATACTTTGTATCCTGCCATCAATGCTTTGATGATGGTGTTTGCATTTGTAGGATTGAGTGGAGTATGGAGTATGGAAAAATGGGGCCCCGTCAGTTTTGTAATCGTCATCACCCTGAAACTGTTGGTAGATGCCATGTTCTCGCATTTCAGCTGGTGGTATGCCTTAGGCTATATACCTGCCGTTTTATTTTTACTTGCATTGCCGAAGATGAAAAAAACAGAGTAAGCTTTTTAGTTTACCTCCTCACCCGTCCGGGATTTTGTTTTAAAAAATCTTCCCAGCCATTTAATTTCCCTTTGCTCTTGAGCAATACATTGGATGTTTGAAAATGATGACACAATGCAACAGACAATGCATCAGTTGCATCATAATATTTTGGTTTGGCTTTAAACTGCAGGTAATGCTGCATCATCTTTAACACCTGCTCTTTATCTGCATTTCCATTTCCCGTAACAGATTGTTTTACTTTTTTAGGTGAGTATTCCGTAACACCCAAACCTGCACTCATGGCAGTTGCAATGGCAACACCCTGTGCTCTGCCAAGTTTGAGCATACTCTGAACATTCTTTCCAAAAAAAGGAGCTTCAATGGCAAAGTCCGTAGGGTGGTATTGTTCAATGATCTCTTTTACTTTTTCATGGATCAACTGCAGACGGATGTACACATCTTTGTGTTTGGTTAATTTGAGCACATCCATTTCAATCAGCTTTGGTTGATGTTGTTCTATACCAATAAGGCCATAGCCCATTACAACGGTTCCCGGATCAATGCCCAAAATGATTTTAGAAAAAGTTTGCAAACTGCCCTTTATTTTTGAACAAATAAACCGCTTCTGAACAAGAAATTCAAAATCTTTATTAATTACTTCCTCGGCCCTGTGCTTTTTGTATGGATTAGCATTTCCTTATACAACCAGATACGCCTGCAACCCGACTTAGATCTTGCATGGCAACAAATAAAGCAGGCAGTAACAGGTAATCAAAGCTGGAAACTCTGGCTGGCCATTGCACTGATGCCTTTAAACTGGGGATTGGAAACATATAAATGGTATATACTCGTAAAAAAACATCAATCCATTTCATTTGCAAAAGCATTTGAATCGGTGTTGAGCGGATTGTCACTGGCTGTAAATACACCTAACAGAATTGGTGAATATGGCGGCAGAGTAGTGTATCTTGAACCTCACTTCCGGCTAAAAGGAATTGCATTAACCCTGGTGAGCAGTGTGGGGCAGTTGCTGATAACGCTTGTGTTTGGATTTGTTGGATTGCAGTTATTGAAATCTTCTTTGCAGGATGTGGAGTTGAGCGGTGCACATTTTTCAGGTATTCTGCTGCAGGTATTTCAATATTCGGTACTCTTTTTTATCATTCTTACAGGCGTATTCTTTTTCAGAATGCAGTTGCTGGCAAGGATGCTGCGATGGATTCCATGGCTCAAAGAAAAATTATCTTTTACAGAAGTGTTGGAGAAATTACCGGGTCGTGATTATCTGCAGATATTATTTTACTCATTTTTACGTTTTGTAGTTTTTGCATTGCAATACGTGTTGATATGGCAGGCACTGTCGGTTGATGTAAGCTGGTGGCAGGGTTTTTGGAGCGTGGCAATTATTTTTCTGGTGATGGCAATTGTGCCGGGTTTTGCAATTGCCGATGTAGGTATTCGTGGTAAAGTAGCGCTCAGTATCATGGGTGTGTTCAGTACAAACAGTATTGCCATACTTGCCGGCACTGCGGCCATCTGGTTGCTGAACCTGGTACTGCCGGCATTGGCGGGCAGTTTGCTCTTATTAACGATCCGGATTTTTAAAGACCGTTAAACGTTTTGATAAAGCAGCGAAGAATAATTTTGATTGATCAATAAACAAACGAGTTTTAAGATGATGAAGTGTACAATGGTTCTGATGTTCAGTTTACTTTCATTTGCACCCATTACCCCGCAAGGCGATGATGAGTTTTGCAGTGTAAGAAACAATGCCTGGCAAAGTACAGAATTCATCAACTATCATGTGTACTATACACTGGCAGGTATTTATGTATATGGCGGCGAGGCAAATTTTAATGTTAATCTTGAACGGTATAACGGCAAACCGGTTTATCATATTATTGGCGATGGTAAAACCACTTCGTTCTTTGATGGTTTTTTTAAAGTACGGGATAAGTACGAAAGCTTTATTGATACTGCTACCTTACAGCCTTACAAATTTGTACGCAATATTGTAGAAGGTGATTTTAAAAAATTTGAATCAGTCACATTTAATCAGGCAAGTAATACAGCCACATCGCAGGGTGGTACATTTAAAGTGCCCGACTGTGTGCAGGATGTGTTAAGCTCTATCTACTATGCACGTAATATTGATTTTAATAAATACAAGCCCGGCGACCGTATTCCGTTCAGTATGTTTATTGATGATAAGACTTACAATCTCTATATCCGTTATTTAGGTAAAGAGAAAATAAAAACCAAGTATGGCAGGTTTAATGCCATTAAGTTTAAACCGCTGCTGATTGAAGGAACCATTTTTAAAGGCGGCGAAAAAATGACAGTGTGGGTAAGTGATGATGCCAATAAAATTCCGGTACGCATTGAAAGCCCTATTTCTGTAGGCAGTGTGAAGGTTGATATGATGGGGTACAAGAATACCCGGCATAAATTAACCGGACTTATTTCTACACGATAAATCATCCCAGTTCACTCAGGTTGAAACTTTCTTTCATCCGGATACCTTTTTCAGTTTGTTGCAATGTGCAGCATTCGATTTGCGGATCATGTTCAAAGAAGAGGACGAAATCTTTTGTTACTGCTTCCAACAAAAAATCTTTTTTTTCATTTAGTGTATGCATCGGCCTTGTGTCATATGCCATTACATAAGGAATAGGCAAATGAGCAACTGATGGTAAAAGATCTGCCATATACACAATGATTTTGTCTTTATACTTTATTTGCGGCAACATCATGGATGAAGTATGTCCATCTGCTAAACGAATGGAAATAGATTCTGAAAAAGGAAGAAGGACATCAATTGCAGAACTTGGTGGATAAGCAGTCCAGCCATCGCTGCTTGAACGGATATAATTATCTCCATTGATAAATTTCAATTGCCCGCTTTCCTGTATGGGTAAAATATTTTCTTTTAAGAAAGAAGCTTTCTCTCTGTCGTTTGGTTTGGTGGCCCATTCCCAATGACTTTCATTACTCCAGAATGTTGCATTCCTGAATGCAGGAACCAGTAAATTTCCTTCATTCTTAATAGAACCACCGCAATGATCAAAGTGTAAGTGTGTAAGAATCACATCTGTGATGTCGTCTCTTGTAAAACCATGTTTCGCTAAAGATGAGTCTAGCGTATCATTACCATGCAGGTGATAATGCCCCATAAATTTTTCATCCTGTTTATCACCAATGCCGTTATCAATTAAGATTAAACGATTACCATCTTCTATCAGTAAACAACGCATGGCCCAGCTGCAGAGATTGTTTTCATCGGCCGGGTTCAGTTTGTTCCACATTACTTTTGGTACAACGCCAAACATAGCGCCGCCATCTAATTTAAAATAACCGGTATTGATTGAATAAAGTTTCATGATCAGGAATTCGTTTGTTGCGGTTTGTATTTAACCGATGTAAATAACAGAGCAATTAAACCAAGTACAAAGAAAATAATTAAAACCAATATTGAATTACGCATGTCTCTGGTAAGGCCTTCAATAAAACCAAATGAGAATAATCCTATCACAATGGCCAGTTTTTCCGTTACATCATAAAAACTGAAAAACGATGCTGTGTCTTTTGTTTCCGGCATCAGCTTGGCATAGGTTGCACGGCTCAATGCCTGTATGCCGCCCATCACCAATCCAACAAATGAAGCAACAATATAAAAATGTATTTCTGTTTGAATGAGGTATCCGCCAATACAAACGCAGATCCACAATAATACGGTAAAAATAAGTACACGGATATTGCCATACTTACCCGAAAGCCTGGACATTAATAAAGCGCCAACAATTGCTACCAGCTGTAACAGCACAGCGGTAATAATCAGCTTGGTATTTTCCAGTTTCAGAATTTTTAAACCAAAATCAATAGCTACCAACAATACGGTTTGCACACCCATGCTGTAAAAAAAGAAAGCCAGTAAAAAGCGTTTCAGTACGGGCATTTGTCCCAACTGATTCCATACCAGCTTTAATTCATGAAAGCCATTTACCAGTACATGTTTTTTTAATTTCCTTTCGGACTTATTGGTTTGGTTGGGTAAACGGCTGAATGGAATTTGTGCAAAGCCTATCCACCAAACGCCTACCATTAAAAATGTTAACTGCAGCGGTAATGCTTTGCCGGGCATGGCCACCACCAATGCAAACCCAATCATCTGTAACAACACACTTCCAATATAACCCATGGTAAATCCTTTGGCACTGATGCGGTCCATATCTTTTTCAGCAGCAATCTCAGGTAAGTACGAATTATAAAATACCTGCGAGCCGTAAAATCCTATTCCGGCAAACATAAAACACATGAGCCCGAATGTAACATTGCTCTTATCAAAAAAGTAAATCAATGAACAGCTCAGTGCGCCCAGATAACAAAAGAAACGCATAAAATTTTTCTTGTTGCCTTTGTAATCTGCGATGGAAGATAAGATGGGCGAGAGCAAAGCAATCAATAAAAAGCCCACAGCAAGTACATAGTCTTTCAGCTCTGTGTTTACATAGGTTCGTCCGAGAAACCGGATACCATCAGGAAAATTGTCTGTGCCTGTTACAGCAGCATAATAAGCAGGAAAGAATGTAGTAGTGATCACCAGATTGTAAACACTGTTGGCCCAGTCGTACATGGCCCAGCCGTTTACTACTTTTTTTGAAGCAGTCTCCATACAGATGGTTTTAGTGGAGGGCTTTATGCCCGCATGAAAATAGGATAATAAAACGATATCTTATTTGAGATAACCCGTTGCAATGAGAATGAGCAAAAGGATACCCATTACGATGCGGTACCAGCCAAACAAACGGAACCCATGCTTTTGTAAAAAGCCAATAAAGAATTTTATGGCAAGCATGGCAACAACAAATGCTGCAATATTACCAATGATAAAGGCCTGTGTATAATCACTTGAAGAAAGAATCAGCTCATAACCTTTTGTATCAACTCCGTTTTGGTTCCAGTCTTTCAGAAATAAAGAATAGCCTGTTGCAGCAGCCATGGTTGGCACTGCAAGAAAGAAAGAAAACTCAGCAGCTAACGAACGGGTAAGTTTTTGCTGCATACCACCAATGATGCTTGCTGCACTGCGGCTAACACCCGGTATCATTGCCACACACTGCCACAACCCGATGATGAATGCTTTACCAAAGGAAATTTCTTTTTCTTCTGTAATGGTATGTTGTTTAAATACATTGTCTATAAATAACAAGACAATACCGCCGGCTAACATGGTAACAGAAACAGTGAGCGGACTTTCAAGTAATGCATCAATTTTATCGCTGAATAATTTACCAAGGATCAATGCAGGTAATACAGCAACAATCAGTTTGGCATAAAACTGCCAGCTCTTTACATCAATAAATTTTTTCCAGTACAAGACTACAACACTCAGGATGGCACCCAGCTGAATAGCAACCGTAAACAGTTTGGTAAAATTATCTGCAGGTACATTCATGAGCCGCTCTGCAATAATCATATGACCCGTTGATGAAATGGGAAGATATTCCGTTAAACCTTCTACAATGGCAATGATGATGGATTCAAATGTAGTCAAGAACGCAAATTTGAAAATTGTTTAATTTGAAAATTTGAAAATAAAAAACCGATTTGAGTATTTGAATTGTTCATTTTCAAATTTTCAAATCGGCTCATCTTCAAATTGTATTTCTTAGTCTTTTGGTTTTTTCATGATGGCATAAATCTCAATAATAAGACCTGCCACTATCAGAAACGGAGCCAGTGTAATACGACGAAAGCTGTACACTTCATCCTTATTAAACACATTGGGATCTGCACTTTTACCGCCAATCATCAACAAAAAACCCAGAACAATTACTGCAGCACCAATGGCCATCCACTTGTAATTCTCTTTTGTAAAAATCGTCGCTATTTTTTTCTGACTCATAGTCTGTATTTGAGGGGTGCAAGATAAGGAAAAGCTGTAAGTAGATAGTCGTTAGTCATTAGCCGGTAGTTTTGGCTAAATACTAATGGCTAACGGCTTAATACAACTCATCCAGTTTCATCCGTAAATATTTCATCACACTTCGGTGCGTGCTGTAGAGGGAAATACCCACTCCAATCACCAATATAGAACCAAAGAGTATCAAATAAATCTTCGGGTCACGCAGGGCTTTCATATCAGGTATATAGCTTTCGGCCCAGGTAATTACGGCCCAGATAGCTGCAATAGCAATACCTGCACTGATGAGGCCGTTGATAACAGCCCTGATGTTCATTGGTTTTGCAATAAAGCCTCTGGTGGCACCCACCATTTGCATGGTTTTAATTAAAAACCGGTTGCTGAACATAGCGAGGCGAATGGTTGTATCAATGGATACAATTACAATGGCGCTGAGCATAATGGCTACGATCAGTAACACGATACCTACTTTGCGGGCCCGGTCGTTCAACGTGTTTACCAACGCATTTGGATATTGCACCTCACTGATAACGCCGGGAAACTTTGCAAGCAAATCGGCTGTTATTTTATCCAGACTGTCTTTTTGCACATAATCGGCTTTGGCAAAAAAATCAACACTTTCCGGTAGGGGGTTTTCATCCAGAATTTTATCCCAGCTCTCATTCCCGTCTTTATTATAAATTTCTTTTGCCATTTCTTTATTTACATAGGCCGATGATTTTACATACGGCTGTGCAGCTACATAATTCGTTAAACTGTCAATGGCTTTTTTATTGGTCGTACTCAACCAGGCATGAAACTGAATATTTTCACGCAGTGTATTACCTACTTTCTGAAAATTGAGGAAAATCCAGCCCAGTACACCCAGAATAAATAAAACCAGCGCAACGCCAATAATACTGTAGAGATAAGAAGGCTTGGAGCGTTTCATGGATGCTTTGCTTTGTACTTGCGCCATGCAGATGTAATTTTTTGTAAGTTCTTAGATGAGTGTCTGCCAGCGCAACCGCAAAGGCAGGCGGGCAAATTTAACAGATTTAGCCCTGCAATCCTTAATTTTGTTGCCCACTTAACGGTTGATATCTGCCATTATTTTATGGATGGTGCAGAATGAAGGAAGAAAGATTTTTTTTAAGTCTTCTTTCACAAGGGCCCCCTTCCGACTTCCCCCGAAAGGGGAAGCCATCAATGCACAGCCCATGCTTATTTAACTATTACAACTAAATATTGTAATAATGTATTTAGAAGAGTAGAAATTGATAAGATGAATTGGTAGAAATAAAAGCTGATTAAAAATATATCGTGCCGCTCTTTCTCCTTTGGGGAAAGAGAAGGAGATAGGGGCTCCGATTCAACAACAACATATAATTTAACCGAAACGGTCAATGGAATACAAGTTTAGAGAAATAGAAAAGAAATGGCAGGAACACTGGAACGCAACAAAGGCATACAAGGTTTCAAATCCTTCAACAGGCTCAGGACAGGCTCCGCTCAAACCAAAGTTTTATGTGCTGGATATGTTTCCTTATCCCAGTGGTGCAGGGTTGCATGTAGGTCATCCGTTAGGTTATATTGCCAGCGATATTTATTCACGTTTTAAGCGACTGAAAGGGTTTAATGTACTGCACCCGATGGGATACGATGCATTTGGTTTGCCCGCCGAGCAATATGCCATTGAACATGGGGTACACCCCGCCGTTAGTACCGAGCAGAACATCAATAATTTCAGAAGACAATTAAACAATATTGGTTTTTGTTACGATTGGGACCGTGAAGTACGCACTTGTGAACCCGGTTATTACAAATGGACACAGTGGATTTTTTTACAACTCTTCAATAGTTTTTACAACCGTACATCAAACAAAGCAGAAAAGATTGATGGACTGATTGCTGTTTTTGAAAAAGAGGGAAACGCCACACACCCAATTCCTAATTCCCAATTTGCAATTAGTTCGTTTAATGCAATAGAGTGGAAATCATTTGATGAAAAAACGCAACAGGACATCCTCATGCAATACCGCCTTGCCTATTGCGGTTATGGCGAAGTAAACTGGTGCGAAGCATTAGGTACAGTTTTAGCGAACGATGAAGTAGTGAACGGTGTAAGTGAGCGTGGCGGACATCCCGTTGTAAAAAAGAAATTGCGTCAATGGTATTTGCGCATTACAGAATATGCCGATCGCTTACTGGAAGGTTTGGAGCGTATTGAATTCAGCGACAGCATGAAAGAAATGCAAAGCAACTGGATTGGAAAGAGTAGTGGAGCGGAAATAACATTTGAAATACAGATGCCCCCTCTAACTCCCCCGGAAGGGGAGAACCGGCCAGCTTCTGAACTTCATCGGCAAACTGCAAGAGCATCAACTTATGGTTTATTAAAGGAGCTGAGTAAAGAACATAAACAATCTCCAACGGAAGAAGAAAATATGCTGTGGCAATATTTACGATCTCATAAAACAGGTCATCATATTCGCAGACAACATATCATTGACCAGTACATTGTTGATTTTGTTTGTTTAGATCGAAGAGTAACAATTGAAGTTGATGGAGGGTATCACAACAATGAAGAGCAACGGAAGTATGATGAAGCCAGAACAGCCTTTCTGAATGAACTGGGTTTTGAAGAAATGAGATTTACAAATGAAGAAGTAAAGCAGAATACAGATGCAGTTGTTGAAAAAATAATTCAGAAGCTGAACAGTAAACCTTCAGTTCGGAAAGTCTCCCCTTCCGGGGGAGATTTAGAGGGGGCTTCACTCACGGTATACACCACAAGACCCGATACCATCTTTGGTGTTGACTTTATGGTGATTGCTCCTGAGTTGGATTTGGTTGATCAGATAAAATCTGCTGAACAAACAGCAGCCGTTGATGAATACATTGCTTATGTAAAAAGCAGAAGTGAACGTGAGCGACAGGCGGAGAAAAAAATCACGGGTGTATTTACAGGAGCGTATGCAGTGAATCCATTTGATGGAAGAGAAATTCCGATCTGGATCAGCGAGTATGTATTGGCAGGTTATGGCACAGGCGCAATTATGGCCGTGCCTTGCGGCGATGAACGTGACTTTAAATTTGCAAAGCATTTTAATATTCCCATCACCAATATCATTGGCAAACATTTTAACGGCGAAGAAGCGAATGCAACTAAAGATGCCATCTTAGAGAACAGTGGTTTCTTAAACGGCACGCCTATGCGTGAAGCTGCTGAAATTGTAATTAACAAACTGGAGGAATTAGAAATTGGTAAACGCAAGGTGAATTATAAAATGCGTGATGCAGCGTTCAGCCGTCAGCGTTATTGGGGAGAACCATTTCCGATTATTTGGAAAGATGGCATCGCTTATCCTTTACCTGAAGATCAGTTGCCACTTACTTTACCAAATGTTGAAAGTTATAGTCCGGGTCCTGAAGGCGAAGGGCCACTTGCCAATATACCAGACTGGATTCATCAGTTTGAGGGGTCGCAAGTCCCCTCCTTTGGAGGGGATTTAGGGGAGGTTCGTGGGGGCGCACTTGAAACGAATACAATGCCGGGCTATGCAGGATCATCCTGGTATTTTTTACGTTATATGGATCCGCAAAACGACAATGCATTTTGTGATCGCAGCGTAAGTGACTACTGGAACCAGGTTGATATTTATATTGGAGGAACAGAACATGCAGTGGGGCATTTATTGTACAGCCGTATGTGGACGAAAGCTCTGTATGATCTCGGACATATTGGTTTTGATGAACCGTTTAAGAAATTGGTGAATCAGGGGATGATACAAGGTTCATCGAGATTTGTCTATAGATTAAATTACTCTAAAATCGGATTTGAACTACCATCATCAATTTTAGCGAGATGTTTGGCTCAAACAGCATCTATCGAGCAACCAAACTATAACTATAGAGTTGTAAACAACAAGTTCTTTTTATTTAACCATACTGACGGACATACTTTTACTATACACTTTGACGAAATAGTTTATACTTACTACACTAAAGGAGCAAGTGTACTTATTGATTTGCTTAGAAGTATTATGGACAGCAAAGCGGTGTATGTTTCTGCACAAATCCCACCACTTTTTTTCTCAATTAACAAAAGAGAAATGTCTGTTGGTACAAGTAGTTTGGCAGAGTATTATTTTGACCAATTGCATGTTGATGTCAATATTGTGGACGGCTATGCATTGGATATAGAGGCTTTCAAAAAATGGCGTAATGGTGAGTATGCAAATGCCGAATTCATTTTAGAAGATGGCAAATATATTTGCGGCTCTGAAGTAGAGAAGATGAGCAAGAGTAAGTTCAACACAGTAAACCCCGATGATCTTGTAAATAAATACGGTGCAGATACCTTCCGCATGTATGAAATGTTCCTTGGTCCTGTTGAAATCAGTAAACCTTGGGACACAAAAGGAATTGAAGGTGTACATCGCTTTCTTAAAAAACTCTGGCGTTTATTTTACCTGCCAGCCGAAGCTTCAGCGAAGGAGGGCGATGAAGGAAAAGCAATTTGGACTAACGAGAAAGCAACCGATGCTGAATTGAAAGTGCTGCACAAGACGATCAAAAAAATTGAAGAAGATACCGAGCGTTTTAGTTTCAACACCGGTGTAAGTACATTCATGATTGCTGTGAATGAGTTGAGTGATCTTAAATGCCATAAGAAAGAAATTCTGGAGCCACTTGTAATCATGCTCTCGCCATATGCTCCACACATTGCAGCAGAGTTATATGCGGAGCTACGCAAAGCTCCCTCTCCTTCGGAGAGGGCGGGGGGTGAGGTACTTGATGCATCGTTCCCAAAATTTGAGGCGAAGTATGTTACTGAATCAACCAAAGATTACCCGGTAGCAATTAATGGTAAAACAAGAACTGAGCTTACACTTGATTTGAGTATTACACAGGCAGAAGTAGAACAGATTGTATTGAACAATGAAGTAGTACTGAAATGGCTCGAAGGCAAGCAGCCAAAGAAAATCATTTACGTAAAAAATAAAATGATCAACATTGTGGTCTAACTGCAGATAATTTTCAGCGAATTATTTTCTGCATCAACCTTAAATTTTATACAGTATGAGAAAATTCATAGTCGTTGCAACACTGCTCTTTTCAGCCTGTGGCGAAAAGAACCCAAACAATAATCAGCCTTTTGTAAAAGAACGTACAGCAATAAATCCTGAGGCTGTAAAAGAATACGAAACGGGTGCAGATACGGCGCTGTTTAAAGTGCAGTTGTTTGAGCAAAAGGAATCACTTAACTACGAAGTAAAATTTCAGTATAAAGATGCGCTGGGCGAAAAAATATTTACACTGCCCAACATGGGCATCATGCCAAAGCCTGAACTGAAAAGAGGAGCGGATGATCTGTCCTGCATCATTGGCTTTTATGATGCCGACAGTACATTTATGGAATACCGTTTGGTGAAAGTAGAAAACGGAAACCTGGTATACAGACATCTAAAAGAATATCAAGTCGAAGAGAAAAAGTAATTGACTCACTCAGCATTTACTCAGGTATATTATACAGGTAAAATATAAGGGAGACAATTCAAAAAAACTGTCTCCCTTATTCATTTCTTCTCTGCGTCCTCTTTGTCTCTGCGTTCCACTATTGCTTTCGCACAAACCGGATCATTGCACTGCTGTTCTCTGTGCTTTCAAGATTTGTTGTATACCGTACACCGTTTACATACGCAATCATAAAAGAAGTATTTGGCGGAATAGAACCCAGATTTTCCGCCACCATCACCAGTTCATTTGTTTCACTTAATGCAGCAACTGCAAACTTTACAACATATGGTTTGTCGCTGAGCTTAACATGTTCAAATACCAATTGATTATTCATGAACAGTGAAATAGAGTCGCCATCAATTTCTGCATTATCATAAAAATGAATTTCAATGGTATCACCTTCCAGAGGTAATTCAGTAGTGAGTATTTTTTTCCGTTCAATAAATTTTTCTTTAATGGCGGGCACTTTTGTAATGGTTGCCGGAGCAGTTTCTTTTTTGGGTGGGGCAGGAGCCTCCACTTTTGTTATTTGTTGTACTGTGTCTTTTTGAACAGTTTGCTGAACGGGAGGCTCATCTTTTACAATAACAGGATCTTCTCTTTTTGGTTGTTGAATTACTTCCGGTTTTGGTGGGGCAATAACCGCAGGCTCCGGTTGTTTTACTGTTTTATGAATAGATGCAATGCTGTCAATAAACACCGGATCGTTTGCACCTACGGTATAATTTTCAATTACATAATCCCATTCATCTCTAAAGGATGGATTTTCCACTTTATCTAAATGCAGGTTGCCTTTGTTTTTCTGTTCTTCTTTGGTTACAGCTTTTCCATCTAACATCATTACTCCATCACCGGGACAATTAAAATCTGCTTCCATTAGTAACGGTAATTCTCCCGGTTGAAGAACTGATACTCTTGGTGTTTTTGCTTCGAGCAATTCATCATCCCACCAGATCACTTCATTGGTTTGTTGGTTGAAATAACCTTTTACTGTATACCGTCGGTAGTTGGTTGCTGATTCATAATAATAAGATGTGCCGAATAAACTATCGCCTCGCTGAATTAATTTCAACTCCAGTTTTGCCGGACGCAAACCGTTGCCCACTTTTCCTTTCCACACACCTGTAATCATTTGTGCAGGAGTGTATAAGCTGAACAACAGAAAACAGACCAGTAAACAGAGGGAATACTTCTTCATACAATAGTGCTTAAACGAAATGTTGATGTAAATATTTTTTGATGATGTTAATCTTTCAACAAAAGCAGCAGGTTTTTTGTATTAGTAGGAAATTAGCGTATGGCACAGGCAAACAGTCAATTAATTGAAGCGCTGCGTGAAACAGCAGCCCGTCTCCGCAACGGTGCGGCTTATGCATGGGGTAACCATGGCGCCTGCAATTGCGGCAACCTTACACAGGTTGTTACCAAATTAAGCAAGGAAGAAATACTGGCGTATGCCCACACCGGTATTGGGGAGTGGACGGAACTTGCCGAAGATTATTGTGGTGTAACAAACGCACCCGCCGGTTTGCTGATCAGCAAATTGCAGGAAATAGGTTTAACACCGAGTGATATTCATAATCTGGAATATCTGGAAGACAAAACCGTGTTGCAACAATTGCCCGGAGGTTTCCGCTGGCTGCAACGCAATGTGCGTGAAGATGTGATTGTGTATTTTGAAACATTTGCAAATATGTTAGAAGACCAGTTAGCAAACAATCTATCTATATCTTTCGATGAATTATTTCAAGTGAAGCAACCTGAATTTGTTCATTAAGCTAACCTGTAAAAACAAAACGCCGGTCATTTGACCGGCGTTCTTTTTATAAGTACAAATCAGGTTGTTTACTTTTTAATCGCCTTCAGCATTTCTTCTACTGCTTTTTCAATCTGTGTATCTTTTCCATTGATGAATGCATCATAAGGAAGTTCAACACGTACATCCGGTTCTAACTGGAAATTTTCAAGCAAACGGTTTTCTTTTACACCAAAGTTGCCGATCATGGGTATGCCAAATACCAGTGTTGGATCAATTTGTGTTTCCCACCAAACCGATGTGCTTGTGCCGGGCACAGGCATACCAATTAACTTTCCAATTCCTTTTGCACGGTATGCATAGGGGAATGTATGTGCATCGCTGTAATTAGCTTCACTCATCACTACACAACTTGGTTTAAACCATTTGCCCTGCGGCTCGCCACCTTCTGCACTAAAGCCGTATGGTTTGAAGGTGATATAATTTTTTCCATTCAAAAAGTTCGACAGGTCTTCATGCAACCATCCGCCACCATTGAAGCGTGTATCAACAATCAAGGCTTCTTTAGCTGCATTGCGTCCAAGCACTTCTTCATATACCGTTCTGTAACTGCCATCATTCATTCCCTGTACATGCACATAACCAACTTTGCCGCCACTCAGTTTATCAACCATGTTCCGCATCATGTTTACCCAACGTGTATACAGTAAACCTTGTTCCGCAGCACCTGTAATTGGCTTTACAGTTTCTTCAAATCGGCTGTTTTTTGCAGGATCAAACACAGACAACAATATATTTCTTCCTGCTTTACGATTTAATAAGATGCTCCAATCATTGGCAGCTGTAATTGCATCACCATCAATTTTTTCAATGATCATTCCTGCTTTGATTTTGCTGTTTGCAAGATCCAGCGGCCCGCCAGTAATGACTTCTGTGATCTTTAATCCATCACCAGCAACAAACTCATCATAAAACAAACCAAGCGAAGCTGTTTGATCAGCATTTGGATTGGGTGAATTATATCTTCCTCCTGTATGCGATGCATTCAACTCGCCCAGCATTTCACTCAACAATTCCTGAAAATCATAATTGTTGTTGATGTAAGGCAGGAATCTAGTGTAGGCTTGTTTATACATCTCCCAATCAACGCCGTGCAGTTTAGGATCATAGAATTTTTTCTTCACCTGCCTCCATGCATGTTCCAGAATGTAAGCACGCTCACCTGCAGTATTCAACACCATTTCACTACGAATACTGATGGGAGTGATCTTGCTGGTTTCTGTTTCAAACTTCATTAAACCCTGTTCACTGATTACAAACAAGGCTTTGCCATCAGCTGAAGCAATAAAGCTGGCACCATTGCCCAGCCTTGTAACAATTTTTGTTTCTCTTGTTCTTGTGTTCATTTCCCATAGATCGGTATTGCGATCTGTAGTGGCAGAGTACCAGAGTTTTTCGCCGTTCGTTGAAATGGCATAACTGCCAATACTCATTGAATTGGAAGTTAAACGCAGCTTACGGTTATGGATGTTTTCAAAATTTGGTTGCCGGTTTTTCTTTGCAATGGAGTCTTTTACTCTTGTTGCAGAATCTTTCCTTGTTTTGTCTTCCTGATCTTTCAGCAACGCATAATCTTCTTTGCTTAATCGAAAGCGATCATAACTGTCCTGATCAAAAAACATGATGGAAATATCTGATTCCCGATCTCCCTGAAAAGCCATCGGACGTTTACCATATTTATCAGTTGACCAGAGTAATGCTCTTCCATCGAGCGCATAAGTTTGGCCACCATCAAAAAAGCCGCTTTGTGTAACATCGGTTCCTTCTTTATCAGAACCATCAGCTTTATAAATAACGATTTCTCTGGTGCCATAACGGCCTTTACTGCTCACTGTTGCCAGCCACTTACTATCAGGGCTCCAATCAAAACTCTGATCACCATCCCTGTAAGAAAAATTCATGCCGGCGGGAATGATTGTTTTGGAAGTCTTGCTTGCAATATTGTACACTCTTAAAACATTTCTGTCTTCGAGATAAGCAATTTCTTTTCCATCGGGCGAAACATCGGGTTGAAATTCTTCTTTATCCGTTGCAATCACTGCTTCTTCTTTCAGCAATGTAGATGCATAGAAATACGGTTCTTCTTTCCGTACAATTGTTGAACGGTATATATCCCAGCTTCCGTTGCGTTCGGTTGAGTAGTAAATGCTTTTACCATCGGCACCAAACTCCACCATGCGTTCCTGTTGCGGCGTATTGGTAATGCGTTTGGTAATGCCACCTTCTACACTTGTTACAAATACTTCACCACGATAAACTATTGCCACTTCTTTTCCATTGGGTGAAACAGCAAAATCGCCATTGGTTGCAACAACAGGTACAATCCGTTCTTCATTTGTTTTTGCATCTGCAATAATGTTCACCTTAACTTTCTTTGGTTCTCCATCATTCTTTACCGTATAGATTTCACCGTTCCATGTAAAGCAAAGTGTGTTATCGTTTGATCTTGTTAAGTGACGCACCGGATGATCTTTAAACGAACTGATTTGCCGTTCTGCAATTTTTAAACGAATGGGCGCTTTATAAATATTCTGGTTGCCATTTTTTTCGGAGAGATAATACACATACTCATCATCGTTGCTGAACTGCGGTTCACGGTCTTCACCTTCATAGCTGCTGAACTTTGTATAATTTTTTGTTTTGAGATCATAGATCCAGACATCCCTTGTTAATGATGAAGTATGATGTTTGCGCCATGGATCTTCAGTTCCTTTACGATCCTGGTATACAATCGCATCTCCTTTACTGTTGTACTGTGCATGTTCCATACCTGTGGCAGAGATCAACACACTTCTTCCTCCTTTTACCGGAACAGTATAGGTCTGTAAAAACAAAGCACCTCTTGGAAAACGCACATTGGTATTCACCGTATGTCTGGCGCTTCCAAATAAAACAGATTGGTTATCGTTGCTGAAATCAAACGGATAATCATTGGCCGAGTTGTAAGTCAATCTTGTTACTTCACCGCCGGTTGATGGAATTGTAAACACATCGAAATTGCCATAACGGTCGCTGGCAAACGCAATGGTTTTTCCATCACGGCTCCACACCGGTTGATAGTCGTGTGCTTCATGCATGGTAAGGGCTATTGCAGTGCCACCATCTGCATTTACTTTATACAAATCGCCTTTATAACTGAATACAATTTCTTTTCCATCGGGACTGATGGCAGGGTAACGCATCCACAATGGATTTTCCTGCGCAGAAATTGTTTGAAAAAAAAGCATCAGTAAAAAACTCAACAGCATTTTATACATAACCTTCATTTTAGAGTGGTAATTTAGCTCCTGCTAATATAAACAGCAAACAAACCAATGACTTCTCCACTCATCAATATTCTGGAAAAGAATAAACAGCAGTTTTATCCGGTTGTACCGTTTGAACAGGGCAGGGATCAACTGTTGAGAATGAATTTTACCGCTACTAATACCGATCTTACAAAAGAAGTGATTGAAGATGTTTCCAAGTTCAGCAACTATGTAGATGAGCAGTTAAGTAAAGCAGGTGCCCGTTACGGAATTGGCGGCTATGCCGAACACCGCACGGTGTACAGCCGCAGTAAAGTGTTTGATGCGCCAGATGGTGGAGAACCCCGTCGTTTGCATTTGGGAACTGATATATGGGGCAAGGCCGGCACACCTGTGTTTGCGCCGCTTGGCGGCATGGTGCATAGTTTTAAATTCAATGATCATTACGGCGATTATGGCGCAACAATTATATTACTGCATCAACTGGAGAGTGTTGCTTTTTATACACTATGGGGCCATTTAAGTTTAAAAGACATTGCCCTGGTTGAAGGACAATACATCAATCGTGAACAGGAGTTTGCACATTTCGGCGAGCCGCATGAAAACGGGCACTGGCCACCGCATCTGCACTTCCAGATCATTGAAAATATTGAATTAAATGAAGGGGACTATCCCGGAGTGTGCCGGTTGAGTGATCAGAACTTTTATTTAAAGAATTGTCCTGATCCGGATTTGATTTTGCAGATGAATCAATATTTGTAGCAGGACTATTTGCTTCAACCGAGACGGAAAGGGAAGAAACTGCAGGTAACAATCCCAGATAATAAGATCAGGCCAGCAGCTGCTAATGTGGCCATGCCATTTTCTTTTTGTTTAGCAATCAATAAAACAATTGAAACAAGCAACATAACTGCACCGGCAAGCAGGTTTAATAATCCAATAGTAAATCCTGTATCATAAACGGCTTTCATATTGTTTGCTATGAAACAGAAGAGAATAATAATTGCTTCGCTGATAATAAATATCTGTAATGCTTTTTTCATGCCTGTTTATTTTGCTGTTGCTATTAATTCTTTCAACCGCTGTTCCTTTTCATCTCTGTATAAAAGATTCATTGTTTCAAAAGGAATAATACGGCCGTCTTTATGTACAATATGCACACAACTTTTTTTGATGGCACGCACATCAAAATCCCACGCATCAATAAAACGCATAATGATAATACGGAACAGGTTGTCATAATTTAAACCCGGTGCATAGATATCGGGCAAACAGCAGAGTAACTGTTTCATATTTTCATCTACACGATCAACTGAAATGCCTGTGCTGAAGATCTGGATGAGTTGATCTTTTAATTCTGCATCCTGTTCATATACAATGGTGTTACGCTTTGTAATATCTAACAAGATGGCAGGGTCAATATATCTTGTTAAAGGCATCACTTGGTTGTTGAGCTTTAATGCATAACCCATCACTAAGGCATCGGGGTTACAAGGAACAGGTACGAGATCGTTTGACTCAAATATGTTTGTTTGCTCCAGTATTTTTCTTCTTACTTCTGTTAAAGTAATGCGGTCGGTAGCAGGATCAAAATGTTCATTACGTCCGGCAATTTGTGTTGGTTGAAATGTAACGCCTCTGCAGCATTTTTGTTTTAAAGCAAATTCAATGATCTCGCCAATCTCATCATCGTTTAATCCTTTTTGTAAGGTAACAACAAATGTTGTTGATATATTAAATTCATTGAGGTGCTCCAACGCTTTCATTCGTTCTTCAACAAGATTTTTGCCTCGTAAAGTTTCCAATGCTGATGGTTTAAACGAATCCCATTGCAGGTATAATTCAAAATCGGGCATGTAAGAAGCCAGTCGTTTTGTAAACTCTTTATCTTTTGAAATACGGATGCCGTTTGTATTCACCATGAGGTGACGGATCGGTTTTGTTTTTGCAATGTCGAGTATTTCAAAAAACTGTGGATGAATCGTTGGTTCGCCGCCACTGATCTGCACCACATCAGGTTCGCCTTCATTCGCTACAATAATATCGAACATGCGTTCTACTTCTTCAATTGTTCGATGGCTCCCATAATGCGGACTGCTCATTGCATAACAGGTTGGGCAGGTGAGATTGCATCGGTCTGTGATCTCCACCACACTTACACAACTGTGTTGTTCATGATCCTGGCATAAACCACAATCGTAAGGGCAACCATAATGCGTATGGGTATTTGCTTTCAGTGGTGCCTCCGAAGCTTTGTTATAATTGCGGATGTTTTTATAATACTCAATATCATCAGCGATCAGTACTTTATGAAAACCATGATCCGGGCAGCTCTTCAACATATATACATTGCCTTCTTCAAAAATTATTTTGGCATCTACTCTTCGTAAACACTCAGGACAAAGGCTGATTGTAAAATCATAATAGGTGTAATTTTTTACCGGCATAAACTAAATGTTTTTATTGCTGTAACAAGATAATCGATAGCTGTTAAATAAATTGTTGATTTATTGGTTGTTCAGTGTATGATTAGGTAATAATTTTTTTGGATAGATAATATAACGTACATACCATAGCAATCCGGTAAGTGCTGTTAACTGGATAACCGATAATCCAATTGCCAAGCTGTAATGTGGTTTAATATAATCACAGAAAAAACGAAATGCACAATAACCGATCATAAACAGTTTAAAACTTGCGCCTTGTGCAAGTGCAGTGCGTTTAGAAATGGAGTAGATAAATAATCCAAGCAAGAGTAAATAACTGATCTCGTATAATGTTACCGGATGTCGTTTAATACCATCGCCAAGATCCATACCAGTAAATAACGTTGTTGCAGTTCCATAAGTTTCTTCATACACACCCATACTAAAACAACCTATACGGCCAATAATCAATCCCAATAACATGGGATATGTAAAGAGGTCGCCACTTGCTTGTTTTTCACCAAGTATTTTTTTAACGAGTTCAACTCCAAATAAACCTCCAAGAAAACCACCTAAGACTGTTTTGTTCGAATAGAAATACAGGAACACGTTTTTGGCTTTTGCAATTTGAGTTGGGTCTTCCAACCCGCCAATAAGTCTGCTGCCAATTAAAGAACCGAAGATTGCCGCAATAATAATCCACATACGGTTTGTTTGAACAATAGAGTCGCCTTGTTTTTTACGCAGGTAAAGAAAATATCGAAATGCAACAAAATAGGCAATCACTTCCAGTATGGAATGAAGTAAGATCTTCGATTCACCTATTTCAAATACAACCGGGAATTGCAATGGGAATAATTTTAATAAAGATGCATGTTATTCTTTCACCCAGAGTGTTTTGTCGGGATAATTTTCCCAGGCTACAAGACCGGTGTTTCGTGCAAAGTAGAATTTGTAAACGCCTGCTTGTTTGTAAGAACCAGTATCGAGTTGTACAATCTGAATGTTTGTAAATATTTTTGTACCAATTGTTAATGATGAATTGAATTTTGAAATGACCGGGCGATTATAAAAAGAAACTGTAAAGCCTGTGTCGGTTAATGCGGAAGCGCTGAAACCCGGGCTGCCCATGTTAATTGACAGACCTGCGAGTTTACCTTGATTGTTTCCTGTAACATCAGTTTTTGCCGCTTTTATTCTTAGTTTCTGAAAATCGGTGCCTGACATATTGGTTCCGGTTATCACTGCATCTGCAAAACAGCCTTTGCCGCAACCATAACCTCCACCAGTTCTTCCTTCATAAGAGTCAGACTTTTGTATTGCCGCAATCAGTATTGTATCCGCTGTCCCATTATTATTCTTGTAGATCAGTTGTTGATTTTCTGAATAAGGAATCCACTGATCAAATTGTGCATCACTGAAAGCAGCGCAGGTAATGGTTTTACAGGTACATATTTGGCAGGAATGATACAGGAAACCTGATATGAGAAGAAGACTGATTTTCAGTAAAGCATTTGTTTTTTTCATGGCATGTGGTTACAATTAACTGATGACCTTTGAATACTCCGCATCGCTGCTTACTTCAAATTAAATATAAGATTACAACACAATCACTATTCTGTGTTTAGTTTTTATTTCACAATCAGATAATTAAACATCGGCGTACCCAGCACCTGCATGGCGCCTACCCAAAACGGAACAATGCCTTCTGTTAAACGGGCCGATTGAATAGAACCAAAGTCGAGTATATATTCCGGCTTCCAGTGAAAGTTATGTGCAAGCAGTTCCCGTACGGCGTTTTTTGCCGCCACATCATTACCGCAGATGAATAAATGATGATGGGCATTGTTAACCAGTTGTGCATTCACCATCAGATTAGCTGTAACTGTATTCAATGCCTTCACCACTTTTGCGCCAGGTAATTGCTGTTGGATTTCTTCACCCAAAGACCATGTGTTTGAATATTGAGATAACAGGGATGGCGGCATGCCGTTTGAAAAATCAAGCGGATTGGTAACATCAACCACAATCTTATCAATAAAATTAGAAGGACCTGCCTGTTGAAGTACATCAACTGCAAATGCTCCGTTTAAACAAATACAAATGAGTTCTGCAAATTCAACAGTCTCCCGAAAGCTGCCGTGTCTTGCATGCACACCATTTGCTTCAACCCAGCTCATTGCTTTTTCATTTGTTGTGCTGCGGCTTCCCAGCATCACTTCGTGTCCTTTTTCAATAAAGGCTGTTCCAATTGTACGACCAACAGAACCGGTGCCCAGTATTCCTATTTTCATGCCAATGCGTTTATTTGTTTAGTTTTACATCAAGTTACAACTGAAATGTCGAATCCTAATTTAAATAATGAACGGGAATTATTAAGTGCTGCTGAAAAGGAGTTTGAAAATAATATCCGGCCTTCTACCATTGAAGATTTTTCGGGTCAGGCAAAACTTATTGACAACCTGAAAGTATTTATCAAAGCAGCCAAGATGCGTGGCGAAGCATTGGATCATATTTTGTTTCATGGTCCTCCGGGTTTGGGCAAAACAACCTTGAGCCGTATTGTGGCAAATGAATTAGGAGTAAACATTAAAGAAACCAGTGGGCCGGTGATTGAAAAACCCGGCGATCTTGCAGGACTGCTCACCAATCTGGAAGCAAACGATGTATTGTTTATTGATGAGATTCATCGTTTAAGTACAGTTGTGGAAGAATATCTCTATGCTGCCATGGAAGATTACCGTATTGATATTATGATTGACAGCGGACCTAATGCAAGAAGCATCCAGATTAACCTCAATCCATTTACATTAGTTGGTGCCACTACAAGAAGTGGTTTGTTAAGTGCGCCGTTGCTATCACGTTTTGCAATTAAATCAAGGTTAGAATATTACACTGCAGAAACGCTGCAGAAAATTATTTTACGAGCTGCAGGTATATTAAATGTAAAGATCACCAGCGATGCTTCCAGAGAAATTGCAGGCAGGAGCAGAGCCACACCACGAATTGCAAACGGCTTATTAAGACGCATGCGTGATTTTGCAATGGTGCTGGGTAACGGTGTCATTGATTTGGGTGTAACACAACATGGCCTCAAAGCATTGAACGTGGATGAGTATGGTTTGGATGATATGGATAATAAAATTCTGCTCACCATTATTGATAAATTCAAAGGTGGCCCTGTTGGTATCACCACTATTGCAACAGCAGTGGGTGAAGAATCGGGCACCATTGAAGAAGTGTACGAACCGTTTTTAATACAGGAAGGTTTTCTGCAACGCACACCAAGAGGAAGAGAGGTAACTGCAAAAGCGTATGAGCATTTAGGGAAGAAACCTTACAGCGGGGCAGGGCCTACCTTGTTCAGTTAATTTGATAATTTTTATTTTGCCTGATCGCCTTCGTTTATTTCAACTGTTTCAAGCTTGGGCTCATTCAACTCAACAACACGTTTTGATTTCTGCTTGCTACGCATAACCATGTTAAGCATTTCAACTGTAAAAGAGAAGGCCATACCAAAGTAGATATAATTTTTGAGGTGCAGTTCATGCGCTGCTTCTGCATTCCAGCCTTCAATCACCAGACTCAATCCAATCATTACAAGAAAAGAAAGAGCCAGCATTTTTAAAGTAGGATGTTTATGAATAAATGCTGCAATTCTGGGGCTGAACAGAAACATCACTGCCATGGCAATCACCACTGCCGCAATCATAATCTCCACATGCTTTGCTGTACCACCTGCAGTAATAATGCTGTCGAAAGAAAACACAGCATCAATTAAAATAATTTGCCCAATTGCCTGACTAAAGGAAATTCCTTTTGCATTTTTTGTATCCTGATTCGGATCTTCACCTTCCAGCTTTTGATGAATTTCATGAACTGATTTATAAATCAAAAACAAACCTCCTGCAAGCATTACCAAACTCGCCAAATCAAACCCTTTTCCTGAAATCGTAAAAACGGCTTTTCCTTTTTGCGATAACAACCATCCCAATGCCATCAGGAGTAAACTGCGTGAAAGAATACCGGTGATCATCCACAACCTGCGTGCTTTTTTCTGATCCTTTATGTTCTTTAAACGATTCAGGATGATGCTTACAAAAATTACATTGTCTATACCAAGCACTACTTCCAGTACTACAAGCACAATAAAACTGATAATACTCTCTGATGTAAAAAGATGTTCCATTTTTTTCTTGAATTGTCAAATTTGCAACGGGCAAATCATCCTGCCCATTGTTTATTCACTATTACTTATTGATGTTGTTACAAATTTTTTTTGCAATTGCAGGGCCTTCATAAATAAAACCCGTCCATACCTGCACAAGCATTGCTCCTGCCTTTAATTTTTCGTTTGCATCTGCCGCTGTAAAAATGCCTCCGCTTGCTATAACTGGTACTTCACCGTTCAATTGCTGTGCAATGTACTGTACAATTTCTGTACTGCGTTTCTTTACTGGTAAACCACTAAGTCCTCCTGCACCGATAGCTGCAACAGTTGCAGCATCTGTACCAAGACCTTCCCGACTGATGGTTGTATTACATGCAACTAATCCATCCAGTTGAATTTCTCTGGCAAGGTCAATCACATCATCTAATTGTGATAACGTAAGATCCGGAGCAATTTTCAACAATATTGGCTTTTGAATATTTTTATCAGCACTTATTTTCAATCGTTCTGATCGCAGTGTTTGCAGATGCGATAATATTTTTCGCAACGAATCTTTTTCCTGCAGTTCACGTAAGCCGGGTGTGTTCGGGCTGCTCACATTCACAACAAAATAATCAACGTAATCAAACAACTCATTAAAACAGATCTCATAATCTTTCCATGCATCTTCATTGGGAGTGAGTTTGTTTTTGCCGATGTTGCCGCCGATAATGAGCCGATAGTTTGTAGTTGATAGTCTTAAGCCATTACTAACGGCTAACGGCTGATGACTATCGGCTTTTTCTTTCCATTCTTTCAATCGCTGCGAAACTACCTTCACTCCATCATTATTAAAACCCATTCGGTTGATAATCGCTTTGTCTTTTGGTAAACGAAAGAGTCTTGGTTTGTCATTGCCGTCCTGCGGCCTGGGAGTAACTGTTCCGATTTCTACAAAACCAAAACCAAGTGTTTCCAGTTCACGCAGGTACTTTGCATTTTTATCAAAACCTGCAGCAAGACCAACCGGATTTTTAAATTGTAATCCCCATCTCTCAACACCCAGGTCTTTTGCCTTTGGTTGAAAGCTTGCAGCTAACAGTTTTCTCATGAATCCAATCGAACAAAAAAAACGAAGAGCATTCATGGCGAAGTAGTGCACTTTCTCTGCGTCAAATAAAAAAAATAAAGAGCGAATCAACTTGTACATGGTTGCGAAGATAAACTCCAAAAGCGGATCACGAATTAACAGCATTCATTTGCTGATATTTCTTTTGAAACCTTAACTTTGATCTAGAAAGTTGCATAAACAACTATTTAACGATTCAACTCAAAATTTTTTTTATGCAGGAAGCATATATCGTAGCCGGTTACCGCACCGCAGTAGGCAAATCAAAACGTGGCGGTTTTCGTTTTACAAGGCCCGATGATCTGGCCATTGATGTGATCAAAGGTTTGCTGGCAAGTGTGCCGCAACTGGATCCGAAACAGGTGGATGATGTAATTGTAGGAAACGCTGTACCCGAAGCGGAGCAAGGGTTGCAGGTGGGCCGCATCATTGCAGCCAAGGCAGTTGGTTTTCATGCGCCTGGTATGACGGTGAACCGTTATTGTGCCAGTGGTTTGGAAACAATTGCCATTGCCACCGCTAAAATAAGAATGGGTATGTCCGAATGTATTATTGCCGGCGGAACCGAAAGTATGAGCATGGTGCCAACAGCAGGTTGGAAAACAGTGCCTGCTTATTCAATCGCCAAAGATGAACCCGATTATTATCTCAGCATGGGTTTAACCGCCGAGGCTGTTGCAAAAGAGTACAATGTGAATCGTGAAGATCAGGATCTGTTTGCTTACAACTCTCACATGAAAGCAAAAGCTGCGATTGAGAATGGATATTTTAAGCCGGGTATTCTTCCAATCACAGTGGAAGAAGTATATCTCGATGCAAAAGGAAAACGACAGACAAAAAATTATGTGGTTGATACAGATGAAGGTGTACGTGCAGATACCAATACAGACTCATTAGCAAAACTGAAACCTGCTTTTGCAGTAAACGGAACGGTTACTGCAGGCAACTCCTCACAAACAAGTGATGGTGCTGCGTTTGTGTTAGTGATGAGTGAGCGTTTGGTGAATCAGCTGGGATTAAAGCCCATAGCACGCTTGGTGAATTGTGTATCGGCAGGTGTGCATCCACGCATCATGGGTATTGGTCCGGTAGAAGCAGTACCGAAAGTGTTGAAGCAGGCGAATATGAAGTTGAATGATATTGATTTGTTTGAGTTGAACGAAGCATTTGCGTCGCAGGCGTTGGCTGTTATTCGTACGCTCAATCTTAATCCTGATATAGTAAACATTAACGGTGGTGCAATTGCCTTGGGTCACCCGTTGGGTTGCACAGGAGCAAAGCTCACCATCCAGATCACAAATGATATGAAACGGCTGAATAAAAAATACGGCATCGTTACTGCATGTGTTGGTGGAGGACAGGGAATAGCCGGTATTATTGAAAATATTACTTAGAAAAACTACCAAGCTGTATGAAAAAGGGGGCCTCAGGCCCCTTTTTTTGAATAAATAAAGCCCTTGGGCGTTTTTATTTTCAGAACTGCAATGAAAGTTGGTCACAACACTGAAACAATTCGTATTTTTAAAAGAAGGAAATACAATATCCGTTCATCTTCTAAACCAAACCAGTTATGGATCGCAGAGAATTTCTCACTGCGGGTAAAAAAATAAAACCTGCTTTATCTTCCAAAAAACTGACCGGCGCAAGAACTGCTTCAGGCATTGCTCCTTACAGTGGTCCGTGGACAAAAAATGAAGTGGTGCACCTGCTTAAGCGAACTATGTTTGGTGCAAAACCTGCTGATGTAGCTTACTTCATGAGCAAAACCATGAGTGAAGCAGTTGATGAATTATTAAATCCAACAGCAGCATTTCCATCGCCACCGGTTAAAGAATATGATGTGAGCGGTGCAGCTGCACCGGATACAGAAGTGCTTGCAGGAACTACCTGGATCAATAGTGTAAACAATGACGGAACCATTCAAAGCCGCAGAAGAGCATCGTTAAAAAAATGGTGGACAGGTGTGATGATAAACCAGGACAGAAGCATTCGTGAAAAACTCACCTTGTTCTGGCACAATCATTTTGCAACAGAAACGGTTGATGTAGGGAATGCTAACTTATTATACAAACATGTAAATCTGTTACGCACATCTGCATTAGGAAATTTTAAACAACTGGTGAGAGATATTACATTAGATCCTGCCATGCTTGTTTATTTAAACGGCAGGTTTAATACAGCCGTTGCACCCGATGAAAATTATGCCCGTGAATTACAGGAGTTATTTACACTGGGAAAAGAAAACACGCCTAATTATACAGAGAATGATGTAAAGGCTGCAGCCAGAGTATTAACAGGCTGGCAAATCAATACAGGGATTAACAGCTTTCCATCTTACTTCACAGCCGCAAGACACGATACAGCCGCCAAACAATTTTCTTCTTTTTATAATAATACGGTGATTGCAGGAAGAACAGGTGCCACAGCCGGAGATCTGGAGTTAACTGATTTGCTTAATTTGATTTTCAGTAAAAATGTAGAAGTCTCCCGTTTTATTGCCAAAAAGATTTACCGGTTTTTTGTGTATGCCGAAATTGATGCGGCAGCCGAAGCGAATGTGATAGAACCAATGGCGCTGGAGCTGAGATCGGGAAACTGGGAAATAAAACCGGTTTTGTCCCTGCTGTTTAAAAGCGAACACTTTTTTGATTATCTCAATCAGGGTGCACAAATAAAATCTCCCATAGATCATGTGATTCCTGTTTGCAGAGAATGGAATATTGTATTTCCGAATCAGGTTACAGAATATGCAGATGCATATGGTATGTGGAATTACATTATGTCTGTTGCTGCCAATGCACAACAGAATATTGGCGATCCACCAAGTGTGGCAGGATGGCCTGCATACTATCAGGTGCCGCAGTTTTATGAGTTATGGGTAAACACAGATACATTGCCCAAGCGGAATCAGTTTAGTGATATCATGATCGGCAACGGATATTCAAGAAACGGAAAAAAGATTGTGATTGATGCAGTAGAGTTTACAAAAACACTGCCCAACCCCAGTGACCCCAATCAGTTAATTGTTGATGTGCTGGATATTATTTTTCAAATGCCTTTATTGCAGGCATCGAGAGATCAGTTAAAAAAAGATTTCTTACTCTCGGGGCAGGATCAGGATTATTACTGGACCAATGCATGGCAGGCCTACCTCGCCAATCCTTCAACAGCCAACTTTAATATTGTTAATCCGAGATTGCGTGGTTTGTATAAATATTTTATGAACCTCGCAGAATATCAGCTTGCATGATCTTTTAAAACCGATCATCACTAAACGATTATCATTATGAAACGCAGACAATTCCTCCAAAATACAATTCCCGCCGCAATACTTCCATCTCTGGTTGATGGCTTTTCTGTAAAAGTGCTGGGCGATAATCCGGTTATGGCCGCATTACTGAATACCTATGTTGAAACCGACAGAGTACTTGTTATCATTCAGCTCAATGGTGGTAATGATGGTCTAAACATGGTGATACCTTTAGATCAGTATTCCAATTATTTTAATGCCCGGACTAATATTGCTATTGCTCAAAACAGAGTGCTTCCATTAACAGGGACCAATGCAGTGGGTTTGCATCCATCCATGACGGGTCTTCAATCGCTTTATAATGATGGTAAAGTGCGGTTAGTGCAGGCCGTTGGTTATCCCAATCCTAATTTTTCACATTTTCGTGCAACAGATATCTGGATGAGTGCATCAGACAGTAATCAGGAATTAACTACGGGCTGGGCCGGCAGATATTTGAGTGATCAGTTTCCTAATTATCCGGTTGGTTACCCAACAACCAGTATGCCCGATCCGTTAGGCATACAAATCGGTTCAACCACATCATTAACATTTCAGGGCCCCAGTGTAAACATGGGGATCAGTATTACAAGCGCTACCAACTTTTATAATCTCATCAACGGTATTCAGGATCCTGCACCAAATACACCTGCAGGTGATGCCTTAAAATATGTTCGGCTCGTTGCATCGCAAAGTAATTTGTATGCAACACGAATTGTAGGTGCAGCGAATGCAGTACCTACTCAGGGAACCTATCCCACTAACAATACGCTTGCCGATCAGTTAAAGATTGTTGCACGTTTGGTAAAAGGCGGTTTAAAAACCAGAGTGTACATGGTAAGCATGGGTGGTTTTGATACACACTCTCTGCAAACCAACACCGGTGATACATCAACCGGTAATCATGCTACGTTGATGCAACGTTTAAGCGATGCCATAAAAGCATTCCAGGATGATCTGCAGGGATTGGGTGTTGCAGACCGTGTAATGGGTATGACGTTTTCTGAGTTTGGCCGCAGAGTAAAATCAAATGCAAGTGTAGGTACCGATCATGGTGCTGCTGCTCCTTTGTTTGTTTTTGGAAACAAAGTAAACCCCGGCATTACAGGTGTTAATCCAACCATACCAACCAATGCAACGGTGAATGATAACATTCCCATGCAATACGATTTCAGAAGTGTGTATGCCACACTTTTACAAAACTGGTTTTGTGTTGATAATACAACGCTGCAAACAATTATGCTGCAAAATTTTCAGCAGCTGGGACTTTGTGCAAATGGTACCTGTTTAAATCCAACAGGCATTCCGAACGTGAACAATTCCGGCATTTCATTAATATCCAATTACCCCAATCCTTTTACCGAATCAACCACCATCAACTTTACTACACAGGGTGGTCATACATTGATACAGATCATGGATGCATTGGGCCGTGTAATTAAAACCCCGGTTGACCGTGAGTACACACAAGGTAACTACAGGATTAATTTCGACGCTTACGGAATGCCAACGGGTGTTTATTATCTGCGTTTCCAGAACGGAAGTACACAACAGGTAAAACCTATGTTGAAAGTGCGTTAATCGAAATCAAATTTTTTTTTTGGAGGAACAATGCTTGTTTTTATATTTGCAACGTTGTTTCAAAAAATAAAAGCATGAGGAAACTTTTCTTATTCGCACTTCTTATTACTTCTGTACTCCAACTTAAGAGTCAAACGAAGACAGCTACGTTTAAAGGATTTGTTCTTAACAGTCTTAACAGAGAAGCATTAGCCGGAGCATCTGTTTATATTCCTGATTTAAGAAGAGGAACCATTGCAGATGCCAAAGGTTATTTTATATTAAAAGATATTCCTGAAGGCAATCATCTTATTGAAGTTTCTTACAGCGGTTTCAGCAGCTTAGTTGAAACAATTTTGATAGCCGGTGAAAAAGAACAGGAGTTTCAATTGCAACCAACCATTGCAGAAAATGATGAGGTGGTGGTTACGGGTGTTTCAACAGCAACCTCTTTAAAAAAAATGACAACACCTGTTGTTGTAATGCGGAAGCAGGAGTTATTGCAAACAGGTTCAACCAATCTCATTGAAGCATTAACAAAAAAACCGGGCGTCAGCCAGCTTGGTACAGGTCCTGCAATCAGTAAGCCGGTGATTCGTGGTTTGGGATACAACAGAGTAGTGGTGATCAATGACGGGTTAAGACAGGAAGGTCAGCAATGGGGCGATGAACATGGAATTGAAATAGATGAATACAGTATACAGAAAGCTGAAATTTTAAAGGGGCCCGCATCGCTTATGTATGGATCTGATGCGATAGCCGGTGTAATTAATTTTATAACCAATGCACCCGTTACTGAAGGGAGTATAAAAGCAAATCTGTTTAGTAATGTGCAAACCAATAACAGGCAGCGTGGATTATTTGGAAACATTGCAGGGAATAAAAACGGATTTTCGTTTAATGCTTACGGATCGCTGAAAGCTGCCGGTGATTACAGGAACAGCAACGATGGGTATGTGTTCAACTCTAAGTTTAACGAACAAAACGCAGGTGGCTTTATCGGGCTTAATAAAAAATGGGGATACAGTCATCTTGTGTTCAGTACGTTTAACCAGCGGCTTGGTTTAACAGAAGGTGAAAGAGACGCACAGGGAAATTTTATAAAATACGCCGGTACTGCTTTAGAGGCGGTTGCAACTGATGCAGATTTCAGATCAACCGATCCGCTGATTCCTTATCAACATATTGTACATGAGAAGCTGGTAAGTGATAACAGCTTTTTTATGAAAGGAGGAAAACTGAATCTGAATATTGGTGTGCAGCGAAATCAACGGAAGGAATATGGAAATGCAGAAGATCCCGAAGAACAGGAATTGTTTTTTGATTTAAGAACCATCAATTATACGGCACAGTATCATTTAAATGCTGTACGTGACTGGAAACTGTCATTTGGTTTCAGCGGCATGAACCAGCGAAATACAAATAAAGGCGAAGAAGCAATTATACCCGATTATACACTGCAGGATGCCGGTGCATTTGTGTTTGCTCAGAAGAAAATAAAGCAACTGAACCTGAGCGGAGGAGTACGATTTGATTACAGAAATATTAATGGGCTGGAGTTGAAAGATGGAACGGATATTAAGTTTGAATCGTTTAACCGGACATTTTCAAACCTATCTGCCAGTGCCGGTCTTACTTATGAATTTAATAAAGCCGTACTGCTGCGATTTAATCTGGCAAGAGGTTTCAGGGCACCTAATATGGCAGAGCTAAGCAGCAACGGTGCTCATGAAGGAACTAATAGGTTTGAAATCGGAAATAAAAATTTGAAATCAGAAACCTGCTTTCAGACAGATGCCGGCATTGAAGTAAACACAGAACATATTTCTTTAGGGGCATCTTTCTTTAACAACGCCATCAACAATTATATCTTCTTTGAAAAAGTTCCCGGTGTAAACGGAACTGATTCATTGATTACAGTTGATGGTGATGATTTTTATCTCTTCCGTTTTGTACAGCAGAATGCAAATTTATATGGGATGGAACTGTCGGTTGATATTCATCCGCATCCGTTGGATTGGCTGCACATTGAAAATTCTTTTTCATTTGTACGTGGATTGCTCTCTAAACCAATTGAAGGAAACCGGAATATTCCGTTTATCCCCGCAGCCCGTTTGTTAAGTGAGCTGAGATTCGATTTGTTTCAACAGCAAAAAACTGTTTTACGCAACGCTTATTTCAAAGTGGAGCTGGATCATAATTTTGCACAGCAAAAAGCATTTACTTCTTTTAATACAGAAACGATCACGGCAGCGTATACATTGTTAAACGCAGGTCTGGGTACAGACATTACAAGAAAAGGAAAAACCATCATCAGCGTTTATGTAGTAGCAGCAAACCTTACTGATCTTGCATACCAAAATCATTTAAACCGGTTGAAGTATACGGATGAAAATGCTGCAACAGGAAGAGCAGGTGTGTTTAATATGGGAAGGAACTTCAGTTTCAAACTGAACGTTCCGTTGGAGTTTTCCTGGAAATAAAATCAATGGCGGTATCAAGACAATTAATAGCCGGGAAGGCTGGAAAAAGAGAAGATAAAATTAAGTAATCTCAGCACTTACTGCCTTATCGTCTTCCCGCCAATGATTCCGGAATCGCTTTTGTCCCTTTTTTATTTTTATTCTGCTGATGTTGTAAATTGGCGGATGGAATTACCCATCAACACCCCTGCATTATTATTTCCTGCTATAACATTACTCATGCTGGCTTATACCAACCGTTTTCTGGCATTGTCTTCTCTTGTAAGAAGGTTGCATGATGAATACAACAAACAGCAGCAAAATGCTTCTATTCATAAACAGATCCGTAACCTGCGGGTACGCATCAGTATGATCCGCAACATGCAGGCCTTGGGTGTGCTTAGTTTTTTGTTGTGTGTTGTTTGTATGTATCTGATCTTCCGCAATTATGCAACTGCAGCCAATTGGGTTTTTGCATTCAGTTTACTCAGCCTGCTGGTATCACTCATTTTTTCAATGATTGAAATTTTCCTCAGCACAAGAGCGATTGATGTAGAGTTGAGTGATATGGAACTGGGCAGTAAAAATATTTTTAAACAGATTCTGGATGATGATGATGATTTGGGATGAGTGATGAGTTATGAATGATGAGCAGTCGACTGCTCTACTCATCACTGATCACCCGATAGCTATCGGGTCATTAATCATATCCTCAGTAATCAAATTTCTGCGGTTCGGTTGTATCATATTCATCAGTATAACTTACAAAAAAGTAGAGATAAATGGTGCGGCTTAAACGCATGATCCATGGCTGCAGAATAAGTAATAAAACTGAATTGATACCGAGCCACCAAAATACCCGATTGTCGTTAATAGAAATGCCAATCAACACCCACCAGGCAATAAAAGTGGCAACAGAAATAGCAACAGTTAACGCATAGCTTACATAGCCGGTACCATACCAAAACCCTGGCTCCATATCATATTGCTGTTTGCACACTTCACATGCATCATGCATATCAAATGTGTGCTTAAAGTTATAGGCACTGTAATCTTTAAAAAGTTTACCTCTTCTGCATCTTGGACAATGCATACTCAACATACTCCACAAATAATTTGGACGGGGTTTAAGCGAACTCATACTGCACAATTTTTGCAAAGGTAAGTAATGCGTTTTCCGGTGCGGTGATTTCAGTCACCTATATAAACGCAGTTCTTTCTTTATGATTGAATTACTGCGGCAACTTTCTTACGTTCACCAATCTGTTGTCGCCACATGGCGTAATACAACCCTTTTTCTTCCAGTAAATTCAGATGCGACCCTGTTTCAACCACATCGCCTCCTTCCAGTACATAAATACGGTCGGCATGCATAATGGTTGAAAGACGGTGAGCAATCAGGATGGTGATCTGGTTTCGTTCAGATGATATATCACGAATAGTTGAAGTAATCTCTTCTTCTGTTATTGAATCGAGTGAAGAAGTAGCCTCATCAAAAATGAGCAACCTTGGCCTGCGTAATAATGCACGTGCAATAGACAGGCGTTGTTTTTCACCGCCACTTAATTTTAAACCACCTTCACCAATCATGGTATCCAATCCTTTTTCTGCTCTTGATAATAAACGTTGACAACTGGCTTTGTTCAACACATCGGTAAGCAATGCATCATCTGCCGTTGGATTTACAAACAACAGATTTTCTTTAATGGTACCGCTGAATAGTTGTGTATCCTGTGTTACAAAACCAATCTGGTTGCGGAGATCTTCAAAGTTGATGGAGTTTTCATCCATGCCGTTGTATAAAATATTTCCCTGTTGCGGACGATACAAACCAACCAGTAATTTCATTAATGTTGTTTTGCCCGAACCTGATGGACCAACAAAGGCAACCGTTTCACCAATCTTTACATCAAAGCTGATATTGCTGATTGCATTTTGTCCGGCAGATTGATGTTTGAACGTAACATCTTTAAACTGCAGCGATTCAATATTGCCAAGATGCAATGGTTTTGCAGGCGTTGGCTCCGGTTTCTTTTCCATCAGCTTATGAAAGTTGGTGATGGAAGCTTCTGCTTCACGGTAAGACAAAAGAATATTACCAATTTCCTGTAAGGGCCCAAACACAAAAAACGAAAAGATCTGCATGGTTACTAACTGACCGGCATCCATCTTTCCGTTATAGATCACCCACATCAACATAAATAAAATCACCTGTCTTAAAGTGTTTACAAACGTACCCTGCACAAAGCTGATACTGCGGATGCGTTTTACTTTCGTTAATTCAAGCCCCAGAATTTTAAAGGTGTTTTTATTTAAGCGGGTTACTTCCTGTTCAGTTAAACCCAGACTTTTTACCAGTTCAATATTCCGTAACGACTCTGTGGTAGCACCGGCTAATTGTGTTGTTTGTGCTACAATTGTTTTTTGTACAGCTTTTACTTTTTTACTTAATGCATTAGAGATAATGATGAGTAAAATAATTCCGCCGAAATAAATAAACGGTAAAGTCCAGTGAATTGAAGATGCGTAAAGAGAAACGATTACGATGCCAATGATAACGGGAAACAGAATATTGATAAAGGCAGAAACAAATTTTTCTGTATCGGTTCTTACTTTGGTTAAGATCGAAAGCGTTTCACCGCTGCGCTGATCTTCAAAATCCTGGTAAGGCAGTTTCATGGCATGCTGTAACCCATCTGTAAAAACTTTGGTGCCAAATTTTTGCGTGGTGAGGTTTTGAAAATAATCCTGAAAGGCTTTTGCAATACGGCTGACCATGGCAACAGTAATTGACATGGTTAACACATACAATACTCCGGGTTCTTTCCAGCTGAAAGAATAAAAGAAACGGTCCCAATCAAAATTATGCAAAGGAGGTTTATTGATTCCCTGATGCTGATTGGCCAGATTAATCAGCTTGCCAAACAGAATAGGATCAATCAATGAGAACCCGATATTGATGGCGGCCAGCGCCATGGTAAGTGCAATCAGACCTTTATAAGGTGTGAGGTATTTTAACAGAAGCTTCATAATAGTTGTAAAGGTGAGGTGTGGTTCAAACACTGAACCATCTTTTAAAAATAAGACAAGTTTACAGGAAAACGGGTTAATGATGGATCAACGAACGGTAGGTATCAGGATTTACTGTCATTTCCTGATGAAAAATCTTGGGGTGGCATATATACGCTTTCAGCAGTTCGTTCTTTACTGCATAAGAGAGTGCATTATCAGCAGGAAAAGAAACAGGTGTTTGTAAGGTGAGCAGTTTCTCGGCACCTTTGAGCGTTAAGGCAAAAGAGTGCGTCATATCATGAAAACCAGATTTGCTGATGTGTTTTGAAATTGGTCGTGGGTACAGATTCTTTACCATTTTCTGATTCCACTTCAGCAATTTCAATGCGCTGAGCACATGATAAAAACGTTGCTTGCCTTTTCGTCTGCGTTCATTTTTATCGTAACCAAGATAAAAGAGTTCCCAGTCTTTCGGCAGCTCATTAAAAATATCAGGAATAAAACGGAACATGTTTTCATCCGGCACCACATCATCTTCAAACACCAGTACACGTTCGTATTTCTGTTCAACAATCAGTTGCCATAAATTCCGGTGGCTGAGTGCACAGGCAACCTCACCATGAGACATTGGTTTATCATAACGGTGAAATGCTTTGGCCTTGTGCTCACTGTACAAACCATCTGTTTTTAATTCTTCCATGGAGTGTTCCTGTTTATCAACACCATAAAAAAATTCAAATTGTAATCCTTGTAAGCGTTCAGTAACATGTTGCTGCCGCTCCGTAGCCCGGCGGATGGTTACCACAAAAATCTTATCGAAATACTCGTTGAGAAACTGTAAATATTGTAATGAGGGTTGCATTTGCTTTGCAAAGATGGGAATTTTTAACCAGTCCAGCCCTCCCTGTCTAAACTTCTGTATTGAATGGCTTCGGCCAGGTGTTCAATCTTAATATCTGCACTTTGCGCCAGATCGGCAATGGTGCGGCTTACTTTTAAAATACGATCGTATGCACGGGCACTCAGGTTCAGTTTATCCATGGCTGCTTTTAGTAATGTTTGTCCGGCTTGTGAAATAACACAAATTTCTTTCAGCTGTTTACTTGTTATTTGTGCATTGGCATAAATACCGTCAATTCCTTTATACCGTTCGGCCTGGATTTCTCTTGCAATAATCACCCGTTCACGAATGGTTGCAGACGGTTCACTGTTTTCTGCACCGGATAGTTCGCTGAAGGGAACCGGTGTTACTTCTACATGCAGATCAATGCGATCAAGTAATGGTCCGGAAATTTTGTTGAGATATTTTTGTACCGCACCCGGCGGACAGGTACATTCTTTTTCCGGATGATTGTAATAACCGCATGGACAGGGATTCATGGATGAGATGAGCATGAATGATGCGGGAAAATCAATCGCAATTTTTGCACGTGAAATGGTAACTCTCCGTTCTTCCATTGGTTGACGCATCACTTCCAGTACTGTTCGTTTAAACTCAGGCAACTCATCTAAAAACAATACACCGTTATGTGCCAGTGAAATTTCGCCGGGCTGCGGATTGGTGCCGCCGCCTACTAATGCCACATCGCTGATGGTATGATGTGGTGAGCGGAACGGACGCTTGGAAATCAACGTTGAATTCTCCGGCAACTTACCTGCAACACTGTGGATCTTTGTTGTTTCCAATGCTTCCTGTAAACTCAATGGCGGAAGGATGGTTGGCAAACGCTTTGCCAGCATGGTTTTGCCGGCGCCGGGCGGACCAATTAAAATGGCGTTATGACTTCCGGCCGCTGCAATTTCCAATGCCCGTTTAATATTACTTTGTCCTTTTACATCAGTAAAATCAAATTCGTATTCGTACTGCGAATTAAAAAATTCTTCTCTGGTATTTACAACGGTTGGTTGCAATGAAGTTTCATCTTTAAAAAAGTTGATCACATCACGGATATGCTCCACACCATACACCTGCAGGTTGTTCACCATGCCTGCTTCTTTTGCATTTTGTTTAGGAACAATCAATCCTTTAAAATTTTCTTTACGTGCCTGTATGGCAATAGGCAATGCACCTTTAATGGGTTGAATGGTTCCGTCTAAACTCAACTCACCCATAATCACATAGTCGGCCAAACGTTCAGGGTTTTCCAGTTGTTCTGTTGCACCAAGTATACCAACTGCAATAGATAAGTCGAATGCCGTTCCTGTTTTGCGGATATCTGCAGGTGCAAGATTCACCACTACTTTTGTTCTTGGATAATAATGACCGGTTGTTTTAAGAGCGCTTTCAATCCGTTGCTCACTTTCTTTTACGGCACTGTCGGGCAAACCTACCATGAAAAATTTTTGTCCGCCGCTAACGTTTACCTCTACTGTAATAGTAATTGCATTAACTCCGTAAACAGCGCTTCCAAAGGTTTTAACAAGCATGCAGATAAATCATTGGGTTAAGAATAAACAAGGTAATAAGAAATTTGAATAATGTACAAAAGAAGGAAATACTGATGACAATGGTTGGTGAAGATGAAACGGGTCCTTTGCTTTTAGTTTTAAAAAAACAATGCTTATTCTGTGTCTAATTAATAAAACAATGTATTTTGATTTAGGTTTAAAAGAATATATATTTACATCAATAGTAAATATAATCACAACATATGAATTGTAAACTTTTTAGTCTCTTATTTATAGCTTTCATTTTTCTTTCATGCAAGAAACAAAACAAAGAGGAAGAGTATTATTTTAAAGGAGTTGTGAATGGCAAAACTGTTCATTTTACGACATTAAATGTTAACGATAATTACTTGTCAAGTACTTATGAACATTCATATTCTGGCTCAGGTGGTCATGATATTTACGATGGTACCAGCATTCAAAAATATAACTCATCACAGGGAAGTATCGATGAAAACCATATAAGTGTTTCAATTTTAAAACGGTTTACAACTTTGCCTGTTATTGAAGACATTCGCAGTATGTATAAAATAGGAGGGTATCCATATGGTATTGCTAAACAAAGTTCGATGACCGTTAACGGAGCAGTTGTTGAATATTTTGATGAAAATGGAAACCTTTGGTCTTCAGAATATGGTAATCAAAACGGTAGCACCTTTTCTATTATTGAAATTGCAAATATTAAGGCAGATACAGAAGAAAAAATGATGAAAGCAACTTTTAATTGTAAGGTTTATAATAGTGGCAATAGTATATTAATCAGCGGGGCAGAAATTAAAGGGGTAATAATTAATAAATTTTAACAGAGAGACTATACTTACTATTACTTGAATATTTTAATTAATTCCTGATATTTAGAAACCACAATCATTCCGGTATATTTTATAATTTATCCAACATCTCCACCACTTTCTCTCTCTTCAATATCAAATAACCAAAGCGATCATTGCTGATCCCTTCTTTTAATTGATAACTGAACTCCAGTTGTTCATCTGTGGCTGTTGTTTCAAAATAACGGAATGAAATATTGGGGTACACTTTCAACTCTTCACCTATCTCATACAAATGTGTTGAAAGAATAAACAATGAGTTTTTTATTTTCAACAAACCCTTGATCACTGCCGTGCTGCAATGCATGGCATCCTGTATATTTGTTCCTTTAAATAACTCATCAATCAACACCAGCCATTTGCGGCCATCGGTAATTTTGATCACCGTATTTTTTACCCGTTGCACTTCATTATAAAAATAACTTTCGCCTTTTACAATATTATCCTGCACCTGTATATTACTCAGCAATCCATCAAACAAACTCAGTTGCATAGATGCAGCCGGTACGCCCATACCAAGATGAGCAAGGTAAACGGCGCAGCCCACCGATTTAATAAAAGTGCTTTTGCCCGCCATATTAGCACCGGTTAAAAACAAAAAATTTGCTTTTGGGTTTAAGGTAATATTATAGGCCACCGGTGTTTGCAACAATAAATGATACAATCCATTGGCCTGTATTAAAGGCTCATCACTTTCTACCATGCTGGGAAAATGCAGATCGAATGTGGTTACTGCTTTTGCCATGCTGTAATAGGCATCCAGCTGTTGATACAGATCAATCAATGTTTCTGCATGTTGTTTAAAATTGTAACGCAGGTAATGACCAAAACGCAACATTTTTGCTGCTGATAGTTTTTTACGTTTGTCTGTTGTAAGGATCTGTTGCACCTGTTCATCCTTTAACCGCTTTTCAATATCTGTAACAATTCTTTTAATAAGAGGCGATGAATGTTCAGCGGTTAACAGTTGCTGCAACTGTTGCATACCCTTTAAGAAATCAATAAAATGATTTACACTGTAACGAACCAGGCTGTAATCGGGTGTATCAAATACCTGGTATAAAAAAGCAGGAACAGGGGAGTGGCTGTCGGGAATTTTATCGAACGGATAACCATAAAATTTTTCCAGTACAATGATGGTGCCGTTCGTGATTTGCGAGGGCCATGTGTTGAGAACTGGAATAATTTGCTGCAGCGCTTTTTGTGTTTGCTGAATTTTCTCCAGGTTATGATGCGGATGTGTAAGCAGGTATTGCAGCCGTTCTTTACCACCATCAGTGATACAGAAATTAATGCGGTGTAACAATGAATACTTTTCTTCATTGTTAAAAATCGAAAGATCGTGGTATGTAACTTTATCTATTTCCATAATTTAATAGGTATGCCATAGCTTTAACAAGTTGCTTAAATATAGCATAGAGTTTTAGCTATGGCATACCTGAATATATAACTGATTCATCGTTCAAATTTCAAGCGTTGTCCTTTCTGAGATTCATCAAACTGACCGTTCTTATAAACCAACTGTCCGCTTACAAATGTATGTGTAATGCTTGCGGGGAAAGTAAATCCTTCGAACGGACTCCAACCACATTTGTATAAAATATTTTCTTTGTTTACTGTTGATGACTGATTCAGATCAACCAATACAAGATCTGCATGATACCCTTCCCGTATAAAACCACGTTCTTTTATCTGGAAACAGGTTGCCACCGCATGACTCATTTTTTCTGCAATTTTTTCTAACGAGATCATTCCCTGCTGATAATAGTGCAGCATGATTAACAACGGATGCTGCACTAAAGGTAAACCGGCATGTGTTTGTTCATATGCACCCTGTTTCTCTTCCCAAGTATGCGGTGCATGATCAGTTGCAATTACATCAAGCCGGTCATCGAGCAATGCTTTCCACAACGCTTCTTTGTTTTCTTTTGCTTTAATCGCAGGATTACATTTAATCTGATAGCCAAGTGTTGCATAATCATCTGCAGTAAAATGTAAATGATGCACACATACTTCACTGGTGATGCGTTTTTCTTTTAACGGCATCATATTACCAAATAACTCCAGTTCTTTGGCTGTGCTGATGTGTAAAATATGTAAACGGGTGTTGTATTGCCTTGCAATCTGGATAGCCATCAATGAAGATTCATAGCATCCATCTACATTACGTATGAGCGGATGATCGGCAGCAGTTAATTCGCCTTTCTCTGCTTTGATGCGTTCATAATTTTCTTTGATGATGGTTTCACTTTCACAATGTGTTGCAATGAGCAGTTCACTTTCACGAAACACTTTATCCAGTGTGTTATAATTATCAACCAGCATATTGCCCGTGCTTGCACCCATGAAGATTTTTATTCCGCAGATATCATTCTTATGCAGATTGGCTTTCAAGGTATCATCAGCACTTTGGTTGCTGGTGCCCATGTAAAAGGAATAATTAGCCAGCGAGGTTTGAGCAGCAATCCGGTATTTATCTTCCAGCAATTCAAGGTTCAATGCATTGGGAATGGTATTGGGCATTTCCATAAAAGATGTAACACCACCGGCCACAGCAGCTTTTGCTTCTGTATAGATATTTGCTTTATGTGTTAAACCGGGTTCACGGAAATGCACCTGATCATCTATTACACCGGGAAACAGATATTTGCCTTCGGCGTTTATTTCAGTCACATTTGATCCAAATTCAATAGATGCGGCTATTTTTTCAATGCGTCCGTTCAGGATCAACACATCATTGCTGCTGATGCTGCCCTCATTTACCACGAAACAATTTTTAAGCAGATAATTTTGCATAATACCTTTTTAATTAATAGTTCAATTAAGTTGACAGTTATTCTACCGACCTGCAATCGTATTTTTCAACCTGTGAATACGATGTTTAATAGTATCGTTGGTATAACTTATTTTTACTGATAAATCACTACCGCATGCAATTTAGCAAATGGAGTCTTTTCCCGGTCTTTCTTGTACTATCCTTTTTTTCTGCAGCACAAAGCAGCTATCTGCAGCAACAATCAAAACACCTTCATTTTATTGACAGGCTTGAGATAAGAACCGGCAGCATCAGCGATCTTAACTTCACTACTACCCGGCCTTACGACAGGAGATATGCTGTTGAATGGCTGGGTGCAAAGGCCGACTCTATGCTTAAGATCACTCCCTTGTTCTACAACACTGATACGGCTTTAAAGTTGAGCAAGGCAGATCAGTACAACCTGCGCAGTTTATACCTCAATAATCAGGAATGGATAAAAGGCGACCGCAGCACCTTTAACAGCAAGAAACCATTGTTGAAGAACTTTTACAAAACACCTGCCAGCTTTATTGAAAAATATGGCGATGATTTTTTTATTGCCGTAAATCCCATGATCAGTTACCGCCAGTCGGTTGAGTTAAACAATACAGCACAAAATACATTTATCAATCAGCGTGGTTTAAATGTGCGTGGTGGTATTGGCAACCGTGTTGGTTTTTCTGCGATGGTGATGGATGTGCAGGAACGTGGTCCGCTGTTTGTACAAAACTGGATTGATAGCTTGCAGGCTGTGCCTGGTGCTAATTTTTACAAAACCTTTAAGCAAACAGGAGTTGACTATTTTGATGCAAGAGGATCGTTCACTTTCAAAGCAGCGAAGTATATCAATTTTCAGATCGGGTACGACCGCAATTTTATCGGCAATGGTTACCGCAGTTTAATGCTGAGTGATTTTGGCGGTAATCAGTTGTTTGTAAAACTAAATACACGCATCTGGAAATTCAACTACCAGAATCTTTTTATGGAACTGCACAGCGGTGCAAAAAGTAATAACACCAATAATCTGGTACCAAAGAAATATGCAGCTATGCATCATTTAAGTATGAATCTGTTGCCGTGGCTGAATGTAGGTGTGTTTGAAAGTGTGGTGTTTGGGCGTAAAGACCGTTTTGAATTCGGATACATGAACCCCGTGATTTTCTTCCGCACCATTGAAGGTAATCTCGGCAGCAGCGACAATGCCATGGTAGGTGCCGATTTTAAAGCCAACCTGTTGAAGAAAGTGCAGGTATATGGACAGCTGTTACTTGATGAGTTTAATTTTTCAGAAATACGGAAAGATAAAACCTGGTGGGGTAATAAAACCGGAACGCAGTTAGGAATAAAATACATTGATGTAGCAAACGTAAACAATCTGGATCTGCAGGTAGAGTGGAACCGTGTTCGTCCATTTACCTATTCTCATTTTGATTCAGTATCGAGCTATACTCATTATAACCAGCCACTGGCGCATCCGTTGGGAGCTAACTTTAATGAAGTGATTACTGTTGTTCGGTATCAGCCAATCGGCAAATTAAATCTAACAGGGCGATTGATTTACTGGCAACAGGGACTTGATAGTGCAAGTGGACGCAACTCAGGTGCAGATATTTTCCGCCTTAATACCGATATGCGGAACAGCAACTATGGTTATAGTATGTTGAATGGTGTTAAAAGCACAGGCGTTAACATGTCGTTCCTTGCCAGCTATGAGATTTATGAAAATATTTTTATTGATGCCAATCTGTTGTTCCGCAGATTTACCAGAGGAAGTGAAGCAGCACAAAACACAACGATGTTTGGTGTGGGAGTGCGGATGAATTTGTGGTTTAGGGAATATGATTATTAAAGTTTCTTAGGTAACTAATTAATAAATAGTAAAAGAGATACTTCTAAAGTTTGAGTATTTAAAGAAATCATCAAAATAAAAGATGGAAGGCTTATACCAAGCCACATACATTTTGACTTTTGTAAACTCAATTCTAACGCCTGGGCTAAAAGAGCCAATAAGCGCTTTAAACTCAATAGGTATTGAGTCGTTGTCAGAATGAACAATAATTTTCTGATTTGTTTTTGGATACGTAATTAATAGATCAAACGAAAGAATTTTACAAAGAGTATCTAGTTTTAAATGACTACAACAATCTGGCATTTTCAAATCGAGCTTTGTGATTTTACTCCAATCTGGTTGACCTGAATGATGCATTCTTTCTTTCAAACTTATATCAGGAGCTCCGGCTGATGATACTATGAATTTAAAAGTGTCAACAGTGTATATGTTTTCTTTATCGAAAACTAGAAGTGAAGCATCCTGATCTTCTTTATTTGGGATCCAGTAAAAAATACTGTTTTCAACCACAATAACTCCGTTACTTGTTTTCAAAGCAATATTTTCTGGGCGAATATTAAATGCTGAAATTTTTAAGGGGTTTTTGATATTTGCATAAACCACTTGTTTTTCGAAGGTCGAAATAGTAATTGATTGACTTTTAGCGGATGGATGTAGGAAAATGAACAAGAAGATGACTATGAAATCTCGCATATCATTAAATATTGAAGTCAATGTTTGAGCCAGATTCTAAAACAGAAAACTATCCTTCCAAATGAATACTAAACACAATCATTCTTGCCTGCATACGATCCACTACGTTTGAGTAAATGAGGTTGGGATCTTTGCTGTGTACACTGCCAAACGTATTACTGATTTTAATTTCCGGACTGAAAATAAAACTGGGGAAATAAAAATGAAAGCCCAGACCGGCTTCATAACCAAAAGCTGAGCGGCTGAGTTTTATCAGATCTTCTGCACGGCGGCTCTGGCTGTTGCTGGCCAAATCAAATTCATATTTACCTCCACCTAAAATATACACTCTGAAATTGTGAATTCGGTCGCTGCTGAATTTCAGCTGCACGGGAAAACTGAGATAAATACTTTCAATGGTTTTTTCCTGATAGTTACTGTCGCCTGTTAACGGATGATTGAGATAATAATTTACACCACGTGCAGCAAAAATGAGATGCGGATTAATTCTTGCTTCCAGATGATTCACCAAACGTAAGGTGCCAAGCAATCCCAAACCAAAACCACCTTTGTTCACAGGTGATACTAATGCCACACTATCGTCTTGAAGAAATTTAGGAGAGTGGTTGAGTTGAAAATATGAGCTGTTACCGCTCAATGTTATCCCAAAATAAAACGGTTTCTCCTCATGATTGGGAAGATTGATTTCTTTTTGTGCAAATGAAGTGAAACAACATGCAAAAAGAAAACAGAGTACGATTATTTGTCGCCGCAATAAATACTGCATATGCCGAGCGTAAGAGGTTTGCATGTAGTGTTGGTAAATCCAATTTTATTTAAAACAGCAACAAATTGTTTTCCTTCTGGAAATGCTTTGATGCTGTTGTTCAGATATTGGTATGCTTTTTTGTTACTCACCGTACCGGCAATTCGTGGGGTTATAAAACCAATGTACAAATTGCAGAGTTGTCTGAATCCCGGGATCAATGGTTTTGAAAATTCCAGCACCACCAATCTTCCTCCCGGCTTCAGTACACGGTGAATTTCGCTTAAGCCTTTTTCAAGGTTTTCGAAATTGCGTACACCAAAAGCTACCGTTACTGCATCAAACGTGGCATCTGGAAAGTTTATTGTTTCACTGTCGCCGCTTTTGAGCTCAATCACGGTCTCTAAGCCTTTGGCACTCACTTTCACCCGGCCGCCTTCCAGCATTTTTTCACTGATGTCAATGCCAATAATTTTTTCAGGTCGCAACTCACGGGCAGCCATAATGGCCACATCGCCGGTGCCTGTTGCTACATCCAGCATCAGTTTGGGCTTCAACTCTTTTAATTTGGCGAGTGCTTTTCTTCTCCAGCTTACATCAATGCCTGCCGACAGAAAACGGTTGAGCACATCATACCGTGGAGCAATTTCATCAAACATCTGTGCCACCTGCTTTTTCTTGGTATCAGCAGAGCTGGCATCGGGTACTACTTCGTCGTGTAAATATTTTTCCGCCATGGGATGGCAAAGGTAAGGAGGGAACAGTTATGGGTTATGAGTTAGGGGTTATGCGTACAAAATCAACCTCTCAATTTCATTTATCATCTTTACAACATTAAATAATGGCAATGCTGCTTGTTGTTACTCACCCTTAACCTTCAACCCTTAACCTTTAACCTTTAACCTTTTAAAACTATCTTGCACCCGTGATTATAAAAAGTGCAACATATGTTATCAGCAGCCCATCGGTTGATAAATGCCCCAAAGCAGATAAGCCTGAATATGCGTTTATCGGCAGAAGTAATGTAGGCAAATCATCACTCATCAACATGATCTGCAATAACCAGAAGCTGGCTAAAACCAGCGGATCGCCTGGTAAGACACAAATGATCAATCATTTTGTGATTGAAAGTATTGATGAGAAATCGCACAAGGTAAACGATTGGTATCTGGTTGATTTGCCGGGATATGGTTATGCAAAAGTTGGTATGGGTAAACGGAAGCAGTGGATTAAAATGATTGAGAATTATATCCGCCAGCGTGAAAATTTGTTGAACTTATTTGTGTTGATCGACAGCCGTCATAAACCACAGGAAATTGATATCAGCTTTATCAATCAACTGGGCGAATGGAAAATTCCCTTTGCCATTGTATTTACCAAAGCCGATAAGAGTACTCAAAAAGAAGTATCGGCAACCGTAAAATCTTTTTTATCTGCATTGGGTGAGCATTGGGTTGAACTGCCTCCGCATTTTGTATCATCTGCAGTAAAATATTCAGGACGCAAACAAATGCTTGCCTTTATTGAACAATTGAATACGGTTGTAAAAGTTGCAAAGCAGGAAACGATGGCAGCAGGAAAGATGGTAAAAAAATAAATGAATCAAGTGTGGTCGGTAAGAAAGCAACCACGGCGTACTAATAAAAAAAATCCACCGGGCTATCGGTGGATTTTTTTTATCAATGAATAACATTATTCAGAAACCACTAAGCGGAAACCATTTCCGTGAATGTTTACGATTTCTACTTTCGGATCTTCTTTTAAATATTTACGGAGTTTTGCAATGTACACATCCATGCTGCGTCCGTTGAAATAGGTATCACTTCCCCAGATACGTTTCAGCGCTGTTTCTCTTGGCAACAGATCGTTCTTGTATTCGCAAAGCATGCGGAGCAATTCACTTTCTTTTGGTGAGAGTGTATTGGTAGTGCCTGCTGCAATGAGTTGGCGAAGCTTGGGATTAAAATGATAAATACCCAGATCAAACTCTTTATTTTCTGTTTCGTGTTTGGTTTCTTCGTTACGTTTCAGGATGGCTTTAATCTTCATTAACAGCACTTCACTGTCAAACGGTTTGGTAATGTAATCATCTGCTCCCAGTTTGTAACCGGTTAAAATATCATCCTTCATCGTTTTTGCACTCAGGAAAAATAAAGGAACATCAGGATCAATATCACGGATATCTTCAGCCAGTGTAAAACCATCCACATGCGGCATCATTACATCCAGCAGACAGATGTCAAACTTTTCCCTTTGAAACGCTGCAAGACCTAAACGTCCGTCACGCTCAAGGGTTACATCAAAATCGTTTAACTCCAGATAATTCTTTAACACATTTCCAAAACTGCTGTCGTCTTCTACCAATAATACTTTAGATTTTACTTCTTCCATTGTTTCGTATTTAGTGTGACAAATAAAGATAAATCATTTCTGCTGCCTGCAAATGCGCCAATAATTTTTTGTTAAAGAAACGATGTTTTCATGAAAGACTAAATTACGCAGAAACTGTTGCATGACAGGAACCTGCTTATTTTTGATGTTTAAATAAATTTCTCATGCGTATAACAGCCGATAACCGTTTTAAGAAACTGATTGTAATAGGCGATCGCTTACTCATTAAGCCAACAAAACCAAACGAGCAAACCGCCAGCGGTTTGTACCTTCCGCCGGGTGTACAGGAAAGGGAAAAAGTACAGCAGGGTTATATTATTAAAACCGGCCCAGGTTATGCCATACCCATGCCTGTTGATGATGAGCCGTGGAAAAATGAAGAGGAGCAGGTAAAGTATGTTCCATTGCAGGCAAAAGAAGGTGATCTGGCAATTTTTTTAATGAGTGGAGCAACAGAAGTGATTTATGAAGGCGATAAATATTTTATTGTTCCACAAAGTGCTATCCTGATGTTAGAACGGGACGAAGAGTTATAAAAAAGCATCCTGTTTTGCAGGATGCTGAGTTTGAAAAATTGAAATGGATAACCAGGTTTTACTTTTTATTCATAAACCATCTGCCGCCATTTGTGGTATTTAAGCCACTGCCGTATGTGCCTTCCAGAAAAGTGAATTTGGCATCAACTGTTGAAGAAACCGAGTACTGGAACGAACCTACCAGATACGTGTAAGTAGAAGTTACTGTATTACCACTAACGGTGTAGGTGCCTTCTGCTTTACTTGCTGTTGTGGTATCGGTGCCGTCAAAAAAACGTACCGTTCCGTTTGCACGAAACAAAGCTGAATATCCTTGTGAAGGGTATGCAGAAGTGCTGCCGTATTTACCTGTCCAGAAACCAACAATCGTAGGAGATTCAGGTGCAGGGCAACTTTCTTTTTTGCAGGAGATAAGAACTAAACTGCCGAGTAATAAAACGCCGATTAATTTTTTCATGTGTCAATAGATTAAGGTTTAAAATGGTTGTCTGTTGCAAAAGTATTTTGCTCAGTCTCCCTGTGCAATACCCAATTCAGGTGATACCCAAAAGTGGTATAAAAAAAATGCTGCCTTGCAAGCAGCGTTAAACCAAAACGATTGAAAACCAAAACTGAAACACAACAGTAAAACTAATGGCAGTATATATGTTCTGCAATACGGGTAATTGTTTTTCAACAACAGCATTTCTTTCCATGATCATTACAGTCAAAATCTTAACTTTCCATAAATTTTTTTATGGCAGATAAAGATCAGTTTATACAAATCATAAAAGATGGCTATACGTTCAAAGGCGAATCATTCCGCCTGGGTGCAGCCATGCTGGGAACAGAAGTAATAAAGGATGCACATGTTGCACTGGCATTAAAAACCATGAACCGACATGGTTTAATTGCTGGTGCTACAGGAACAGGTAAAACAAAAACGCTGCAGGTACTTGCCGAAGGTTTGAGCGATGCAAGTGTGCCTGTTGTATTAATGGATATTAAAGGCGATCTCAGTGGTATTGCAGCTGCAGGAAACAGCAATGCAAAAATTGAAGAGCGCATTAAAATGATTGGCGGCGAATACAAGCCGGCTGCTTATCCTGTTGAACTGATGACGCTGAGCGATGATAAAAAAGGTGTTCGTCTGCGGGCTACCGTCAGTGAGTTTGGTCCCATCCTTCTCTCAAAAATTTTAGGTTTAAATGATACACAGCAGGGCATTGTTGCCATGATCTTTAAATTTTGTGATGACAATAAAATGCCGCTGCTCGATTTGAAAGATTTTATCAAAACCATACAATACATCAGTGATGAAGGAAAGAGTGCATTGGAAAAAGATTATGGTAAAATTTCCACTTCATCTACAGGAACCATTCTGCGTAAAGTAATTGAACTGCAGCAACAGGGTGCCGATGCTTTTTTTGGTGAACCCAGTTTTGAGGTAGAGGATTTAATGCGCATCAGTGATGATGGAAGAGGAGTCATCAGCATCATTCGTGTAATGGAGTTACAGGATCGTCCGAAATTATTCTCCACCTTCATGTTGAGTTTACTGGCCGAGCTTTATGCATCATTGCCCGAAGAAGGCGATATGGATAAACCGAAACTTGTTTTGTTTATTGATGAAGCACACTTGGTTTTTCAGGAAGCCAATGAAGCTTTGCTGCAGCAGATTGAAACAGTGATTAAACTCATCCGTTCAAAAGGAGTGGGCATCTTTTTCTGTACACAAAATCCGCAGGATGTACCGGCAAGTGTGCTGGCACAGCTTGGTTTAAAAGTACAGCATGCATTAAGAGCGTTTACAGCAGCCGATCGTAAAGTAATTAAACAGGCTGCGCAGAACTATCCTGAAAGTGACTATTATCAGGTGGATGAATTATTAACACAGCTTGGTATTGGTGAAGCATTTATTACAATGTTAAACGAAAAGGGAATACCTACTCCGTTAGTGCATACCATGCTGGCTCCTCCCCGCAGCCGTATGGATATTCTGGAAGAAACAGAAATTGATACGCTGCTGGCAAAAAGTAAACTGGAAAAAAAATATGCAGAGACGATTGACAGTGAAAGTGCACATGAAATGATTACTGCCAAATTAGAAGAAGCGGCAGAAAAAACAAAAGCTGCCGAAGAAGAAGTTACAGAAGCAAAAGAAGAAAAGAAAACTGTAAAAGAAGATAAAGGATTCTTTGATAACCCTACTGTAAAACAGGTTGGACGAACAGCGGCCAATGTTATTACAAGAAGTTTGTTGGGTGCATTGGGGCTGGGTGGTAGAAGTACAAGAAGAAAAAAGAGTGGTTGGTTTTAACGGGTACATCAACTTTGGCAAAGTTTTGAACGATGTACAAAAACATAATCATTCACTTTAAACTTTGCCAAAGTTTATTAAACTCTTTTTTCCCTTATACTTTGATGAATGTAATGTAAGAAACAAACAAAACGTATCAGCCATCCTATTTCAAATATTTATCAAACCAATCAGCAAACTCCTGCCATTCGGGATTCATATCAAATGGATTATGTTTGCCGCCTTTCTTAATGACAAACCGATTGGGAACTGATGCTTCATTAAACTTTGCAATAATGGATTGTGATTGCTGTAAAGGAACTGTAGCGTCAGCATCGCCATGCAAAATGAATACAGGCGGATCATCTGAAGTAACTAGATTAACAGGTGAAATCTCTTTTCCAATTTTACTCCGGGCGGTTGTATCTGTTACTTCTTCATATAAATTCAATTTGTCATTATATATTCTGAACTCAACGGCTCCCCAAACTTTATTTGCTGATAGGATTTGTTTAGCGTTAACAAAATTAAATCCGGTACCACCCCAATTCAACAAATCTGTTGGTGGAAATAATACAGCAACAGCCTGCACTCTGGATGATACCCTGTCTACCGGATCAGCAGCAGTTGTATTTATTTTATCATCAGCAGTAGCAACCAGCAAGGATAAATGCCCGCCTGAAGAGATGCCCGTAAGACCAATATGACCCTGATCAATATTGAATTTAGCAGCATGGTATCGGATATAACGCACTGCACGTTTAATATCGCTTACTGCATCGGGTATGGCATAACGTGGCTGAGAACCATGCATGACTGTAAACACGGTGTATCCTTTTTTTAAATACTGTTCAGTTGTGGTTGTGTTGATTTCAACTCCATTGTAACTCGAAATCCAATTGCCGCTTTGTAACGAAACGATTGCTTTGCCGTTTGCTTTTACTTTGGGTTTGATGCAAACCAATGTAAGCCCCATGCCATCTTTTCTTCCATACACAAATTCTTCCTGCACATAACCATTGGCTTCGGCCCGTTGTTGAATTTTGAGAAGAAGCGATTTCCAGCGTTGATCATTTTTTAATGGGGCAAGATCTGCATCATGTTCAATCGTTCTTGCAAGAACTCTGTTTGTTTTATCTGACAATGCTATTTCATTGAGCGATTGAAAAGCGCTGTCTGTTTCTCCGGCAATAGTCCAGCGTGATGCAAGTATCCAGTATCTGTTGATGGCAGCTGTTTTGCCTTCTTCTCTTAATGCGGCTGCATAACCAGGTGCTGACTTTTTATATTCTTTTAGTTTAAACAGCGAATCACTTGTTTTATACAGTGAGACTGAATTTTGTGCTAATGAGATTTGTGCTGAAAGAACGCAGATTAGTAAGTAAATAAAACGTTTCATAACTGAATTGATGTGATGATTGCTCTTGAAAAAATAATTAAACCCATGACTTTAAATATACACAACTCTTTTTCACCGGCAAACTGAGATTGATTCTGTAATGAATTTAATTCAGCTTCATTAATCCTTCTTTGCTGAGTGTAAGTTTTTCTTCTGCCAGCAAATGCTCAATTACCCGCCAGCATTTTTCTTTTTGTTTGCTGCCGAGCTTGGTCAGTATTTCATTTATAACAACTCCATCCGTACCCGCTTTTTCTTTTAAGAAAGTGTAAATACGTTCAAACTCAGCAGGCGAAATTTCATTTCCTTTTTTCTTTAAACATACATCGCAAATTCCGCAATCATCAATGGCTTCATCGCCAAAATAATTTCCAATCACTTTGCTTCTGCAGATGCTTTCGTCTGTAACATAGTTGAGCATTGCTTTGACACGAAGTTCAAATTGTGCTTTGCGGTTGAGCCGGTTTTGCGGATTGATAAACAAATCGCCTGTTGCAGGACGGTTCTCCAAAAACTGCAGTTGTGGTTTTTCTTTTTGCGGACTGTATTGCAGCAAACCATGTTGATGTAACTGCATTAATCCGTTTTTAATTGTATCAAGATCAGTTTTTACAAATGTCACCAATTGTTTTTCTGAAATGAATGATTCAATATCAAAGATGCCGCCATAACTGCGCAGCAATCCTTTGATGAGTGGCTCCAGTTGAGGATGTTGCTGTTCATATGCAAGGATCTCTTCTTTGCTTGCAGTAAATACAGCTCTGGCTGGTAAAAAAATCTGTTCAGCATAACTGATCCATCCTTCCTGCTCCAGTGTTTTTAATGCATACATGGCTGTATGAATATTGAGTCTGAAGTTTTTTACAAAATCATTCAAATCAAAATCAACCCATTGAAATTCTCCGCTGCCGCTCGGCAGTTGTAAATAATTTACCAGGCATTGATATACATTCTTTACTTCTTCAATAGATGGAAAACGGATAGTTGATAAATTATTTAAATCGAGTAAATCATTTTCTTCGTACAGCAATACGGCATACGAATTTTTTTCATCTCTTCCTGCACGGCCTGCTTCCTGATAATAATTTTCTAAACAATCGGGCATATCATGATGAACAACTACACGTACATCAGGTTTATCAATCCCCATACCGAATGCATTGGTGCAAACCATTACTCTTGTTTGGTTTTGCAACCAGGCTTCCTGTCGTTTACTGCGTTCATCGTTGGGCAAACCTGCATGATAATAATCAGCGGCAATATGATGCAGTTGCAGCAACTGTGCTACTTCCTGCGTCATCTTACGACTCTTGCAGTACACAATCGCACAGCCTTGTACATTGCGGAGGATCTGCAGAATTTTATTGATCCTGCTGTCTACTTTAAATACACTGAACGATACATTGGGCCGTAAGAACGATCCTTTATAAATATGATGATTACGGAACTGCAGTTGTTTGCAGATGTCGTCTTGTACCATTGGAGTGGCAGAAGCAGTAACAGCTATTATTGGTACCCCCGGTAATTCTTTTCTGAAGTTGATAATTTTTAAATACGACGGACGAAAATCGTACCCCCATTGTGAAATGCAATGAGCTTCATCTACTGCAATGAGTTGAACATGCATGCCGGGGAGATATTCCTGAAAGAGATTTGTTTCTAAACGTTCAGGTGATACATACAGAAATTTCAGTTGCTCATTCACACACATCTGCAGAATATCTTTTACCTGTTTAAACGGCATGCCGGTATAAATTGCAGCAGCAGTAATATTTTTCCGGTGCAAACTTTCAACCTGATCTTTCATTAACGCAATTAACGGCGATACCACAATACACATTCCTTCTTTTGCTAACGCAGGAATCTGGTAACAGATACTTTTACCACCGCCTGTTGGTAACAGTGCAAGCGTATCTTTTCCCTGAAGAACAGATTCAATGATTTCTTTTTGAAGCGGACGGAAGGAGGAGTGACCCCAGTATTGTTGAAGTATGGAGGAAATATTGTGCATTTCGTGAATCGTCAGTCGTGAGTTAATGTACAATCATTTTAGATAACATTTGAAAACACCTGACAAGCAAAATAAATATAACAGTTGAAAAACGTTGTGATCATCAACTCACGACTCACTTCTCATGACTGACGCCTACACAACCTTCTTCACAAACAACCTTACACTATTGATCGCCAGCACCACATCACTCAATCCCATCACTAATGCTCCAAAAGTTGGTGTTAACAAACCAAATGCTGCTACAGGAATAGCAATAATGTTATAGAAAAATGCCCAGAATAAATTTTGCTTGATAGTTAAGAACGTATGCTTGCCAAGTCCTAACGAAAGCGGTAAGTTTTTTAATCCGTGATTCATCAACACTACATCGGCTGTTTGCATAGCTACCTGACTTGCTTCGCTCAATGAAATACCAATGGTAGCTTTTGCCAATGCAGGTGCATCGTTAATACCATCGCCTACCATGGCAGTAGGAGTTAGTTTATTTAACCGTTCAATGATCTCCAGTTTTTGTTCCGGTGTTTGTTCAGCAATTACTTCATCCATGCCCAGTTGTGCTGCAAGGGCATCGCATTTTGATTTCCGGTCACCACTCAGTAAAATGGTTTTGATCTGTTTGCTTTTTAAATAACGGATGATGCTTGTTGCTTCGGGCCGCAGCTCATCTTTTACATCAATCCAACCAATGAGTTCATTGTTCTTCAGGATATAAATATTATGTGTTTCGTCGTTGGTAAGATGAGCCGCTGCTTTATATGAACCGGCTATCCATTCATCGCCTTCTTTGGTAACAGCTTTCATTCCTAATCCTTTCATTTCTTCAATCTTCGCCCAACGGATCTCATTATTTACTTTCCAATTTGCACTGATGCACTTTGCAATGGGGTGATTGGAATATTTTTCAAGTGAATAAGCAATGCGTTTGAATTCTGATTCGTCAATCGTCAGTTGTGAGTCGTGAGTTGAGGCGTCATTTACGATTGATGATTTGCGATTGACGATTTCCCATCCGGCTATTTCAAAATTCCCCGTTGTCAACGTTCCTGTTTTATCAAACACAACCTGTGTAATATTTTTAAACAGTTCCAGGCTTTTTGAATTGCGGAACAGGACTCCATTCTTTGCTGCACGGCCCAAGCCAACAGCAATAGCAGCAGGTGTAGCCAAACCCATAGCACAGGGACAGGCAATCACCAAAACAGCAATACAACGCATTAATGCCGGTGTAAATTCTTTTAAGATAATCCAGTTTGCAACAAGAGTAACCGCTGCAATACCTAAAACAATCGGGATAAAAATGGCGCTGATCTTATCTGCCATTTGTTGAACGGGAGGTTTTTCACCTTGTGCCTGTTTCACCAGGTTTACAATATTTGCCAGTACAGAATCTTTCGCTGTTGCAGTTACCTGTGCTTTTACAGTTCCATCAACAACAATACTTCCGCCAATCAGCACATCTTTTTGTTTTTTGGTAAGGGGTAAACTTTCTCCGGTGATGATGGCTTCGTTCACGGTTGCTTCGCCCCATAATATTTTACAATCGGCCGGAATCTGTTCTCCGCTTTTAATAAGAACGAGATCTCCCACATGTAATACGGTATTTTCAACTGCAAAAATCTGTTCCTGATGCTGATCATCAAAAGCAATCATATTGGCCATTACTTTTTGACTTTTAGCCAGACTGTTTAATGCACGTTGTGTTTGTTCAACAGAAGCATCTTCTAAATAATTACCAAAGAATACCAATGTAATAATGGTGGCAGCAGTTTCGTAAAACATGTATTGTTCTGCCTGTCCTGTTAAAGTGCCGTACAAACTGTAAAAGAACGCAGCAGTAGCACCCACAGCAACCAATACATTCATATTGGGCATACCGTTGCGGATACTTTTTAAAGCACTGCGGCCAAAAAAACTCATTCCAACAATATAAACAGGAAGACATAAACCCAACTGTACCCATGGATTCATGAGCCAGTGAAGATGAATCACTTTTTCGAACATGTGCAACATGAGCACCAGTGTAAATGGAGCACAGATCAGCACATAACGGAGGTATTTATTGATGCGCTTTTTTTCGTTGGGTCTTGTTATCACACCATTTTTCTCTGCAACACGATAACCTAAATCGGCGATACCTTTTTCTAATTTTTCTATTCCATTTCCATCTGCCACATCAAAGATCACTTCACCTGTAACGGGATTTACCTTTACATTTTGCTGTCCTTCTTTTTCCAGGTATTTACCAATGGTGAGGGCGCAATTGCTGCAGGTCATTCCTTCTACTTTCCAGTTCACTGTGTTCATACTGCAAAATTACGCAAGAACAGCAAGCCTCTCATTCAATATCTTTGCAACCATTATTCAAATTAACATCTTGCATAAACAGTTTACATTAGATGAGATTGGGCAAGTTGCTGCTGAATTGTTGCAGGAGCTGCAGCATTTCAACGTATGGGCTTTTGATGCAGCAATGGGCAGTGGCAAAACAACACTGATACATGCCATTTGTGATCTGTTACAGGTTACGGATGTTGTTGGCAGTCCTACGTTTTCTATTATCAATGAGTATCAAACGAAAAACGGAAAAATCATTTATCATCTGGATCTCTATCGCATCAAAGATGAAGAAGAAGCCATTCAGGCAGGGGTAGAAGAGGTTTTGTACAGCGGTGAATTATGTTTGATTGAATGGCCGGGAAAGATTACCGGTCTGTTACCGGATGATACAGTTTATTTACACATAGAGGCAGTAAATGAAACAACCCGAAGAATAACAATCGAATATCCAAACTAGTTTTGTATTTTGAGTACTTCCGTAAACGGTAAGTCCAATTTACTGTTATATATGTAATTCAATTTTCAAACCAACCGGCAGCGATTGTATGGCTTTATCTAAACCAATTGTGAGTGCTTCGTTTAACTACGAAACCTTAGAAGAAAAACTGGACATTAAACCCAAAGGCGCACAACTGTTTATTGGTATTCCTAAAGAACAGATGTTCCAGGAAAACCGGATTGCATTAACACCTGATGCAGTGAATGTGCTGGTGAGTAACGGGCACCGGGTGATGATTGAATACCTTGCAGGCGAGGGATCGCATTTTACAGATAAGGATTACAGTGAGGCGGGTGCAAAAATTGCGTACGACCGGAAGGAAGTGTATCAATGTGATATCCTGATTAAATCGGCACCTGTTAGTGAGCAGGAGCTGGAATTATTAAAACCCGGACAAACCATTATTTCTCCCATTCATCTTGCAGTGATGCAGGCAGGTATTTTAGAAACCATGATGGAGAAAAAAATTACGGCACTGTCATTTGAAAATTTAAAAGACGATTCCGGAAACAATCCCATTGTACGCAGTATGAGCGAAATTGCCGGCAGTGCGGTGATGTTGATTGCAGGGCAATACCTCAGCAGTTTTAATAATGGCAAAGGCGTATTGCTCGGAGGAATCAGTGGTATACCGCCCACCAAGGTGATTATTATTGGTGCAGGCATCGTTGGTGAATATGCAGCACGTACGGCACTGGCCATGGGTGGCAGTGTAAAAGTGTTTGATAATAATATTTATAAGTTGAAACGGATGCAGACCGCCATCGGACATCGGTTGTGGACCTCCGTTATTGAACCCAAGATACTTGCCAAGCAATTAAAAACCTGTGATGTGGCTGTTGGCGCATTGTCTTCTATTGGCGGTGCAAGAAGCCCTATTGTAGTAAGTGAAGAAATGGTTGCTGCCATGCGGCCGGGCAGCGTGATTGTAGATGTGAGTATTGACAGAGGGGGTTGTTTTGAAACAAGTGAAGTCACCAGTCATGAAAGTCCTATCTTTTTAAAACATGGCGTCATTCATTATTGTGTGCCGAATATTCCCAGTGGATTTGCAAGAACTGCTTCAACTGCCATCAGCAACGTATTGATGCCTTTGCTTTTGGAAATTGCTGATGAAGGTGGTTTGGAAAAATTGTTGTGGCACAAACTGAATATCCGCAACGGCATTTATCTCTTTAAAGGATCGCTCACCAATTTTTATCTCAGTCAACGGTTTGATTTAAAGTACACCGATTTGAATTTGCTGATTGCAAGCAGGGGGTAAAACAATTTGAAGATTTGGGATTAGAAAATTGTAAAACCTGCATATTCTATTACTCTTCTCTCCGCAAAAATTCAGTCGTTCAGCTTTTATAATCTCCAATACTAATTTTGTAATTGCAGAATTGATATTCCTGCTCATCATTGCTGCTTACGATCACCAGTCTGTTGGCACAATGTTCATTGATCAATCGCTGGTATAATGAAATGCCCTCTGCATCAAGATTGGTGCAGGGCTCATCGAGCAAAACAACAGGCACATCACTTAAGATAGCCTGCGCCAGTTTTACACGTTGTTTCATGCCGCTGCTGAAATTGCGGATCTGTTTATCGGTTGCTTTTTCAAGACTCAGCAGTGAAATAATTTCTTTAAGCGTAAGACCTGAAAGAAACGGTTTAAACGATTCATGAAAGTGAAGGAATTCAACCAATGTCATTTCTTCGGGTAACTCTAAATAGGGAGCAGCAATACTTAAATACTGATGATGATTTTCTGCAGCAATGATTTGGGTTGTCTGCATTTCAACAGTTCCTTCATTGTGCTGAACCGCACCTGCAATCACCTGTAGTAATGTAGATTTGCCTGAACCGTTGTTTCCGGTGATTGCATACGCATGGCCGTTAGTGAATTCGTAAGTGAAATGACGAAAAATCCATTCTCTGTTGTACCGCTTACCTGCATCAGAAAGCAATATCTTCATCGGTACTGTTTTGCGATTTACGTTTAATGACGCCAATCTCCGACTTCTTAATAAATCCGAGAATTTCATCTCTTGTTTCTGTAATCGGCAGCATCTGTTCAATCAGCTCCACTGCTTTTGAAACAATATGTTTTTCAACAAACAGAATATGATAGATCTTAAAAATTTCTTCAATGGTTTCTTTGCTGTAGCCTCTGCGGCTTAAACCAACATTGTTGATACCAACATAGCTCAACGGCTCTCTGGCCGCTTTTACAAATGGCGGAACGTCTTTACGGATGGCACTCATGCCTGCTATATAGGTATGGCGGCCGATATGTGTAAACTGATGTGCAGCACTCATGCCGCCAATAATTGCAAAATCATCAACAGTTACATGACCGGCTAACTGAACAGAGTTGGCAAGGATGACATTGTTGCCCACAATACAATCATGCGCAACATGGGCATATGCCATAATGAGACAGTTACTGCCCACTTTCGTTGTATTCTTATCTGTTGTGCCACGGTGAATGGTTACGCATTCACGAATGGTTGTGTTATCGCCGATTTCTGCCAACGTATACTCACCTCTGTATTTTAAATCCTGTGGCAATGCGCCAATAACGGCACCGGGAAAAATATTGCAGTTCTTTCCAATTCTTGAGCAGGGGAACACGGTTACATTGCTCATGATATGTGTACCATCACCAATCACCACATCATCATGAATAACAGTGAATGGATCAATGGTTACATTGGCTCCTATCTGAGCGTTGGGATGTATATGTGCCAGGTTACTAATCATTCTTTGGTCGTTTTACGATTTGAGCAGTTAGATCACCTTCACATACCACTTTGCTGCCCACAAAGATGGTTCCTCTCATTTCAACAATTCCCCGCCGGATAGGATTTTTCAATTCCATTTTTAAAATTAAGGTATCGCCGGGAACAACTTTCTGTTTGAACTTGCAATTATCCACCTTTAAAAAATAAGTATCGTATTTGTCTTCTGTATCTTTTGGTATAGCCAGTAATCCTCCGCATTGTGCCAAAGCTTCAACCTGTAACACACCGGGCATTACGTAGTTGCCTGGAAAATGTCCCTGGAAATAAGGCTCGTTATACGTTACATTCTTTACACCAACAATATACGTGTCCGTTAGTTCAATAATTTTATCAACCAGCAAAAACGGATAACGGTGCGGTAATATTTTTTCAATCGCTGTTACATCATGCACCGGTGGCTTCTCCGGATAATAGGCCGGCACATTTGCTTTAAAACGATTCTTCTTAATATGCTCCTTGATCTTTCTTGCAAACTCCACATTACTTGCATGGCCCGGACGGTTAGCAATAATATGTGCTTTAAACGGCATGCCTACCAGTGCCAGATCACCCACAAGATCCAGCAACTTATGACGTGCCGGTTCATTGGGGAAACGAAGTTTGAGATTGTTGAGATAACCTTCACTGGTGATAGCGAATTTCTCTTTGCCAAAAGCTTTTGATAGTGTTTCGAGCTGCTCATCACTTACCGGTTTATCTACCACAACAATAGCATTGTTGAGATCGCCACCTTTAATTAAATTATTCTTTAGCAGGTATTCCAATTCATGAAAGAAAGAAAACGTACGACAGGGTGCAACTTCTGTATTAAACTCTTTCACATCCCGCAGTTGCGCATGTTGTGTACCCAATACCGGGGAGTTAAAATCTATCAAGGTATTGATTCTGTAATCAGTTGATGGCATGGCTACCATTTCTACTTTTTTATCATCGTCTAGGAAGTAGATATTATGATCAATAGTATACCAGGTTTTAATGGCATCCTGTTGCTTTTTACCTGCTTTTTCTAACGCCTCCACAAAGGGGCGGGAGCTGCCATCAAGGATGGGGATTTCCGGGCCATCCACTTTTACCAGTGCATTATCAATTTCACAACCAATAAAAGCAGCTAATAAATGCTCCACTGTGTTTACTGTTGCCCCGTTATTGGAAAGGGTTGTGCTTCTGTTTGTTTCCACCACAAAGTCAACATCTGCTTTTACCGTTGGCTGGCCATCGAGATCGGTTCGCTGAAAAACAATGCCTGTATTGGGCTCTGCAGGTTCCAGAATCATAGTTACAGGATGACCGGAATGAATGCCTACGCCTGAAATGGTAATGGTTTCTGCAAGTGTATGCTGATTGGTACTACCGTTGCTGCTGCTCATAGGGCACGAAAGTAGTAAAAAGAGGTAAAACCCGAGGCAAAGAATCAAATACTTGCTTTCTCAGCCATCAACTGTTTAATGAGTTGTTCCAGCTCGGCAATTCTTTTTTCCATTTCGGGGAGGCTGCGGAAAATGGCCTGGCTGCGGAGTGTACTGGTATAATCAAAAGCGGGAGAGCCGGTAACCACACTGTCTGGTACTTTTAATGATTTGCTTACACCGCTTTGTGCGTTAATGCGGCTTCCATCTGCAATAGTAATATGACCAACAATACCAACCTGACCGCCAATCATTACCCTGTTACCCACTTTGGTACTGCCGCTCACACCGGTTTGGGCAGCAATAACTGTGTAATTTCCTATCTCAACATTATGTGCAATCTGTATCAGGTTATCCAGTTTGGCTCCTTTATGAATAATGGTTGAACCCATGGTGGCCCTGTCTATACAACTGTTGGAGCCGATCTCTACTTCATCTTCCACAATTACATTTCCAATCTGCGGTACTTTTTTATACGATCCATCGGGTTGCGGTGCAAAACCAAATCCATCACCACCCAGCACCGTTCCGGCATGAATGATTACTTTATTGCCAACAATACAATCATGATAAATTTTTACTCCAGGATGAAGAATACAGTTATCGCCCACCACCACATTATTACCCAGAAAGCAATGCGGATAAACTTTTACATTTTTTCCCAGCTTAACGTTTTCGCCGATATAGGAAAATGCACCCACAAACACATTCTCACCAAGACTTGCATTTTTTGAAACAAAAGAAGGTTCCTGAATGCCCACCATTTTTTGCTCCATGATCTGCTCATAGGTTTGAAGTAAAGTAGCAAAAGCACTGTATGCATCAGGTACACGGATAAGTGTTGCTGTAACCGGCTGTTTTAATTCTAATGATTCGTTGATGATGATGACAGAAGCTCCCGTAGTATATAAAAAATCTTCATATTTGGGATTTGCCAAAAAAGCAAGGTGTCCGGCAACGGCTTCTTCAATTTTACTGAAAGAACGAACTGTTGCGTTGGGATTACCTTCTACTGTTCCTTTAATGATGAGTGCAATTTGAGAGGCCGAAAACTCCATGTATCCTGTCTTAATATTTTAAAGTTACTTTCTAAAACGCTTCCAAACAATCTTTTAATATGTCAATTCTCCACTTTTTAACCCAGTCTGGGATAGCAGAGGTAAAATTTCTTTATCGGACTGTCAATTGCTTTATGGATGAGGGCATATTCTATGGTTGAAATATCTTTAATACTGCCATCCTTCAATAAAATATTGATCCGCTCATTGCCCGGATTGTACATCCTGTTTTCTGCAATACCATCAAACACAAAAAAACCTGCCTCTTCAGCTGTAATAGACAAATGCTCCTGTACTTTTTGTTGCATGGCCTGTATTTCTTTTTGAGAAAAAGCCTGCATCTGCAGTTTTGTTTTAAGCATGGTGCGGTTTAACAACCATTGGCTGAGGGTGCTTAATACTTTATCGGGATGCTGCATCCATTTTTTAATGGATGAGAGCACATCGTAATCATCCAGCTCGCAAAATTTATTCAGACTGGTTTTTATAAACTGAGAAGGTTGGGTAGTGCGTAAAAACTCATCCAGCACGGCAGATGAAGAAAATGAACCGGTTTCTTCTTTTGCCAGCATCCTTGCCCGTTCCAGAATTTTCACCAGCATATTTTCTGCACTCAAAACTGTTTTATGCAGGTACACCTGCCAGTACATCAATCGCCTTGCCACCAGAAATTTTTCAATGGAGTAAATAGCTTTTTCTTCCACCACCAGTTCATTGTTATGCACCGTCATCATTTTAATAATGCGGTCGTACCCAATAACCCCTTCACTTACACCGCTGAAATAACTGTCTCTTGTGAGATAGTCCATGCGGTCAACATCTAATTGCCCGCTTACAAGTTGGTGTAAAAACTGCTTTGCATACGTTCCTTTAAAAATGGAGATGGCCAGATTCAGCGCACCATCAAATTCTTTGTTGAGCTGTTCAAAAATGAGCAAAGAAATTTCTTCGTGATGTACATCTTCAATGAGCACATGCTCCAATGCATGACTAAACGGACCATGACCCACATCATGTAATAAAATGGCCAGCTTTGCTGCCTGCTCTTCATCTGCTGTAATCTCAATTCCCTTGCTTTTGAGTTCATTCAATGCCAGACTCATTAAATGATAAGCACCCATGCTGTGGTGCAATCTTGTATGCACAGCACCGGGGTAAACCAAATGCGCCAAGGCCATTTGATGAATCCTGCGTAAACGCTGATAAAAGGGATGTGATAATACACGGTAGATCAACTCATCATCAAAAGTGATAAAGCCATACACCGGATCATTCACTATTTTTCTAAATTTCATGTGCTTATTTATAGTTGCTTTTTATTGCCACATGTGATTGGCCATAAAAACGAACATCTCTATTGTTGTAAATTGCCCGTTCATTTTTAAGGCTCATCTCATTTTTAAACTGTTAAATATCCATAGGGCAAGTGTGCAAAGGTAATGTCTTGTGCCCTGAAACCTGTACCTTGAGGACTTATCTTTCTGTATTAAACTATTCAGCATGGCATTAGCAAAAATCCTTTGGGTAGATGATGAGATTGAAAGTCTTCAATCGCAAAAAATGTTTTTAGAAAACAAGGGGTACGAGGTACAAACATTAACCAATGGGTTTGATGCCATTGATTATGTAAAAGAACATCCGGTTGATGTGGTGCTGATGGATGAAAGTATGCCGGGTATTACCGGATTGGAAACCTTGACCAAGATCAAGGAAGTAAATCAATCCATTCCTGTGGTACTTATTACCAAAAATGAAACGGAGAACCTGATGGATGATGCCATCGGTTCACAGATCAGCGATTACCTTATTAAACCGGTAAATCCAAATCAGGTATTACTGAGTTTAAAAAAGATCATTGATAACAAACGCCTGGTGAGTGAAAAAACAACATCAGCTTATCAGCAACAGTTCCGCAATTTATTTATGGCACTCAACAGTAATCCCAATTACAATGAGTGGATGGATATTTATAAAAAACTGGTGTATTGGGAACTGGAGATGAGCAAGGCCGACAGTCCTGAAATGAGTGAAGTATTGCAGGCGCAGAAAAACGAAGCGAACAATGAATTTTTTAAATACATCTCCCGTAATTATCTGCAATGGTTAAAGCCAAATGCTGTTGAAGCGCCAACCATGAGTCATACGTTGTTCCGGTTTAAAGTATTGCCACATGCAGAAAAAGGAACTCCGTTATTTTTTATTTTGATTGATAATCTGCGGTTCGATCAATGGAAATCCATTCAACCCATTTTTGCAGATAATTTCAGGATACAGGAAGAAGATTCGTTTTATTCCATTTTGCCAACTGCTACGCAATACTGCCGCAATGCCATTTTCAGCGGATTGATGCCTGTTGAAATAGAAAAAAAATTTCCGCAGCAATGGAAGAACGATCATGAAGAAGGCGGAAAAAATCTGCACGAAGAAGAATTTTTCCGTGCCCAGTTAAAACGTTTGGGCAAAGAAGATTTGAAAGTGTCGTTTACCAAAGTGGTGAATCATCAGGCAGGTCAGGATCTGGTAAATAATATTCACAACCTGATGCAGAATGATATTAATGTGATTGTGTACAATTTTGTTGATATGCTCAGTCATGCAAGAACAGAAATGGAAGTGTTGAAAGAATTGGCCAACGATGAAAAAAGTTACCGCAGTATTACCGCCAGCTGGTTCGAGCATTCACCTTTATACCAGGCACTGAAAAAGGTTGCGGATAAAAAAATCAATATAGTGTTGGCAACTGATCATGGAAGTATTCGTGTGCAAAAACCGGCTAAAGTCATTGGAGATAAAGAAACCACCACGAACATCCGTTACAAACACGGCCGTAATCTCAACTTTGATGCAAAAGATGTACTTGCTTTTAAAGATCCTACCGAAGCTGGATTGCCTGTACCAAACATCAATTCGTCGTTCATTTTTGCAAGGGAAGATGTGTATCTGTGCTATCCGAATAGCTATAACTATTACGCAAATTATTACAGGAATACTTTTCAGCATGGCGGTGTAAGTCTGGAAGAGATGATTATACCTGTTGTACGGATGACCTCAAAATAGCCGATAGCAGATAGTGGATATTCAGGAGAAAACTGTGGGAAAAATATCAGTTCTTACAATACATATACAAGTAGATTTGCAGCAAATTAAATAATCCCAACCAGGGTTTTGTGGTATGAAATACAATCAATCAACCTTAGATAAATTAGAAGCCATTCTGGAAGAATGTGGCTATGTGGTGCGTTACGAAAGAGGTAATTTTCAAAGTGGTTATTGCATTCTCGAAGACCGCAAAGTGGTGGTGCTGAACAAATTCCTTTTGCTGGAGAGCAGGATCAGCACGGTACTTGATCTTATTCCACAGGTGAACATTACATATGATGCATTAACGGCCGAATCGCAAAAGCTGTATGAAGAAGTATTGGCTCTTGCATCGGCAAAAACGGCGGGGAATGAGTGATCAGTAATGAGTGATGAGTAATACAGGCAGCTCTAACTCATCATTGATCACTCATCAATCATGATTCATCACTCATCATTCATTATTTTCGTTTCGTGAGTTATCCATCCATCAACATAACATTTCTCGGTACCGGCACCAGCAGTGGTGTTCCAATGATTGGATGTGAATGTGAAGTCTGCTCTTCTCCCAACCCAAAAGATAAACGGCTGCGCAGCAGCGTTATGATTGAAACAGCCAGCACAACGGTTGTTGTAGATACCACACCCGACTTTCGTTATCAGATGCTTCGCCTGGGCGTAAAGAAAATAGATGCCATCATTTTTACTCATCCGCATAAAGATCATATTGCAGGGTTGGATGATGTAAGGGCATTTAATTTTTTTACAAAAAAGCCCATGGATGTGTACGCCAATTATTTAACGGAAGAAGCCTTGCGCCGGGATTTTTATTATGCCTTTTCCGATACAAAATATCCGGGTGTTCCTGAAATTGATATCCACACCATTACAACCGAACCATTTACAATCGGTGATCTGTTAATTGAACCTATTCTTGTTTGGCATTTAAAAATGCCGGTGCTTGGTTTTCGCTTTGGTCCGTTTACGTATATCACCGATGCCAATATGATTGAAGAAAAAGAAATGAATAAGATCAGGGGCAGTAAAGTGATGGTGTTGAATGCACTTCGAAAAGAAAAACATATCTCACATTATAACCTCGAAGAGGCTGTTGCATTGGTAAAGCAACTCGGGGTTCCTGAAGCATATTTTACGCATATCAGCCACCAGCTTGGGTTACATGACAGTATTGAAAAAGAGTTGCCTGATGGTATTCATTTAGGATACGATGGATTAACCATTAAGCTGTAGAGACCGTTTTCACCTGCATACCCGCTTTGTAGTATTTCATTCCTGCAGCCCAGCAGGTAATTTTAAACATGCAGTTTACCCAACGCAAATGGATTCGTGATTATTTTACGTTTTCTCAAAAAGAACGGCGGTCTGTTTTTGGATTAGTGATCCTTGCTGTTTTTTTTGCCTTACTTCCTGCCTTGTTTCCATTTCTGGTAAAAGATGAAATTGAACTGGTGGTTGATACGGTTACACAAAACCAACTGGCACAGTTGCAGATAATTCCCGAACGAAAAGAATACAACCGGCAGGAAGAAGGAACAGAACAATGGTATCAGCCAAAATCTTCCAATACATACCGGACTCAGAGTAAAACAACTGCAGCAGAACTTTTTTATTTCAACCCAAATACAGCCAGTGCTGAAGATTTTGAACGACTTGGTTTAAGAAGCAAAACCATCCAGACCATTTTAAATTACCGCAATAAAGGCGGTCGTTTTTATAAAGCCGATGATCTGGAACGCATATATGGTCTGCGGCACGAAGAATTTGAACGGCTTTTTCCTTATGTACAAATTGAACAACCATCTGCCGAAAAAAATACAGCCGCAGTCTTTGAACCATCGCAAACCAAAAAAACAGAACCAAAAGTATTTCTGATTGATATCAATACAGCTGATACCACTGAGTGGAAAAAACTACATGGTATTGGCAGCAAACTCTCTCAACGCATCGTCAACTTTCGTACAAAACTGGGCGGTTTTGTATCGGCCGAGCAGGTGGGCGAAACCTTTGGGTTGCCCGATTCAACGTTTCAAAAAATAAAACCTTTTCTGCAACTGTCGAATACTGCAGACGTTAAGAAAATCAACATCAACACTGCCTCCATTGATGAGTTTAAGGCACATCCATATATCAAATTCCCCGTTGCCAATGCCATTGTGCAATATCGCAAGGAACATGGATTATTTAACAATACGGCCGATCTGCAGAAACTCGGCGCCGTAGATGAAACCCTGTTTAAAAAAATTGCCCCTTATCTTACCGCAGGAGAGGGAAAATAATTTTTCTGCTTCCGCTAACAGGTGTTAGTAATTCTCCTATATTTGCTCTGCCGTTTCGATTGATTGCTATTGTAACAAGTTGAGTCATGGTACTGCATAGAGGGTCAGTTCATGGCTCAATTTATTTTAAGTCACTCAGCAACAGAGCAGCAGCGGCCATTAACCGGAAAAAACGAAACAGATTGTATGAATTTTGAACAGAACGAATTAACAACTCAGGTAGCACAGGTAGCCAAAGATTTTGCAGCTAAATATATTAAGCCGCATGTAATGGAGTGGGATGAAACGCAGCATTTTCCCAAAGATGTAATGCAGGAAATGGGTAAGCTGGGTTTGATGGGCATTTTTGTACCCGAGCAGTATGGCGGCAGCGGCTTTGGATATCATGAATATGTGGCAGCCATTGTTGAAGTAGCAAAAGTGTGTGGCTCGGTTGGGTTAAGTTTAGCTGCACACAATTCACTTTGTACAGGTCATATGCTCTATTGTGCAAACGAAGAGCAGAAAAAGAAATACTTACCTAAACTTGCAACAGGAGAATGGATTGGTGCATGGGGTTTAACTGAACCCAATACCGGTAGCGATGCGGGGAATATGAAAACAACTGCAGTGAAAGAAGGAGAGGAGTGGGTGTTAAACGGAACAAAATCATGGATCACTCATGGAATCAGTGGCGATGTTGCTGTTGTGATTGCACGTACGGGCGAACCAAGAACAAGCGGCAACTCCACTGCGTTTATTGTTGAAAGAGGAACCCCGGGTTTTAAAGCAGGCAAAAAAGAAAACAAACTCGGCATGCGTGCAAGTGAAACGGCGGAGATGATTTTTGATAACTGTCGCATACCCGATGCCAACCGTATTGGCGAAGTGGGTGATGGTTTCAGACAGGCATTAAAAATACTTGATGGCGGACGGATTTCCATTGCTGCATTATCGCTCGGCATTGCAAAAGGAGCTTATGAAGCAGCTTTACAATATTCGCAGGAACGTTATCAGTTCGATCAGCCGATCTCCAGCTTCCAGGGTATTTCATTTAAGCTGGCCGATATGGCTACTGAAATTGCTGCATCGGAATTACTGATCATGAAAGCGGCCGATTTAAAAAACCGTGGCGAAAAAGTAACCGAAGCAGGAGCTATGGCAAAATATTATGCCAGTGAAATAGCTGTAAAAACAAGTAACGATGCAGTGCAGATCTTTGGCGGCTATGGATACACCAAAGATTTTCCGGTGGAGAAATATTACCGTGATTCAAAACTCTGCACTATTGGTGAAGGCACCAGCGAAATACAAAAGATTGTAATTGCACGTGAGGTGTTAAGATAATTTTGTTCAGCATGAGAAATACAGCCGTTTCAACTTTGAAGCGGCTTTTTTGTCTCAAAGAATTTGTTGCATCTGCAAATGATCCGGTAGGTTTTGATCAGATGTCTTGATGAAATTTATAAAGATGCAGGTAATTGAATGGTTACTGTACTCCCTTTGTTTGGTTCACTTTCAATGAGCAGTTTTCCATTTATTTTTTCAAGTAATTCTTTTACTAAGAAAAGACCCATGCCGCTGCCTTTTTCTCCTGCAGTTCCTTTGGTTGTTTCAATAGAATTACTCTTGAGCTGTTGTATTTGCTCCGCTGACATTCCTGAACCTTCGTCTTTTACTGACAAACAAACCATATTGTCTTTAAGAAAGGAATGAACTTCAATTTCACTTTGTTCTTTACTGAATTTAATTGCATTGGTAAGCAGGTTGCGTAATGCAATACTGATGATCTGTTCGTTCCCAGGTGCATCATTTACTTCAATATTGGTAACTATGCGAATGGTTTTATGTAATGCCTGTGCCTGTACTTCGCTTACAACATCCTGTATCAGGTTACTGTAGTCTGTCATTGTAACTGAAGGAGCAGTATTTTTCAATTGCATATTGGCCCATGCCAGCAGGTTGTCGAGCATATCGCCGGTTTGTGTAACTGCACGGAATGTTTGCTGTTTAAACTGTTCTTTTTTTTCAGGGCTGATGCTGGTATTGCTGCTGAGTGTGAGGTACGATTTTAATGTAACCAGTGGGTTTCTTAAATCGTGGCTGATGATGCTGAACAAACGGTCTTTTACCTGGTTGAGTGTTTGCAGTTCATTTTTCTGTTGTTCAATCTGTTCATTTTTTCTTTCGAGCAGGCGGTTGTTTTGTTGAATACGTCGGTACAGATAAAACAGAGAAGCAAGCACTAAAAAGACTGCAGCAGCAACAATCATAAAAATGTTGCGCTGATTTTTTTGCTTTACTACTTCTGCATCTTTTTTTACAATCTCTGCATTCTTTTTTTCAACCTGATAATCGGCTTCTAATTGTGTAAGCTGGTTTTTATTATCGGTACTGAAAAGGCTGTCTTTGAGTGTGTAATATTTTTTTTGATAAACCGATTGCAGATAATAATCTTTCATATCTCCATACATATCGGCCATGTTACGGTAGTTTTCCATTTCAATGGCAGGGCTGCCGGCCTGCATTGCATAAGTAATACTCTTTGTGAATGCTTCTCTGGCCTCTTTATAATTTTTTCCTTTTGCATTGGTGGCTGCAACATTGTTATAAAAGGCAGCCCACACATCGGGTGGTGTTTCTGTAGCATTGAGTATGGCAAAGCCACTGTCGTAATAAGCAAGTGATTGCTGAATATGGTTGAGGTGTTTGTGTGTTAAACCAATATTGATAAGGGTATTGGCAGTCAGGTAATCGTCTTTGATCAATCTTGTTAAGTACAGTGATTTTAACTGATAGGTTAATCCTGCCTGGTATTGTTGCTGCTGGTTGAGTATATTCCCTCGTTCGCTGTAAATACTGCTGAGCTGTGCGGTATCTTTGCTCGCCTTCACCAGCACTTCAGCCAGATCATAATACTCATTCAGTTTTGGAATATTATTGTTGCTGTTGTATACATTGCCAACCGACATCAATGCATTGGTTAAACGGAACGTATCTTTTAATGTTTCATAAATGCGGATAGACTGCTGATAATTCTCCAGTGATTTATCGTAATCACTTTTTACGAGATAGCAAAACCCCATGCTGTAATAACTGTTAGCCAACTGCAGCGGAAGGTTTAATTTTTTTGCCAGTTCATTTACTTTTAAAAAATACTCAATGGCTTTACCGGCATTGTTATCCATATAGTAATTCCCGATTCTTCTGTAAGCAGCCAGCTTGCTGCTGTCGGGTATATTGGTATCAACAAGTTTTAATAAACTGTCTGCTTCGTTTTTGGTTTGAGCAAATGCAGCATATCCTGTAAGTAGAAAAAGGGTGAAAAATATTTTCTGCATGAAATAAAATTAAAGCGATCAGATAAAGCGTTTAATAGCATTTGAACCAACCACCGTTTGCACAACATTTTCTGCAAAGGTTTTACCAATACGGAGCTGGATAGCTAAAATAAAAAGTGTTTCACTGTCTATAGCAGTGATCTTTTGTGTGTTCACCATATGTGTTCTTGAAATACGGAGAAAGTGAGTTGCCGGTAACTGCTGTTCCAGATTTTTCATACTTACCAGTGCTACCTGTTTTTGTCCGTTTTGCTGAAAAATAGTTACAAAATCTCCCAACGATTCAATGTATAACACATCGCTGTAAGCAATACGGATAAATCTGTTTTTATCTCTTACAAAAAAAGAATCATCGGCTTTTACTTCAAACGCATTAGCAGCAGGTGTATTTTCTTTCATGGCCAGCAAGGCACGTGCTTTTTCTATTGAACGCATCAGCCGTTCCTGCGCAACAGGTTTTACCAGATAATCAATGGCATCTACTTCAAATGCATCTACCGCATAGCTGGGGTGTGAGCTGATGAAAATGATCATCGGCAGCTCTTTCAGACTTTTCGCCAGTTGAATACCGCTGAGGCCGGGCATCTCTACATCCAGCACCAGCAAATCAGGTGTGTGCTGTTTCAGTTGTTCCAGTGCTGAAAACGCATTGTCGCAAACAGCAAGGCATTCCGTAAACGGCAGTTGTTGTAAATGTTGCAGGGTGAGTTCACGATACAGCTCATCATCATCTGCAAGAATATATGTAATGGGTTGGTTCATTTGTGGCAGTGGCAGACAAATCTACTGAAAAGAAGTGTTAACCTACTTTCTGCTTTTGTTCATCTACTAGTCTTCAGCGGGCGGCAACAGGTGATTACATTTATGCAGGTTTTTCATAGGATATTGGATTACAAACGGGCTTGCATTTCTATACAGGCCCTCTTTTTTAAGACAACTTACATCAACATATTTTTGTTAACCACTGAGCCCTTGCATCTATTACTCCCCGGTATGTATATGCCGGGGTTTATTTTTTGTTTAAAAACAGGGGAGTATTAATCTAAGAAATCTTCATCCTCTTTCTTTGCATATTTACTGAAGAGCCCGTCGATGGCACTGCCAAAAATGGGAAACTTTTCACGGGCAAAATTCTTAATGACTTCGATGGCTTTATATGCCTGCTGCTCTGTTAAACCTTCGGCCATTAAACGATCAATTAAATCCTGCATAAATAAAGTTTAAGGTTGCAAGTTACAAGTTTAAGGTTGGAGGTTAAAAAGTCTATTTCAAATAAAAAACCTGTTGAAGTACTCAACAGGTTTATGTATTTATGGCACCCCTTTAGGGGATGGGGGCTATGCTACTTTCAACATACTCAATTTACTCTTATCAAATTTGTGCATAGCATATTCAAGTGACAGGTGAAATTTCTTTTCATCGCTGCCGGGCAAATCAAACATGGCATCGGTTAAAATACTTTCACAAATGCTGCGTAAGCCTCTTGCACCTAATTTATATTCCATTGCTTTGGCTACCATAAAATCGTACACTTCTGCATCAATGGTTAATTCAATTCCTTCAATCTCAAATAATTTATGGTATTGCTTAATGAGTGCATTTTTAGGAGTAACCAATATTTCACGGAGCGTTTCAGCATCTAATGGATTTAAATGCGTAACAACCGGTAAACGGCCAAGTAATTCAGGTATCAAACCAAACGATTTCAGATCCTGTGCATTTACATATTGCAACAGGTTTTTCTTCATGTGCTCCTGCTCTTCTTTATTTACATTAAAACCTATGGCGTTGGTGTTTACTCTGCGTGCAATCACACGGTCAATACCATCAAAAGCACCACCGCAAATAAAGAGAATATTCTGTGTGTTAATCTTAATCAGTTTCTGCTCCGGATGTTTACGGCCTCCTTGTGGCGGAACCAATACTTCTGTTCCTTCGAGCAATTTAAGCATACCCTGTTGTACACCTTCACCACTTACATCACGGGTAATAGAAGGGTTATCTCCTTTACGGGCAATCTTATCAATCTCATCAATGTAAACAATTCCTTTTTCTGCAGCAGCTACATCATAATTGCAAACCTGTAACAAACGGGTCAGTATGCTTTCCACATCTTCACCTACATATCCTGCTTCTGTAAATACGGTTGCATCTACAATGGCAAAAGGAACATTCAGTAAACGGGCAATTGTTTTTGCAAGTAATGTTTTGCCGGTGCCGGTTTCGCCCACCATTACAATATTGCTCTTCTCAATCTCTATTTCGCTTTCTGTTTTTTGCTTTAAGCGTTTGTAGTGATTGTATACTGCAACGGCCAGTACTTTCTTGGCTTCGTCCTGACCAATAATGTATTCGTCTAAAAACCGCTTGATTTCAATTGGTTTTTTTACGTTGAGTTTAAAGTTGGAGGTAGAGGTTTCATTGCGCATTAATAATTCCTGCCCAATGATTTCCTGTGCATGTTCAACACAGTTTTCACAGATATGTCCTTCCTGACCGGCAATTAATATTTTCACTTCGTCTCTGCTTCTGCCGCAAAAAGAACAATGTAGCATGTTGTTTTTAGCCATTTGAAATGGATTTTTAGGCTGGGGTGTTCGTTTAACCCAACGTCAAAGATAATAAAGCTTTTGAAAGGGTTGGTATTAAATAAAAAGGGGCGGGTAACAGACCCGAACCCCCTTTTTTATATTCGTAGATTCCGTTACAGTTTGTCCAGAATGCCATCAACAATGCCGTATTTAACAGCTTCGTTGGCATCCATCCAGTAGTCACGGTCAAAATCTTTTAATACCTGTTCAATGGATTTGCCGCAGTTATCTGCCAGAATTTTTGCCCCCATATCTTTTGTCTTAGCTATTTGATGAGCAAGAATCTCCAGGTCGGCACTGGTACCCTGTGCGCCGCCGATACTTGGCTGATGGATCATCACTTCTCCATGCGGAAAAATATATCGCTTGCCTTTTGCACCGCCGCTCAACAGAATTGAACCCATGGATGCTGCCATACCCATACAGATGGTACTTACAGGTGAACTGATCATTTGCATGGTATCATAAATCACCATGCCGCTTGTAACCACACCACCGGGGCTGTTGATGAAGAGTTTAATTTCTTCACCGGGCTTTACCGCATCGAGGTACAATAATTTATTAACGATTTCTTTGGCAGAATTATCATGTACTACACCCCAGAAAAATACTTTTCGTTGCTCTAAGAATTTTTTATTGTAAGGACCAAACGCTGCCGCAGTAAAATTCTCTAACGGATTTTCTTTTGGTTCATCTTCTTCCTCGTCTTCAAAACGAAAAGGAAATGTTGAATTATGTTGATACATCTTGTACTTTTTTTTTAGATTTTAGCTTTCTTTTGTTTTACGTGGATTCATTACCAGTACTTCATCTACCAGGCCATAGTCTTTGGCTTCAGCAGCAGTCATCCAGAAATCACGGCTTGAATCTTCTGCAATTTTTTCAACAGGTTGCCCGGTGTGCAAAGCAGTAATTTCATACAACTCCTGCTTAATTTTCTTTACCTCATTAACGGTAATTAAAATGTCACTGGCCTGTCCGCCTGCACCTGCACTTGGCTGATGAATCATGATACGACTATGCTTTAATGCTGTACGTTTTCCTTTGGTACCTGCACACATCAGTATTTGACCCATACTTGCTGCAATGCCAATGGTGATGGTACTCACATCGGGAGTAATGTACTGCATGGTATCATAAATACCGAGGCCTGAATATACACTGCCGCCCGGACAGTTAATATACATTTGTATATCTCTTGTACGATCGGTACTTTCCAGAAACAACATCTGTGCAGTAACAATGTTGGCTACATAATCATTAATAGGTTCGCCCAGAAAAATAATGCGATCCATCATCAGGCGGGAGAATACATCCATACTGGCTACATTCAATGGCCGCTCTTCAATAATGTAAGGCGTTAAGTTGCTCGGGAAAGCATGTGTTTGATAATTATGCAAGGTGGCGCCGGAAATACCACGGTGTTTCACAGCGTATTTTTCAAATTCTTTATTCAAATCCATAATAGTTTTTTTTCCGGTTTGAAGTTAAGGGAATATCATTTGGAACGAAAATATTTTCAAATACCGTGCAAGGGATAAAAGCAGGACAATAAGGCAGAGGAATGCAAGTTGGTAGTTTATAGTTGTTAGTTATCAGTTACCGGGTTCGGTTATTATGACAAATATGTAAACTTCCTTAAATGACTCTAAATAAAAATCCCGCCAATTGCTCAGCGGGACTGTGTTATTTCGTACTTCTAACCTCGTACTTCGAACTTATTAATGGTGTTGGTGCTGGTGTTCTTCATTCATTTTAATGAATTCTTCAGCAGTTACCACTTTTTCATTTTTTGTAATTTGTTGCTCAGCCCAGTTGAATACTTTTTCGGTTACCAGCTTGCGGTAGGTACTGTCAACCTGTTGTTCATCTTTCATTAAACCATCCACATACTGATCTAACCACTCCACATTACCATCGGCAAGGTTCATGCCGCCAAAATAACTCAACACCTGTTGTTTAATCGCTTCTTTCAGTTCATCAGGCGTTACTTCCAGTTTATTTTCAGTAATGATCTTATCGGTGATCAGGGTCCAACGCAATTGTGTGTTGAAGGTTGGATATTCAGCTTCAATCTGTGCAGGAGATTTTGGTCCCTGTTCAGGTTTTGAAGGATCGTTAGACGTTGCCAGCCATTTTTTCAAAAAGCTTTCGGGCAAATCCATTTTAATATCATCTAACAACACATGATACAAATGATGCTGGATCTGGTTGCTGCTTTGTTTATCCCAGTAAGCCTGTATGTCTGCTTCAATAGCAGCACGGAACTCAGCTTCTGTTTTAATATCTTTTGCAGGCAATGCTTCTTTAAAGAACTCTTCGTTCAGTTCTCTTTTTTCAATCAACCCAACTTTTGTAATGGTCAATTTAAACGATTTTTGAGCTGCATCAGCAACATCTTTCATTCCCAAATCTTCAATTACCCAGCTGCGTTCTTTTTCTTCAAACGCTTCGCTCAGTTGAACGTTGAGTGTATCATCTTTCTTTAAACCATGCAGCTTTGTACGATAGGCAGGTGTAAAGTATTTTACCAGTAACGAATTGTCTTTCTTTAAACCGCCTTCAGCTGCTGTACCATCTGCATTGATTTCTTCAAACGTAAGATTCAACACGTTTTCATCATTGTTGATGGCTTCGGGCTCGGTCATTTTACCGAAACGGTTTTGCAAACGCTCTATTTCTTCGTTTACCATTTCTGCAGTGGCTTGTACTTTGTAGTAAGGCGCAGAAATTTTGCTGAGGTTAATTTCGAAAGCGGGTTTTAAACCTACTTCAAAATCAAAGCTGTAATCGGCCGGGCTGTCCATATTTGGTTTAAACTCTGCATTCGGTAATGGCAGCGGTTGTGCAAAAATGTCGAGCTTTTCGGCTGCGAGGTAATCGTTCAATCCTTTTTCAATATTGCGGATCACTTCTTCTGTAAAAATGCCTGGACCGTACATTTTCTTCACCATACCTGCAGGCACCATGCCTTTACGGAAACCGGGAATATTTGCCTGTTTGCTGTAGGTTTTCAGAGTTTTTTCAAACGCAGGAAAATAATCTTCTTTGGAAATTTTAACGCTGATCTTGTCGTTCAACAAGCCAATGTTTTCTCTTGTAACTGTAGCCATATTTTTGAGTTGAACGTTTAAGGTTAAAACGTTTAAAGTTATTGATGGGAGTGTTTTACAACCTTAAACTTGAAACCTTAAACTTTTAAAAAGTCCGGATGGAGGGACTCGAACCCCCACACCTTACGGCATCAGATCCTAAGTCTGACGTGTCTACCAATTTCACCACATCCGGAAGAACTTTGTTTAAAAACGGGCTGCAAAGGTAGGGGGAAATACTTTATTTATTGGTTGTTGAGCCTGTTTTTTCAATATGATCTATTGCTTTACATCATATTTTATAAGCTCTTCAAAGCGGCCTCCTGTATACTCTTTTTTGATAATGCCGATATTTTTTGCCCAATAAATTTTGATCAGCGAATCAGATGGGTAGAACCTTGAGGGGATTCGTTCAAAAATTTTAACTGAACTGAAATTGCTGCTGCCTGTTTGATAAGAATCTAAAATGTTAATCAGTCGAAGGGTTGCCATTTTACCACGTATTTCAATAATGGAATCATTTATACTCCCTGAAAAATAAAGGGGAAGGGTGTTTCTTACAGAAGTATCCAGAGAAGCAGCGTAAACGGAATATAAATTTCCATAGTCATTTTCGGAGGTTAATTCGTAATAAACAGAATCTTGTGCAAGAGAGCTGTAACCGGCAGTTTTAAAAACCTCGTATGTAGGTAAACAGAACATATATTGTCCTTTCCATTTCACAACGCTGTTTAATTTTTGCGTGTCTTTAATACCTGCAGGATAATGATCATAAATCCAAAAGGAATTTGGTTGAAATACCGTGTAAGCTTTGGTTTCCTCATCAATTAAAATAACTGTTTCATTTTTTTTGCATCTACAGGAACATGGGCCAAACAACAGGTAAGAAAAAATATTTGCCAGGATAATCAGGTGGGCAGAGTTGATCATGGTGTTGCAGTTATTATATGTAATGATCAACCTAAACTTAAATACGCTGCTTTAAACTTTTGCTGATGATATTTGTGTAAACCCTTTTATCTTTTCGTAAATTCGCTGTTACTGGAAATGATAACCACCATACCGGCCTATACCCTTACTCCCGAACAGGAAAAAAAGGAAATCCTTCGTCACTACCGCAGTTTGTTACGTTCGCTTAAAACCAAACTCAAAAAAGGCGACAAGGAACTGGTGCGTACTGCTTTTGAAATGGCAGCAGAAGCACATAAAACCATGCGCCGCAAAAGTGGCGAACCTTACATTCTGCATCCATTAGCTGTTGCACAAATTTGTGTTGAAGAAATTGGATTAGGCGTTCGTTCTACTATTTGTGCATTGTTGCATGATACAGTTGAAGACACTGATATAACTTTAGAAGATGTGGCCCGTGAGTTTGGAAACGAGATTGCAAGAATCATTGATGGCTTAACAAAAATTTCCACAGTAGTTGATGCCAACTCTACCCAACAGGCAGAGAACTTTAAAAAGATCTTATTAACGCTTACAGATGATCCACGGGTGATATTGATCAAACTGGCTGATCGTTTACACAATATGCGTACGCTGGACAGTATGAAGCGTGAAAAGCAGTTGAAGATTTCCAGTGAAACGGTTTATGTGTATGCACCATTGGCACACAGGCTTGGGTTGTATAATTTGAAAACAGAGATGGAAGATCTTTCCATGAAGTACCTGGAGCCTGATACGTATAAAGAAATTGCACGCAAACTTTCAGAAACAAAGCGTGAACGCAGCAGATATATCAATGAGTTTATTCGACCCATCAAAGAAAAAATGGAGAAGACAGGTTTTGCCAGTTTCGAAATTTATGGTCGCCCTAAATCCATTCACTCCATTTCGAACAAGATCAAAAAGAAAGGTGTCAGCTTTGAAGAAGTGTATGATTTGTTTGCTATCCGTATGATCATTGATGCGCCGCAGGAAAAAGAAAAAGAAGATTGCTGGAAGGCATACTCCATTGTTACCGATATGTACACACCCAGTCCGGAACGTTTGCGAGACTGGTTGAGCAATCCCAAGAGCAATGGATACGAAGCCTTACACACCACAGTAATGGGGCCGCAAGGTAAGTGGGTTGAAGTACAGATCCGCACCAAACGCATGAACGAAATTGCAGAGAAGGGTTTAGCTGCACACTGGAAATATAAAGAAGGCAGCAGCGACGAAGACCGGTTTGATAAATGGTTTCATAATATTCGTGAAGTGCTGAATAATCAGGACAGCAGCTCACTTGATTTTCTGCAGGATTTTAAAAGTTCATTTCTTGCAGAAGAAATTTATGTGTACACACCAAAGGGCGATGTAAAGATGTTACCATTGGGCGCAACTGCTCTTGATTTTGCGTTTAGTGTGCATAGTGATGTGGGAAGCCGTTGCATTGGTGCCAAAGTAAATCACAAACTGGTTCCTATTGCACATAAACTGCGCAGCGGAGATCAGATTGAAATTATTACCAGCAGTAAACAAAAACCAAGTGAAGACTGGTTGAGTTTTATTGTTACAGCAAAAGCAAGATCCAGAATAAAAGATGCACTGAAGGAAGAGAAACGAAAAGTGGCCGATGAAGGAAAATATATTCTTCAACGCAAGCTGGAACAAATGGGTGCAAGTTTCGATTTACAGAATGTAGAAACCTTAACGCAGTACTACAAACTGCCTTCGCAACTGGATCTGTTTTATAAAATTGCCACCAAAGCAATTGATCTTAAAGAAATCAAAGAGTTGCAACTGCATGGCGATAAACTGGAGTTGCCAAAACCCGTTAAGCCGTTGCAGGAACCCAAACCTGAATACGATCCGGCTAAACCACTTACACCAAAAGATTCTGAGCTCATCATTTTTGGTGAGAGCAGTGATCGTATTGTGTACACGCTGGGTAACTGTTGCAAACCCATTCCCGGCGATGATGTGTTTGGTTTTGTATCAACAGGAAAAGGATTAATCATCCACCGCACCAATTGTCCCAACGCTGCCAGATTGCTCTCCAACTTTGGTCATCGTGTGGTAAAAACAAAATGGGCCAAGAATAAAGAAATCTCTTTTCTTACCGGTATTAAAATTATTGGTGTTGATGATGTGGGAGTAGTAAGTAAGATCACTAATCTCATCAGCAGTGAAATGCGTTTAAACATCAGTGCCATTACCATTGAAGCAAAAGAAGGTTTGTTTGAAGGCAACATTAAAATTTTTGTACACGATAAAGATGAGCTGGATGAACTGGTGAACCGGTTACTTCAAATGAAAGGAATTGAAACTGTAGAACGATACGATACAGAAATATCCTGAAAGGTTCACACGCATTATTTTTATTTGTAATGTAAATTTTGCGAAAAAAGAGTTGTTATCTTTTTGTTATAATTTTTTTGTTTACATTTTTTTTTGAGCGAACTTCCTGTAGTTAAATCAAAAACAAAATAAATGAGAACAACAAATTTAGCAAGGATGATCTGTCTGTTGGCAATCATCTTTCCTAGCTTTTTATTAGCACAGGGAACACTTACCGGTACAGTAAAAGGCAAAAGCGCTGCTCTTGCAGGGGCCAGCATTACAGCAAGACCATCAGGAAAAGGTACTACTTCTGATGAAGATGGCAAATACACGTTAAAACTTGCACCCGGTAATTACAGCATTACATTTTCCTTTGCAGGATTTGCATCTCAAGTCGTTACTGTTCAATTGGCAGAAGGTGAACAAAAAACTGTTGATGTTGATTTGACCGAAGACTCTAAAGGATTGGAAGATGTTATTATTGTAGGCTCCCGTTCATTGCCCAGAACATCAGTAGGTACACCGTTACCTGTTGATGTGTTGTCGGCCGGAGAATTGAGAACAACCGCACAAACAACTTTTGATAAGCAGTTGCAATATCGTGTTCCATCTTTTAACACGGTGAATACACCCGTGAATGATGCTACAACTTTACTTGATCCATATGAAATCAGAAATCTCGGACCAAGCCGTACATTGATTCTGATCAATGGCAAACGGAAAAACTTAAGTTCATTATTATATGTACAGTTTGCACCCGGCCGTGGTGAAACAGGTGCAGATCTTTCAGGTATTCCAGTTGATGCGATCAAGCGTGTAGAAATTTTGAGAGATGGAGCATCTGCTCAATATGGTTCTGATGCCATTGCAGGTGTAATGAACGTTATTTTGAAAGATAGATACCAGTATAGCTCTTTAACTTTTAATTCCGGCATCACTTCAAAAGGCGATGGTGCAAATTACGGACTGGCATTTAACAGCGGCAATAACATTGGCGATAAAGGATTTATTAACTACACAGTTGATTTCAGTCAGCAGAACAGTGCAGTTCGTTCAGGAATTATTCACCGCCCAACTGAAATTGCAACTTTTGGCGGATCAGCATCTGCTGATGCGGCAATTAACCGATACTTAGATCGGTTTCCTACTGCGAATAATATCAACGGTTCCGGTGATATTCAGGCAGGCAAGTTTAATTATAACCTCGGGTTACCTGTAGGTGATAACGGACAGTTTTACAGCAATGCAGCCATGGTATTTAAAAAAGCAAAAAGTTTTGCAAACTTCAGAACTCCATACTGGAGAACTGACGCAGGCTTACTGCACAAAAGAATTCCGGGAGCTCCAAATTATACGGGTGGTAATGATCCTTTATACGAAGGCTACCTTGGTTATGTTCCAACTTTTGAAGGTGATTTGTTTGATTATAATGCAACTGTTGGATTAAAAAATGTAAAAAGCGGATGGACACATGATGTAGCTGTTACATTTGGCGGAAATCAGATTGCATACACAGTTGAAAATACAGTGAACCGTACATTAGGTGCAGCCAGTCCAACTTCTTTTAAACCGGGCGGTTCTAAATTCTCTCATATTGTTGGTAACTACGACATTTCTAAAAATCTGTCAAACAATTTCAGTTTGGCATTTGGTACAGAGGTAAGATCAGAAACATTTGAAATTATTGCAGGAGATACTGCTTCTTATTCAGGAGAGGGTTCAAACTCATTTCCCGGTATCCGTGCAGAAAATGCAAGAACCAACAAGCGTTTCAACGTAGGTGCATATGTAGATGCAACGTATGATGTTACAGAAGACTTTTTAATTAACGCAGCCATTCGTGGTGAAAAGTATAGTGATTTTGGTGAAGCTTTTGTATGGAAAGCGTCTACCCGTTATAAACTGGCTAATGGTAAAGCTGTTATCAGAGCTTCGGCATCAACAGGTTTCAGAGCACCTACTTTGCATCAGATCTACACACAATCTACACAGGCATCATTTGCAAGCGGTACAATTCAATTGTCGGGTTTATTTAACAACAGAAGTAAGCAGGCCTTTGCATTGGGTGTTCCCTTATTAACTCCTGAAAAGTCCATCAACTTAACATTTGGTGTGGGTTTAACACCGGTGAAGAACCTGAGTATTACAATTGATTATTACAACATTACTATTAACGACCGGATTGTTTACAGTTCTTCTATTAATACAGATGATAAATTACTGGCTAATCCTACAACCGAGCTTGGACGGATTTTAAAAGGTGCCAGCGTTGGAGCAGGTAATTTTGATTTGGCAAGTGTTCAGTTTTTCATCAATGGTGTAAAAACAAGAACACAGGGTATTGATTTGGTGATGAACTATAAAAACATTGGCATCGGTTCAGGTAAACTGGGAATTAACCTTGCCGGTAACTATACGTTGAGTAATGAAATCTTAGGTTCACCAAATGAGCCCGATGCAATTAAATCTGCCAACGCTTCTATCTTAAGTGCGCAAATCAAATCATTACTTACAGAAGGCCGTCCTCAGTACAAAGCAGTATTAGGGTTTGATTACAGCATGAATAAATTAGGAATCAGTTTAAACAACACTTTATTCGGACCAACCAAATTTCAGGATCTAGATAATGGCGGGCCCATTATGAATAATATCAAACAGGTATTTTCGCCTGCAGTTGTTACAGATTTAAATTTCGGTTACAACTTTACAGAAAAAATTTCTGTGAACGTTGCTGTTAATAATATTTTCAATGTGTTACCAAAGTGGAAATTAGAATTAACAGGTAATTCATCAGATCCTAATTATGCAGCAGCACAGTCAACCTTATCAAATACAGCAAACAGAGAATTGCTGGAAGGATTTTTATCATTCAGCGGCCGTTACCGTATTTTAGGTTACAACGGTTCACAATTCAGCCAATTGGGAACAATGTTCCAGGCGCAGTTTATATTTAAGTTCTAAATCAGATTCAGCAGAGATAAAGGGTGTGAAATTTTTCACACCCTTTTTTGTTTGCAGAAATTTTAACTTTAAGAAATGGTCTTTCAACCTGAAATTTTATGAAGGAGTTATACAGAAGGCTGTCGGCAGTATATGAAGCCATGTACCGGAGTTTTATAAACTACGATGAGGAGTTTTTATTTTACAATGATGTTCTTACAAGGAATCAATGCAAGTCAGTTATTGAAATTGGTTGTGGCACTGGAAACCTGGCAGATCCTTTTTTAAAATCGGGATTAACATATACAGGTCTTGATGTTAGCGCTGATATGCTGGCCATAGCAAAGCAGAACCATCCCGAAGCAACTTTTATTGAGGGCGACATGCGGGAGTTTTCACTGCCTCAAAAAACAGCATCCTGTATTATTACCGGTCGTACCATCAGTTATCTGCTTACAAATGAAGACCTGTTAAAAACCTTTCAATCCATCAACAGGAATTTACAAGACGGTGGAGTTCTGGTGTTTGATTTTATTGATGCACAAACATTCATTTCACGAATAAAAGATGGGGAAGAAATTATACATACTGCAGTGCATCAAAACAAAAAATATCAACGTAGAAGTAACTGGACGGTGAACCTGCAAAGCGGGTTTACGTTTAACTGGTTGTCTGTTTATTATGAAGTTGCAGAAAACGAAAACTTAACTGAGCTTGGTCAGGATGATTCTGTTATACGTACATTTCTGAAAGAAGAACTGTTTTTGTTGCTTTCATTGGCAGGGTTTGAGCTGTTGCAATGTGTGCCAAGACCTTCTTATGCTTTTGATACATTCGTAATCACTGCCCAAAAAGCAGCGTAGTGAAACGTTTAAATCCTTTGTTATATGGCCATGTATGACAATGCCAATACTGTAACAACTTCTTTTGATCTCCAATATGTAAGTGAATATTTAATTCAGGCGCAATGGGCAGAGATGATTGAGTTGAAGAAAGTTATTTCTACACTGGCAGAAAAAAAGAAAGCACCCATTTCAATATTTGATATTGGTATAGGAAATGCCAGAGTTCCCAAACATTTGAGTGGTATTAAAGATATCTGGGAGCTGATTGAAAAGTATGATGGTACAGACAATGCACAGGCCTGTATTGATCTTTCCAATAAGCTCATTGCAGATATGGGAATTGGAGATAAGGTGAATGTTTATTTATTTGATGCTGCAAAGCTTTATGAATGGGAAAGAAAGTATGATCTTATTTTGTGTACCTGGTTTACACCGGGAAACTTTTATCCGGATGATTTTTCATTTGAAACTTATAACCCGAAAGAAAAACGATTGCAGCTTGATGATAATCCAAAATTTCAAACAGTATTTTCAAATGCATACCGGCTGCTGCAACCGGGAGGAGAAATTGTATTAGGTGCCTGTTACATTGATCATGATTCTACCCGTTTAAAACAGGAAGAGTCTTACAGGAAAATGAACATGACAGTTATTACAGATGAGCTGGATTCTTTTACAGCCACTAAAGAAGGATTCTGGAGCCAGCGGTTTACAACAGAAAAATTACTCCGTTATTTATCTTTTGCCGGAGAAGAGAATATCATAATCACTCCATTGGATACTTACGGTTATGCAATGCAGGTAAGAGTAAAGGCAAGATAGTCCTGATACCTGTTAATAAAAAATAAGCAATATAGAAATAAGAATGAGCGATAATTGACAGCAACACTTACTTTTGCCACTTAAATATTTACTCAAATTATTTTATGGTTGATGTAATTCTGGGCCTCCAGTGGGGCGATGAAGGAAAAGGAAAGATTGTTGACTTTTTTGCACCTAAATATGATGTGATTGCCCGTTTCCAGGGTGGCCCTAATGCAGGGCACACACTTTATGTAAAAGGCGAAAAAGTAGTGCTGCACCAAATACCAAGCGGCATTTTTCATAAAGGCATCATTAATTTAATTGGCAATGGTGTGGTGCTGGATCCTGTTACACTTAAAAAAGAATGTGAGAAGGTGGCAGCCATGGGCGTAAATGTAAAAGAGAATCTTTTTATTGCTCAACGTACCAACCTCATTATACCAACACACCGTGCTTTAGATAAAGCCGCCGAGTTGGCAAAAGGCGATGAAAAAATTGGTTCCACTCTCAAAGGAATCGGTCCTGCGTATATGGATAAGACAGGCCGCAATGCCCTGCGTGTTGGCGATTTACTCGATCCCGGATTTAAAAACCTGTACAATAAACTTCGTACAAAACACCAGCAACTGCTCGATAATTATCAGTTTACAGAAGACATCAGTGCATGGGAGCAGGAGTTTTTTGAAGCCATTGAATTTCTGAAACAACTCAACATTGTAAACGGTGAGTATTTCATCAACCAAAAAATTGCAGAAGGTAAAAAAGTGCTGGCCGAAGGTGCACAGGGAAGTATGCTGGATGTAGATTTTGGCACCTTCCCTTTTGTTACTTCATCCAATACCATTTCGGCTGGTGTAAGTACCGGCCTGGGCATACCTCCTAATAAAATTGGAGAAGTGATTGGCATTACCAAAGCATATTGTACAAGAGTGGGCAGCGGTCCTTTTCCTACAGAGTTATTTGATGCAACGGGTGATGAATTACGGAAAATCGGAAATGAATTTGGTGCTACCACCGGTCGCCCACGCCGATGCGGATGGATTGATCTGGTGGCTTTAAAGTTTGCCTGTATGATCAATGGTGTTACACAAATTGTAATGACAAAAGCCGATGTGCTGGATAGCTTTCCCGATCTGAAAGTATGTACATCGTACAATGTAGAAGGAAAAGAAACAGACGAAATTCCTTTTGGCATCAGTCAGCTTAAAATTGATCCCGTTTACAAAGCTTTTAAGGGCTGGAGTAAGCCTGTTACAGATTGTAAAAACTGGGCCGATTTTCCTGAGCAAATGCATTTGTATCTTAATTTTATTAACCAATACCTTGGGGTAGAAGTAAAATATGTTTCCAACGGGCCGGGCAGAGAGCAAATCATTTTTCAGTAAAAACTAAAAATAATTTTGAGCAAAAGTTTGGCTAATTCAAAAACCAATTGAAATTTTACAGAACAATCGTTGTTACACATGGCAAAGTCAATAAAGAAACCAGCAGACAAATCAACACCTGTTGATTCAGATGTAAAAAAAGCTGACAGTAAATCAAAAAAAACGCAGGAAGATACTGATGAGGATGATGATGATTTTGAGATGGATGATGAACCTGTTGTAAAAAAAGGAAGCAAAGCATCTGCATCTAAATCCAAATCAAACGACGATGATGAAGAAGATGATGATGCAGATGAAGAAGCAGATGATTGGGAAAAAGGCGATGAAGATGATGATTATGATCCCGACTTTGAAGAGTTTGATATTCCTAAATCAAAAGGAAAAAGTGCAGTTAAAAAGAAAGGTGGCGAGGAAGAAGATGACTTTAAAATTGATGATGATTTTAAGGAGTTTGATATGATGGGCGGTGGTGATGATTTTGATGATGACGATGATGATTTTTAATACAAACAGTGAGCAGAACTTTCCACTCTTTTTCAATCACAGATTTATCTGAAACAAAACATAAAATGTTGAGCTGGTGTAACCGGTTCAACATTTCTGCTTTTTTAGATAACCACCGGTATCAACTGCCCGGCCATTCATACGAATGTTTAGTTGCATGCGGCAGCATATCATCCGTATCAGCAAATGCAGGGAATGCATTGCAGCAGTTACAATCATGGATCAACATGCATCAGGGCGATTGGATCTTTGGCCACCTCGCCTACGATCTCAACAATGAAACAGAACAGTTGCTCCCGTTAAAAGAAGATTTTATTGGTTTTGCTGATCTTGGTTTTTTTGTTCCTCAATATGTATTTCAGTTGAGTGAAACTGAAATGCAGATCGGATCACTGCAACAGGATCATGCAAATGTGTTTGCTGCTATTTGTGCTGAGGAACCCATTGTGCAGGAACAAAAAAAGGCAGTTGATCTGCAGCAAAGAGTTTCAAAAGATCAATACATCAGCCAGATAAACAGGATCAGAGAACATATTATCCGTGGCGACTGCTATGAACTGAATTACTGTATGGAGTTTTTCAATCCATCCGTTGTAATTGATCCCATCAACACATACCGTTCTCTTGCAGCTGTTTCACCCAACCCGTTTTCGGCATTTTATAAAACAGATAACAGTTACCTGCTTTGTGCAAGTCCGGAACGTTTTTTACGTAAACAGGGAAATCAACTGTTGTCTCAGCCCATGAAAGGAACATTGCAGCGCAATCTTACCGATGCCGCAACAGACGAAGCGTTAAAAACCGCACTGCATGACAGTGTTAAAGACCGGAGCGAAAATGTAATGGTGGTAGATTTGGTACGGAATGATCTGAGCAGAGTTTGTAAACCGGGTACCGTTCAGGCAGATGAATTATTTGCTGTGTACACGTTTCCGCAGGTGCATCAAATGATTTCATCAGTAAGCGGAGAATTAAATTCCGGTTTAGAATTTACAGAGATCATAAAAGCATGTTTCCCTATGGGAAGTATGACGGGTGCACCCAAACGAAAAGTGATGCAACTGATTGATGCATTTGAACCGTCAAGACGGGGATTGTTTTCAGGCGCAGTTGGTTACATTGCCCCCAATGGTGATTTTGATTTTAATGTAGTTATCAGGAGCCTGTTGTACAACGCATCAACAAATTATCTTTCTTATCAGGTTGGCAGCGGAATTACTTATTACAGCAACGCTGAAAGTGAGTATGAAGAGTGTTTATGGAAAGGAAAGGCTATCAGAAACGTTTTACAGGCAATACCACTTTAAAGAACATCAGTAATATATAGGACAATCAACTCATACATGATTTGTCACTTATACTATCTATATTTATCATTGAAAACTCCCCTTTTTGGGAGAAAATCTGTACCACAAGCAAACAAAAGAAAGCATTGAAATGAAGTGTTTAATTGTAGATGATAATAAACTGGCACGTATGGCAATGAAGGAATTCATTAGCCAGATAAAATCTGTTACGTTAGTAGGGGAATGCAGTACAGGTTTGGAAGCTTATGAGTTTATAAATAATAATCAGGTTGATCTGGTTATACTTGATATTGAGATGCCTGGGATGTCCGGTATTGAGTTACTGCAATCTCTCAACAATAAACCCATCATTATTTTCTCAACATCAAACAGCAATTATGCTGTGGATGCATTTGATTTAAATGTAGCCGATTTTGTGGTAAAGCCGGTTACCTTTCCCCGTTTATTACAGGCAATTGAAAAAGCACAGAGTATTTATGACCATCGCAATACTTCCGTGAGCCGGATTGAACCCGATTTTATTTTCCTGAAAGATAAAGGCGCACTCGTTAAAATCAGTTTTTCAGATATCCTCTGGATGGAGGCAATGGGAGATTATGTAAAAATTTATACTCCCGAAAAATGGTTTATGGCTCATACTACCATGAAGTCGGTTGAAATAAAACTTCCACAGGCTAATTTTATGCGTATTCACCGAAGCTATATTGTAGCCATTAACAAGATTGAACGCATAAAAGAGGGGGCTATCATCATTGGCTCATCTTCTGTTCCACTGGCTGAAACCTATCGTAGCCAACTGATGGACAGGCTCAATTTTATCTAAATATTTTCAACGACTGTTTTACCCATTTCAACGACAATAAACAGGCAACGAAGGAGTAAAATGAATCAAATGAAAGGTTTACTCTAATTTCAGTGGTTTAGCGGGCTTTATGGGTAAAAAAAAATTACAGAAACTTCCTTTCTTTCTAATTGTCAGCTTCTCATTACTGGTGATGGCTGCTATTCTGTTGGCACAATATGAGTCGCAGAAGAGTATCCGTTTGTTAAAGCGGGAAAATCTGCAGGCTTATAAAACAATTCAGGTTGATAATATTATGGGTGATATCATCAATGAAGTATATATGATTGATGAAGTAACCGCAAAGTATATTGTAACAAACAACATTGAGCAATACCAGTATATTCAGGATACCGTTGCCCGTTTGCAAAAAGATGTTCAAAAGATTAAAGAGCTCATTTATTTAAATGAAAGCAACAGAACAAGTATACGTACATTAACGGGTTTAATTGATCGTAAGATTGAGCCGCTGAAGCGAATTACCCCTTCCTCTGATAAGAATGAAAAACAGGCCATTCTTTCACAACTTACTTCCAAAGTGGGCTTGCAGCTTACCGACAGTATATATCTTTCTGCGCTAACCATGCAGTATGAATTGGAAAAAAATCTGGAGAAATCAATTCAGGAAAATGAAGTGCTCTCAAGCAGGGTATTACTCACCAGCTGGGTACTGGGACTTATATCTATCCTTGCAGTTGTTATCCTGGCCTCTATTATTATCCAGCGATTGTTACACAACTATCATCTGATCAAGGATCTGCACAATGCAAAAATGCAAATTGAACAGCAATCTCTGGTAAAAGAACAGTTTTTGGCTAACATGAGTCATGAAATACGCACGCCTATCAACTCGGTTATTGGCTTTACCAATCTGTTGCAGAAAACAGATCTGGATGAAGATCAGATTCAATTTGTGGGACTGATAAAAACTGCAGGACAAAATTTACTGGGCATTGTAAACGATATCCTTGATATTTCTAAAATTGAAGCCGGGATGCTTCATTTTGATAAAAACCCCTTCAATATGAAGGAGTGTTGCTACACAATGGAAATGATGTACTATCATCAGTTTTCTGAGAAAAAGCTTTCATGTGATTTTTCACTTGCACCGGACGTTCCATTAAATCTTATTGGCGATAAAGAACGATTGGCACAAATTCTTAATAATTTAATTAACAATGCGATTAAATTTACAAAAAACGGGGGTATTTCTGTAAGCGCAGAATTGGTAAACAAAACCGCAACTAAAGTTCGTCTTCGTTTTAAAGTAAAAGATACCGGGATTGGTATTGAGCCTGAAAAACTGGATAGAATTTTTCAACGCTTTGAGCAGGCAGAAAATGATACCACCCGCAATTACGGAGGAACCGGACTAGGTTTATCTATAGTAAAAAGCCTGATTGAACTGCAAGGTGGTTCAATTATTGCCAGAAGTGAGCCTGGTAAAGGATCTCAGTTTATTTTTGAACTGGATTTTGGTATAGAAGAAACAGATATGCTGAATTCATTTATTTCGGCAGCACCTAAAAACTTAATTACATCACAAAATCATATGGCTTTAGAGAACGTTCGGATACTGGTGGCAGAAGACAATAAAATGAACCAAATGCTTTTAAGATTTGTGTTAGAGCAGTGGCATGTACGTTACGAATTTGCAGGAACAGGCCAGGAGGCTGTAGACAAATTGAAAAAAGCTGAGTTTGATATTGTTCTCATGGACATTCAAATGCCGGTGATGGATGGATATACTGCAACTGAAGTAATTCGTACAGAATTACAATCAAATATCCCCGTTATAGCAATGACGGCCAATGTATTACCAGGTGAGAAAGAGAAATGTAAAAAGGCAGGGATGAATGATTATTTATCAAAACCATTAAATGAAAGTATTTTATATGATCTGTTGCTGGAGTACACAAAAGAACAAAAGCGAAATGATTATACCGAACACGCAGGGCCGTTATTAATTGACAGACAATACTTAAGTCGTATTTTTTCCGGTAATGATGAATTTATCAATGAAATCATAGAGCAGTTTGTGCTGCAGTTTCCTCAGGAAATATCAGAACTCGAACAAGGGGTTAAAAACCGGGATATTAATAAGGTGAGGCGGCAAAGCCATCATATGAAAACTACCTTGTCAACCGTAAACAATAAATCGCCTTTATTGGATCATCTTGCTGCCCTTGAAATGGCAGAAGACAGCAGTTCTTACTGGGATGTGATTCAACATAAAATGAATATCCTCAGCTCAAGTATGAGCGAAATGCCCTCTTAACCCGGTTACGAAGTAAATCTCTTAAAGTTTTCTATTGGGTTATCTCTCTCTAAATCCATCATTTTATTGCGTGGGCCTTTTTTTAAGTATTCAATAAAAAGCTAAACGGTTAAAGCTTCAAACTGATCGACTTTTCTCCTTATTTCGGCGAAACAGACTGATGCAGAACGTTACCACACTGTATGTTTGCACCTCATAAACAGAGAGATGGTTTCTGTTATGTTTCAGACAAAAGCGATTATTTCATGCAAGACCTGATCTGATTTTTTTTTATCAGGATTGCTTAAAATAAGTACACGAAAAACCTGCGAAAAATCCAATATCCTGTGAGGCCAAAAAGAGCCGCCCGTTTTTAAATCCTACCCCTTGAAACAGATTCCATAACAAAGACATTTGTAATGGAAAAACTGAGATCAGAATTCTGAAATTAGTTACAGTTCATTTATCTTTATGCGTTCCCAAGAACGTGTAAGATTTTTTCTTAACGTGCTTAATTAGTAAAAATGAATCGTCAATTTGAAGTTCTCACAAGGGCAGATATTGTTGTAAGTTACAAGGCAAAATTTTCATTAATTGCATTATGGGTATTTGCAGGAATTGTTTTTGTGTTGATGGTATTATTTAACAGTATTTCAATTAATTCCAATACAACTGAAAGGGAAAGCTATCTTGATATATTTTATCCGCTGGCCGTAAAAAATAATGAATCGAGTTTGTTCAGTAAAGAAAAAAATAACAAGAAATTCTTTCTTACAAGGCTTCCTGCCAGCATGCCCGAAACAAGTGAAAAAGTAGAAAAAAAGCAAGAGCAAATGCTTGTTATCAGAAAAGTAAAAATCGGCAACAGAAAATCTAATGATGGGTTTCAGATAAAACCCATTCCCGAGTAACCCATACTTTTCAGCGAAAAGTCCCTCAAGTATACCCCCTTAAGACATAATATAAATGGTCATTATGATAAAGTATTTTGCAGCGCTCCTCAGCACAGGCTTTATTCTTATATCCTTTAACGGATCTCTTTATGCACAGAATAAAAAACTGGAAGAATACAATACCCATGGGAAGCGGTATTTTATGAAATTGAAATATTCAAGGTTAAACGACATTCTGTTGAAAGCAACAAAGCAACAGGAAACAGAAAAAAATACTGTTGCCCGGTTGAAGGCAAAAAATGACAGTCTTATAAAGGCTGGCGGAGTATATGATACCGTTTCAGTTGATGTTACTCAAAGGTTAGGTGCATGGAACAACAGGATTGACTCTGTTAATAAGATCATACAGGGATATCAAAAAGATCTGAAGCGATACGGTACATACCGGAGGAAGCATGTGCAATTAGAGAACAGCATTACTAATCTGGGCGAATCAATTTCTGCAAATGCTCCTGTTCACGCATCTGTTTTTAAAGGAATTGATGTACAGCTTGATACTTCAAATCTCTCCGGCGAAAAAGCAAAACTGGCCGGCATCCTGAATTCAGCTTCAACACAACAGGAAAAAGAAGCAGCTATTATCGGGGCTATTGATAACCGGAAAGACAGTATTCTGAAAGAAGGAAAAGTTGATTCATCTGTATCCGGTAAAATTGATGTGCGTCTCAATAATTACAAGCAAAAAATGGATTCGATAGCAGGCGAAATTACCGGCTTGCAGGAAAAATTGAATTCCCCTAAAGAGCTTTCAAAAGATTTTACATTAATCAAAACAAAAATTCTGATTATTGATTCTGTTGTAAATAAAAATGCAATAGCCCGGGAGTATGTGTTTCAAATGATTGATGAAGGATTGACAAAATCAACACCTCATCCATTTAGTCTGGCTGCATTTTTTGGTCCGGGCGGATTTAAAATTCCCGGCTCCAAATATGATCTTGCTAAAACGTATTTTTCCCCGGTAATTGATTCATTGATAAAGTTTTCGAATAATTACGCATCGGTCATGCGTACTGCTTCTATTATAGTAAATGGTTATGCAGATGCAGCAAACATCAGCAAAGGGTCTCCATTATACCGTACACTTTCTAAATACTTAAATACAGAAAACCCAACCAAGCAGGAACTCAATACTGCCCTGTCTGCTTTGCGTGCTGAGGAAATCAGTAAGCTCCTGACTAAAATACTCAAAGAACGGTTCCCTGATTTTATGCTTATAGACCGGATAGTTTTTGAAGCAATTGAAACAGGACAGGGAGAAAAATTTCCTGACCCTTTAATTAAGAATTACAAAGACAACGATGAGAGAAGAAGAATTGTAGTTATTTTCTGGAATGTACTTCCTGCTGAATAATAGTAAAACAGTAAACAAGGAAATTGCGAAATGTTTTTTGGGAAGCTGTGTAAATTGAACAGAAACAGTGTTACGCTGAAGATGAAATAGAAATGTGAGCTGCAAAAAAATAAATGAATCTGTTTCTTGTCTTGAGTTATGTTTTTTTCTTTACCGGCTTTTTCTTTATCTCGGGAAGCTCAGATACTTTAGGATAAATATCTTTTATGCCTTCATCGCCATAAAAACGTAACAGCAGTTGCACACTTTCACTTAATATGGAATAACGGTTGGCATTAAACACCTGCATTTTTTCTTTAGGCAAACGCAGATTAAAGGTATTGTTGCCTGCAAGTACAGCATCAAAATTGGGGTTCAGCTGATTAAAATACATCAGATCAATTACCAGATTTTTAGCCATAATTACAGAACTGAATTTTCCTGCGATAGCCTGTACTTCAATATTGGGATCTGTTTTCTCAGGAGCAAATTCATCCGGCTTTTGTTGTTGACCATTATTCACAGTAGTTGTAACACCACCTTTCCCTTCCATGATATAATGTGTAGCAATAAATTTTTTAACATGGTTGCGGCTTTCTGCAGGTAAAAAGTATTGCAGTTTCCAAAAATCTCGGCTGCCGCTTTTTCTTATTGCACTGTAAACTCTGCCGGGTCCTCCGTTATAAGCTGCAATAACCAGCAACCAGTCATGTAAGTCGTTATACAAGGAGGTAAGATATTTTGCTGCTGCATGGGTACTGCGGAAATAATCAGTCCGTTCATCGGCCCAGCTGTTCACCATCAACCCATATTCTTTGGCGGTATAAGGCATAAACTGCCAGGGTCCTCTGGCACCTACCCAGCTCGTAGCCGAATTATTTAAACCCGATTCAATTACCGCCAGGTATTTAAGTTCATTCGGAAGGCCATACTGCATCAGTACATTGTCAATGAGTGTAAAATAAGGGATGCCCCAGCTTTTCATACGGGTCAAACTTTTTCCATGATCCTGCAGATAATCCTGAATAAATCCCCATGCCTGTGGATGGATCTGTGCATCATAGGGCAATGCTTTGCTGAATGATTTTGTTACAAACAGTGTTTGAAATCCATACTTTTCGGCAGTATTGCCAGCAGGAAGAATTGAATCAGGTGTTGATCCATTCACAGCAATAGCTGAACTGTCTTTTTGTGCAAAAGCAAAAAAGAACGTTCCGTTCAACAGTAGAAATAAAATAAACTTCTGCATGATCGCTTTTGTTAAACTGCTTTATAACAGTTCATCCACTCCTTACTCAGGCGCAGCAAAGATAGCTCATCGAAATGCTTTGTCATGAGTTGAAGACCAAAGGGCAATCCATTACTGTGCCGAAACAGGGGAATGGAGACTGCAGGTATGCCGGTAAGATTTGCAAACACGGTATAAATATCTGCCAGATACATCTCAACGGGGTTGTTTTTCTTTTCTCCGATTTTAAATGCAGTAGTAGGGGAAACGGGCATCAGCAAAACATCTATATCGTTGAACACCAGTTTAATCTGTTCAAACAATTTGCGACGTACCTGTTGTGCTTTGGTATAGTAGGCATCATAATATCCGCTGCTTAAAACAAAGGTGCCCAGCATGATACGGCGCTGCACTTCTTTGCCAAAGCCCTGTGACCGGTTGGCGGAGTAAAATTCTGTTAATTCTTCTTTTACGGGTGTAAACTGAGGGCCATATCGAACACCATCATAACGGGAGAGGTTGCTGCTTGCTTCTGCAGTTGTAAGTACGTAGTAAGCAGGAACGATATAATCAATCAAACTGAAATCCAGTTCTTTTACTTCATACCCATCTGCCTTACATTTTTTGATGAAGTCTTTGTGTGCTGATCGTATTTCCTCATCAAGCCCCTCATGCTCCAGTGTTTGTTTAAAATAACCTAATACAGGTTTTGAGTTGGTTTGTACATTCAACTCTTCTGCATAGTCAGGCACGGGCAGCGATGATACTGTGCTGTCAAACTCATCTGCACCGGCAATCACTGATAAAACCAATGCCACATCTGCTGCATTATTCGCCAGTATACCCACCTGATCAAAACTGGAACCGTACGCAATTAATCCATGACGGCTGATTCTGCCATAACTTGGTTTCATGCCAACAATGCCGCAAAAATCTGCAGGTTGCCGAACCGAACCTCCCGTATCACTACCCAAACTAACCATGCATAGTTGGGCTTGTACTGCCACTGCAGAACCACCGGAAGAACCACCTGGTACTCGGGTTTCATCTAACTGATTTTTTACTGCACCATAAGCTGAATTTTCATTGCTGCTTCCCATTGCAAACTCATCGCAGTTATTGGTGCCAATGATAATTGCACCTTCCTGCAAAAGCCTTTCAACTACAGTTGAATTGTAAATGGAATGAAATCCTTTCAGGATGGGTGATGCTGCAGAAACAGGGTGTTGTTGATATGCCAGCACATCTTTAATGGTGAACACAACACCATGGAGCTTTCCTGTTTTTTTTCCTGCAGTTCGCTCAGCATCTAACTGCTCAGCACGTGCCATTGCTTCATCTGCAAACAGGTGTACCAGTGCATTGAGATGTTTCCATTCTTCTATTTGTTTTAAATAAAACAGAACGGCCTGCTTACAGGAAGTTTGATGTTGTATCAAACAGGTTTGATAATCTCTTATGGTTGTAAACGGATACAAATAGCTTTACAGCTTCAATAGATGAAGGAGCAGGTTAATAATGAAAGGAGAGATGATTATTTGGTCTGAGTAGTATCGTTTGTGGTACTGTCCTCAATTTCTTTACGAACATTACTCTTTGCATCATTAAACTCACGGATACCTTTACCAAGCCCACGCATCAGCTCAGGAATCTTACGGCCACCAAAAAGAATAAGGATGGCAATCACTATCAAAATAATTTCCTGTGTACCAAGTACGCCTAAAAGTATGGGTTGAAAATTCATGATCAGAAATTTATTGGAAAACAAAGTTACAGTTATTTAAGAAGGAACCACACATAAAAAAACCTTCTTAACAGAAGGTTTCAAATGATTTTATCCCGTGCAGATCAACGGATATAATTTTTACCGCACTTACCGGCTTTTCCGTGAGCAGCCTGGTAAGGTGATATACCACGGTTACAGGACATTAAAAAAAAGGTAATCAGAGCTAATGCAAACAATACTTTTTTCATAACCGAAACAAATTATTTTTTTAAAAAATAGTGTACAGTTTGTTTCGATAGGGATAGAATTTTGTAGTGTTTATTTAAACGAAGCTCAATATACAAACGAAAGTTCATCTGTAAAAGTATAAAGCGGAAAGATTTTTCTTTCCGCTTTATACACTATGCTTATTTCATACGCTTTTCCTTGATACGGGCACTCTTTCCGCTTCTTTCACGCAGATAGAAGAGTTTGGCACGGCTCACTTTACCCACTTTGTTTAATTCAACTGAATCAACATTAGGAGAACTGTAGGGGAAAGTACGCTCAACTCCTACACCATCAGAGATCTTACGCACTGTAAATGTAGCAGTTGCACCCAGCCCCTGACGCTTAATCACATCGCCACGAAAGCTCTGGATACGCTCTTTACCACCTTCTACAATTTTGTAGTTAACGGTAACATTATCACCTGCTTTAAACTTCGGATATTCCTTTTTAGCAGTTAATTGCTCATGTATAAATGCAACAGCGGCGTTCATAACTCTTAATTTTTAGGACGGCAAAGGTAGGGGGAAATGTTGAAAGTTGAAAAGTTTAATGGTTTAAAGTTTCTTATTTTCTAATTATTCTGCCCCTTGGCAGGTGTTTTAAAACCTTAGACATTCAACCTTTATCTTTAAACAGATTTATCTCGCCACGTTTACAGCTCTCTTTTCTCTGATAACTGTTACTTTAATCTGACCGGGATAAACCATTTCGGTTTGTATTTTCTGGGCCATTTCAAAACTCAGTTTGTCCGATTCTGAATCGGTTACTTTTTCGGCTTCTACAATCACCCTTAATTCACGACCGGCCTGGATTGCATAGGCTTTCTCAACACCGGGATATGTCATAGCAAGGCTTTCAAGATCTTTGATACGTTGCAGGTACTGCTGCATAATTTCACGACGGGCACCCGGTCTTGCACCACTGATGGCATCGCAAGCCTGCACAATGGGCGAAATCACATACTGCATCTCCATTTCATCGTGGTGAGCACCAATGGCATTCACCACTGCGGGGTTTTCGCCATATTTCTCCGCCAGTTTGGCTCCGAGTAAGGCGTGGCTCAGTTCGGTTTCTTCATCGGGAACCTTTCCAATATCATGCAATAAGCCGGCACGTTTAGCCAGCTTTGCATTTAAGCCCAATTCTGCCGCCATAATACCGCAGAGATTAGCTGTTTCACGACTATGCATTAACAGGTTTTGACCATAAGATGAGCGGAAACGCATACGACCAACCATCCGGATCAGTTCTTTGTGTAACCCATGAATACCCAGTTCAATCACTGTGCGTTCACCAATTTCCATTACCTGCTCATCTAACTGACGTTTGGTTTTCTCCACCACTTCCTCAATACGGGCTGGGTGTATGCGACCATCGGCTACTAATCGTTGCAGACTTAAACGTGCTACCTCCCGGCGGAGGGGATCAAATGAAGAAAGAAGAATGGCTTCCGGGGTATCATCAACAATCAGATCTACTCCCGTTGCCGCTTCAATAGCACGGATGTTACGGCCTTCACGTCCAATAATCTGGCCTTTTATTTCATCACTTTCCAGATTAAACACGGTTACCGTGTTTTCAATGGTTTGTTCTGCAGCCGTACGCTGTATTGACTGAATAACAATTTTACGGGCTTCTTTATTTGCCTTGAGTTTTGCATCTTCAATAATTTCCTGCTGCAGAACAAGAGCTCTTGTTTGAGCTTCCTGTTTCAGGCTGTCAATTAACTGATTGCGGGCTTCTTCTGCACTGAGGCCGGCAATTTTTTCTAACCGGCGGATATGTTCTTCCTGGTGTTTCTCCAGCTCTGTACGTTTTTGATTGACCACCTCAATCTGGCGGTTGAGATTATCTTTAATGGCTTCGTTTTCCTTGATCTGCTTCTCAAGGTTACTTTCTTTTTGATTGATGGATTGCTCTTTCTGACGGGCACGGTTTTCACTCTCGCTGATTTTCCTGTTACGTTCGTTAACTTCTCTGTCGTGCTCCGATTTTAACTGTACAAACTTTTCTTTGGCTTCAAGCTCTTTTTCCTTCCGGATGGTTTCTGCTCTCAGCTGTGCTTCTTTTAAGATGCTTTGTGCCTGAATTTCGGCTTCTTCAACCTGTTTTTTTGTGTTTTTAGCAAAGGCAAATCGTCCGGCTACTGCACCAATAAGTAATGCGGCAACTCCGATTATGATGTATACAATTGTAGGTTCCATTGTTGTTGACTGGTTTGTTTGTTGTTGACTGCAAATCGTTCCTCTCTATGGCATTATTTTTATACATAGCGGGAATATAGTGGGCGAAATTACTAAAAATAAGCCAGTTACAGCATATGCCCACTGCTGAATAAAAAAGCTGGTAAAACAATTGTTTGGATGTACCGATAACCGCTTTAGTTTTGCCAGCTAAACAAATAAAAATGAAACGACTGATTACCTCATGTTTTACACTATTGCTTGTAACTGTTGCTGCCGCACAAAAATTAACGCCTTGGGGCGTTCAATTAAAAACCGGGGAGAAGTTCAAGGTTTTTAACACATCAACCAACAATATCAACCAGCAAATGATGGGGCAGGAGATCCAGATTAATATTGCTTCAACCATCTCCGATTCGTTGTATGTTAAAAGTGAAACTGCACAAATCTTCAATGTGAGTAAGGTAACCAATCGGTTACTGATGGAAATGGATGCCATGGGCCAGCAACGTTCTTACGATTCTGACAAAGCAGAAGACAGAGAAGGTGAAATTGGCGAGAAGTTTAAAGATAAAATTGGCGTAACTGTTGATGCAACTGTTACAAAAAAAGGAGATGTAAAAATTACTTCAGCAGTACCCGCAGCAGAACCCGATGCAATGGGTGGAATGATGAATGTAAACAATGACTCTGCAACTATTGCAAGTCTGTTTTTAAATCCCCCTTCAAAGGAAATCAATGCAGGTGAGTCGTGGACTGATTCAGTGATTTCTTCCACAGGAAAAATAGCTACTTCATACACATATGTGAAAACAGAAAACGGAGTGGCTTATCTCAGCTTTACATTAAAAGCCATCAACGAAGGCACTACGAATGCAAACGGAATGGAAGTAAAATCAAAAGTTCAATCTGAAGGCAGCGGAACGATGATGTTAGAATTGAAATCGGGTCTTGTACTGGAGCGTGTAACAACTATGAAGCTGAGCGGAAACAGTGAAGTGATGGGAATGGAAATTCCATTAACCGGAGAGAGTAAAACAACGGTAAAACTAACCAGATATTAAGGTTGTACAAGGAGCTGTTCAATGATTTGTTCCAGCTTTTCAATTGCTGCTGAAGCACGGGCCTGATCCGTTTCAGCAGCAATTTTATTATTGCCCGAACTTGTTTCTGTGGCATACCACACCAGTACCATTGCAACATAATCCTGCATGTCTTTACCGGCAAACATGGTTTTAAATTCAAGAATTTTATCGTTGATGGTTTTTACTGTTTTACGCACCTGCTCTTCATCTGCTGCACTTACTTTAATGCGGTAGCTGCGGTCGCCGATAACAATATTTACAGGGATCAATTCCATGTGCTGATAACAAAAACAGTTAACGGGTTAATAAAGCAATGCAACGGTCAATTTCAGTAACAAAACGGTTCAGTTTTTTTTCGAGTTCTTTTTTTTCTTTCTCATCCAGCTGATGCTGCGATGCTTTTAACATGGCATTCTCCAGCTCCAGTACTTCAAACTCCTGTTTCTTTTCTGTTTGTACTTCTTTTAATCCTTTCAACTGCTCTTTGAGGCGCTGATTTTCTTTTTCCAGCTGTTGGTGTTTTTTCACCAGCAATTGTACTTTTTGCTGTAAGGTTTGTATATGTTGCTCAAGCGATGACAAACGCTGTTATTATTTTAGTTGAATTACTTTCTGATTTCTGCTGACAGTTGTTTTTCGAGTGTTGCAATGATTGTGCTCATCATTTTTTCTGTCTCCTGATCAGTTAATGTTTTTTCATCGTCCTGAAAAACAAAATTCAAGGCCATTGATTTTTTATCTGCACCAATTTTTTCACTTTCAAACACATCAAACAGGGCAACAGATTTTAAACGATTCACTTTGGCAGTGAAAATGGTTTTTTCTACCTCTGCATAAGTTACTGCTTTTGCAATAACAATGGCAAGATCTCTTTCAACAGCAGGGAAACGTGGAATTTCTTTGTACTCCAGTTTGGCTTTTGATGCAAGCTGCGTTAAAGCTGTCCAGTTAATATCAGCAAAATAAACCGGCTGCTTAATATCGAATTGTTTTAATTGTGCTGCATCAACAATGCCCACTTCAGCAACCACCTGTTTTTTTACTTTATAATTGATTACAGCACTGAAACCTTTTTTAGCTTCTGCCGTTTCTGTTTCAGCAGTAACACCTGCCTGTTGTAAAATTCCATTCACAACTGCTTTCAGAAAATAAATATCGGTTGCAGCAGCTTTTTGTTTCCAGGAAGATTCATTGTTACCCGATGTATAAATCGCCAGATGATCTGTTTCAAAATATTTACCAACAGCTGAAGTTGTATATGTTTTTCCAAATTCAAACAAACGCAGATTATTATTTCTGCGGTTCAGGTTAAAGGCAATGCATTGTAATCCTGTTTCAAGCATGGATGGTCGCATCACATTTAATTCAGCACTCAGGTTGTTGAGCATCTTTACCGTTGTTTCCAGCACATCTTCTCCATACCATGCACTGTTGGCAATAGAGTTGGTAAAGATTTCATGAAAGCCCTGACCGGCAAGACTGTTGCTGATTTTTTCTTTGTAAGCAAATGCTGTAAAGTCGGCTTCAATGGAAGGTGAAATGGTAATACTTGTTGGAATTTCCACATTATCCAATCCATCAATACGCATAATCTCTTCTGCAAGATCGGCAGGCAGTTCCATATCGGGTTTACTTAACGGTGCAGCAACCCATAACTCATCAATGGAATCTTTAACGATCTCGAAATTCAGTGATTCAAAAATTTTCTTTACTGTATCGGGATGATAATTTTTGCCGCTGATTTTTTTGAGATAATGATATTTAATGGCAATCTGTGTTTTTTGTTTTGGATCGGGATATACATCTACTACATCACTTGCTATTTCACCATTACCCAGTTCTTTAATCAGTAAAGCAGCACGTTTTAAAACATTCACCGTATTGCTGATGTCAACACCTTTTTCAAAACGTGTAGCAGCGTCTGTCCGTAAATTATGCCGGAATGATGTTTTACGTGTTGTAACCGGATTGAACCATGCACTTTCTAAAAAGATATTGGTGGTGGTTTCTTTTACACCGCTCTTTACACCGCCAAACACACCTGCCATACACATGGCTTCTTCTTTATTACAGATCATCAGATCTTCTGCATTTAATTTTCTTTCTTTTTCATCCAGTGTAGTAAAGATGGTTCCTTCAGGCAATGTTTTTACAATCACTTCTCCACCTGTAATGGCATCTGCATCAAATGCATGTAAGGGCTGCCCTGTTTCGTGTAAGATATAATTGGTAATGTCTACAATATTGTTGATCGGTCTTAACCCGATTGCTTTTAACCGTTGCTGCATCCACACCGGACTCTCTTTCACTGTTACATTTTTAATACTAACACCTGCATAACGCTGACAGGCATCTGCATTTTCAATTTTTACAGTAATGGGTAATGATTTGTTATCGGGTTTAAAACCGTTGCTGAATGGAGATTTCAGTGCATATTGTTTCTTATCATGAAAATTGAGATAAGCAATTACATCTCTTGCAGTGCCCATATGACTCATGGCATCCATATGGTTGGGTGTTAAACCAATTTCAATGATCCAGTCTGTATACAACTGAAAGTAATCAGCAGCAGCTGTTCCAACTTTGGCATCCTCTTTTAAAATAAGAATACCGTCGTGATTAGTATCTAATCCAATTTCATCTTCGGCGCAAATCATTCCATGACTTTCAACACCACGGATCTTTGCTTTTTTCATTGTCAACGGATCGCCGTTGATGGGGTAAATGGTTGTTCCAATAGTTGCTACTACTACTTTTTGCCCGGGTGCAACATTGGGAGCACCGCAAACAATTTGTAGAGGATCGCCACTGCCAATATTTACGGTGGTTAAACTTAATTTATCAGCATCCGGATGTTTTTCGCAGGTAAGTACTTCGCCTATTACTAATCCCTTTAAACCACCTTTCAATTCTTCATAAGGTTCCATGCTTTCCACTTCAAGTCCGATAGAAGTGAGGATGCGGCTTAAACGTTCCGGTTCAACCTGCACAGGAAGATATTCATGCAGCCATTTATAACTGATTGTCATTCTTTACGCTTCTTTAATTCAGAAAGCTGCAAAGATAATTCTTTGAAGGCTTGCTGCACAAAGGACTTTTAGTCAGAAACTGTTTAACAATTATAAAAGAGTGGCAGGAAAAAAATGATAACTGTAAGGTGTAATCGAACAAGTGAAAAAAATGAAAAATAATCGGTTGAAAAGGTCTGCTGCTGTTGAGTTTGCAGAAAAAAATGAAGCCGAAACGGCCAAAAAATCCATATTGTAATCGTGGTGATGTGGCCAAAAAACAGAGCGGAAATCTTTTCGCACAGCCTGTGTGGAAATACTGAAAATTACGTCGTAAAATTTTTTTAAATTGAAGATAACTGATGGCTTTTGTGTGGATAGGGTGTAAAAAACGGTGGATAACCGTTGTTTGGATGTGTATAGCAATGGTATAAATATAGGAGAGGAAATGATTTTTTTGAACGCTCCATTCCCTTTACATTCGTTCCCCTTTCGTAGGTAACAATTGCTTAACATCGCAAACCGGTTTTGCAAATCACGACTTACGAAAAGAGTTTTCACCCAAAGCCAAAAACAGCAGGAACTACAATGGATTTAACCAATCTGAATAAAGATCGTAAGTCGAAACGGAAGCCGGTGTTAGACCTTTCAACCATGGTTTATGGAAAGGTACCGCCGCAGGCTAAGGAATTAGAAGAAGCCGTACTTGGAGCAATTATGCTGGAGAAAAGTGCCTTTGATACGGTGAGTGAAATTTTAAGACCCGAATGTTTTTATGTAGATGCTCATCAACGCATCTTTCGCTGTATGCAGGGGCTTACAACAAAAAGCTCACCTATTGATTTGCTTACAGTAGTGGAAGAGTTGAAGTTGAAAGAAGAACTGGAAATGGTAGGCGGTGCTTACTTTGTAACCCGTTTAACCAATACAGTTGTATCAACAGCAAATATTGAAGCGCATGCAAGAATCATTTTGCAAAAATTTCTGCAAAGAGAACTGATCCGCATCAGTGGCGAAACCATTGGAGATGCATATGAAGAAAGCACCGATGTGTTTGATCTGTTAGATGATGCGGAAAGCAAACTGTTTGAAATTACCAATAACTATCTGCGCAAGAATTTTGATTCATTTGATAATGTGTTGATCAAAACCATTCAGCGTATTGAAGATCTTCGTAACAAAGATGAAGATGTTACCGGTGTGCCCTCCGGTTTTGCAACCATGGATCGTGTAACCTACGGATGGCAGCCAACGGATCTGGTGATTCTTGCAGCACGTCCTTCAGTTGGTAAAACTGCCTTTGCATTAAACCTTGCACGGAATGCAGCATTGCATCCCACCAAACCAACACCGGTTGCTTTTTTCTCGTTAGAGATGAGTGCATCACAATTGGTGCAACGTATTCTTTCTGCAGAAAGTGAAATTATGCTGGAGAAAATCTCCCGTGGTAAACTGGAAGATCATGAAGTACAACAGTTGTATAAAAAGGGAATTGAACGGTTAGCTAAAGCGCCTATTTATATTGATGACAGTGCGGCACTGAATATTTTTGAATTAAGAGCAAAAGCCAGAAGACTGGTGAATAAACACAATGTTGGTATGATCCTCATTGACTATTTACAGTTGATGAGTGGTGCAGGCGGTAATAAAAACAGCAACCGTGAGCAGGAGATCAGCAATATCTCCCGTAACTTAAAAGGACTGGCCAAAGAATTAGGTATTCCCATCATTGCACTTTCTCAGTTAAGTCGTGAGGTAGAGAAACGGAAAGAAGGAAATAAAATGCCGCAGCTGAGTGATCTCCGTGAATCGGGAGCCATTGAGCAGGATGCGGACATGGTGATGTTCCTGTATCGTCCGGAGTATTATGATATTACATCGAATGAGTTTGGCGAAAGCAACCGTGGCGAAACCCATGTGCGTATTGCAAAACACAGAAACGGTCAGTTAGAAACCATTAAACTCCGTGCATTATTGCATATTCAAAAATTTGTGGAAGATGATACGGCTGATTTTGGAGGAGGTCCTTTACCCGGCGGACCGGGCATGTTACCAGGAGGGCCCGGTGGCGGCAACTGGAAACCTGTACCAACAGATGAAGGTGCTAAAGTATTTGTACAGAAAGGAAGTAAGATGAATGATATGAATTTTGATGAGGAAACGCCGTTTTAGATTTTAGATTGCCGATTTACGATTTTAGATTTGTGTCCTGCTAAATTTTTGGCAGGACTTTTTTTATGGCTCTACCTTTTTTTTATATTGATTCATACGACAGCACTTCAGCAACGTTCACGTTGAATGAAGAAACATCAAAGCATATAGTACAGGTGCTGCGGATGAAAGAAATTGAACAGTTGAATTTGACTGATGGTAAAGGGAGTTTGCTCACAGCAGTTATCACATCGGCACATAAAAAAAACTGTGTGGTGCAGATACAGGCTGTAAGTAATCAGCCGCAAGCAGCACGAAAAATTTCTATCGCTATTTCATTAGTAAAAAATTCCAGCCGATTCGAATGGTTTTTAGAGAAAGCCACAGAGATTGGTGTAGCTGAAATTATTCCATTGATCTGCAGCAGAACGGAAAGGCAACATTTCCGGTACGACCGTATGAAAGGAATTGTGGTGAGTGCTATGTTGCAAAGTCAGCAAACATGGTTGCCTGTTTTGCATGAGCCAATGAAATTTGAAGAATGTATTCGTCAGACGTCCTCGTCGGACGGATCACTGAAACTGATTGCTCATTGTGAAGAAACACAGAAGAATTCATTTTCAAATGTTCAGATTGAGCAATTTGAACATTCTATTATTCTTATTGGCCCCGAAGGCGATTTTACAGAACAGGAAATTGAAATGGCATTAAACAATCAGTTTACTGCAGTAACGCTTGGAGAAACAAGATTGCGAACTGAAACTGCAGGGGTAGTGGGGGCAGCTTTACTTTGTATTTCGTAAAAAAGAGGAGAGTCGTTTTCCCGAACCGTGGTTCACACGGTTTAATGAAGCACCGTAAACAATACTTAGTTTACAATTTTGTTGGCGCAGCTGCTGCTGGCAAACGCTTCCGGCTTGGCTTTAAATGCAAAGCCCATACCCAGAATATATCCCATGGCTTCACGCAATGCTTCATTGCTTTTAAAATGCGGATTGGTATTAATGTCGGCATGTACTTCCATGTCTACATCATACTCCGTAAACAGATCACAAAGCTCGTAAGCAATCTCAATGCTTTTGGCAACTTCAACCAGCATGCGTTCTTTAATGGAATACTTCTGGCGGGTTTTTTCGTTATGGATAAACATAAAACCGCCGTGGCCTTCACGTAAGAAAACAATCACTGTAGCAAATTCCGTTTCACTGCCTTTTACCTGGCTGTCGGTTCCAATACAAACCTTTAAACGAAACCCTTTGTTTGATTCTCTTACAATGGCTTCTCGAACTTCTTCTTTAATTGGAAGTTTGATGTGTTCACCGTTAAATCGTCTCCAGTTCATAATTACTGTTTTCCTAATTTACGACTATATTTTCAGCACTTGCAAGATTGTTGAATGAAGTGTTTATTAACAGCTGGGGATAAGCGAAAGAGACGATAGACCATGGACAACAGACCACTGGACATCTTCATGTGTAAAAGACTGACAGATTATAAGAGAAAGCTCAATGCAACTTCTCCGTTTGTGGAGATCAAGAGGGAGGGACTGCTTAATACTGTTCTGTACTCAACAGTACAAGTGTACATGCTTCCAATGGGTGAATATTATTTTGAAGGGCCAGTTGTTTCAGCTCTTCATTTTCTGCACCGGGATTAAAAATGATACGTTTGGGTTTCAGGCTGATAATGTAATCATAATATTCTTTTTGATGTGTGGGGTTGAGATAAACCGTAACGGTATCAATATCTTTAAACATTGAGTGATCTGTAGTTATTTCCACATCGGCCACAACAGCTTTTGTACGGCCGATGGAAACAACAGGGTGCCCGTGACGGCGCAGACTGTTTATTGCCAAAAAACTGTAACGCTCAGGATTTGACGAACCACCTAAAACAAGGGTTTTCTTTTTCATGTTAATCGGGTACTACAAATGTAATGGGTTGTCTTCTCCATGCTTTAACAGTGTTTCCTTTTTGAAAAGCAGGACTCCATCTCGGTCCTTTACGAATAGCATTTACTGCTGTCAAATCTAGTAATGGATGAAAGCTATTCATCGCCTCAACAGAACAGACCTCACCATCTCTGCAAACAATAAACTGAATAGTGACCGTTACCTTCTGCTGCCGTTTGGTATTGATCACCAGCTCTGGGAAGTCAATATTCTTTATAAGATGTTTTGCCCATGCCTTGTCTCCTCCCGGAAATGCTACTTCAACTTCAACAGCATTAAAAAATGAAGTGGTATCTTTTTTTAAATGCTCGTTTTTAAGGGCTTCCGTTTTGGCTTGTTCTGTTGCTGCATTTGTTACACCGGGTAAATTGTTTTTGATCGTATCTGTTACCATATAATGTAACGAATCAGTCAGTTTTCCTTTCTTATCAAAAAAATACCAGTAGCCGCTTGGTTTGCCATTTACATAAACGCCTTCGTACAACTTGATGCCTTCCCAATAAAACTTGTGCGGGCCGATGGGTGTTTTAAATGTAGAGTCTGTAAAAAAACCTGTTTGTACAATTCTGTTCTTACCGTCATAATCAGTATATGCCCAATATGCACTGTAAGGTTTTGCATAACGTACAAAAAAAGCTTCTTTTTCAACGGATGTAACTTCGAAATAACGATTTAGCAAATATTGATTTGCTTCCTGTGCTTTTACAGAAAATTGAAGCAAAAGAAATGAGACATGTAAAAGTGTGTATTTCATATTGCGAATATTCAGTACAACAAATATCAGTGTTTTATGAAATACTCAAAAATTGTTTAGCTGCAATAAGTCATCAGATTTGTAACAAACATCCATATAAAAATCACAGCAAACGTTACAAACAATGTATTCATCAATACTTCGCCAACTTTAAAGATCAGTTTCTTTGGTATTTCATACATAGGGTAATAAGCAAATTGTGTTATGAGCTTGCCTGTCCAGTATGCTGCAATTAAACCGGTGATGGCTACTGCCAATCCGGTGCCGTTTTTTAATTCGCTTGTAAACAGAATGGAAATAAGGCCAAATGAAAAGTTGAGTCCCTGAATATACCGTCCGTAAGTTTTGGCAATTTCCTGGTTGAGTGGTTTTAGTTTCTTGATATCATTATACCAGTTGAACACTTTGTGACGGATGTAAGGATAAATGAGTGCTGTAAGTATTTGACCGATTGCTCCGGTTACTATCAGCCAGTCGGGAATTTGGTATTTCATACTGTTTATTTTAAGTGAATGAATTCTTTAAATCTGAGTACTTCCAGTTCTTTCCAGCAGATGTAAGTATAAAACAGCGCAAGGAGCGGAGCGGTATACAACAGAAGCCAGAACGAAATGCCTGTGGGGAATAATCCAATCAATACAAGTGTAGTCCAGTGATAAAATCTTCTGATACTTTTCTTTGCTGTAAACCAGTTGTTCAGTTCATGAATGATCATAGAGGTTACCTGCAATGCACCAACAATGAAGTAGGCAATGAACATCAGATCGTTTTTTGGAAGAACAATGATGCTGATGCTGAAAGAAACAATCAGTAAAAGGTTGAGGAAGATTTCAACTTGTTTATATGTTTTCATTTCTAAGTATTTAAATTTTCAGAAAATAATGAAAATATGTAATCTTAAAAAAGCCGAACAGGATCGGCTTAGTATGTTTTGCCAACAGAATTATTTAAAGAGCTTGAGAGCTGTACTTAAAAACCAGCTTTCATCACTTTTCACCAGCACACCCAGCATATCATCAGCATGTGCACCAAATTTTTTAATTCCTGAAATGGTTTCCAGAAAGGTTTTTACTTCTTTGTCCTTTTTATCGCCTTCCACCTTACTCAACTGATCCATGAGTTTCATCATGGGGTCCAGTTCTCTTCTTTTCCGTTCTTTAATGATTTGAGTAGCTACTTTCCAGATATCTTTTTCGGCTGTAAAATATTCTTTCCGTTCTCCCTGAATCAATACACGATCTACCAGGCCCCAGTCAATCAGGTCACGGATATTCATGTTCACATTACCACGACTGATGTTCAGCTGCGCCATAATATCGTCCTGTGTTAACGGATCCGGACTGATCATCAGCAATGCATGTACCTGTGCCATGGTGCGGTTAATGCCCCAATGTGTACCCATGGCTCCCCATGTGCTGATGAATTGCTGTCTGGCTTCTGATAATTTCATGTGTCGAATTTAGTGAACAATTTCGAATTTTCAATAATTACTGAAAAATAATTATCAAAACGGCCGGCCATGGGTTTGTCGGATGAGTGGAGTTGCAAGAAAAGGAAACAGCTGAAAGGCTTTTACAAACAGATTGGTTATGGCGCTTTTTCCAAAAAAACGTTGAATAAGACGGCCGGTTTTTAATCTCCCTGCAAATTGCTGCTGCCAGGCTTTTTGATAGTTTGTTTCCATTTGTTCACGGGTGATTTGTTTTTGCAGAAATGCATGCATCTGTTCAAAAGCAAGTTTACTTCCATGCAAGGCCATGCTCATGCCATTGCCGCAAAGCGGAGTTATCATACCGGCAGCATCGCCAATCATCAACACATGATTTTCTACCTGCTGTTTTTGATCAAAGCTGATTTGTGAAATAGTTAACGGTGCAGCGTATAAAAACTCGGCGGTTGAAAAAAGTTGTTGCAGGTATGGATTTTTACTCAGCAATTCTTTTTCCATTTGCTGAATGTTGTTGTTGCTGTTAATGAGATTAGCAGCTGTGGTTAAATAACAAAGACAATACTTCTTGTCTTCAATTTGTGAAATGCCGCAATAACCGTTTTCAAAGTTGTGCAGTGAAATCAAATCGGCCGGATAGTTGGTTTTGATGTGATACTTAACACCGATATAGTTATTGAGCTTACCCGGCTTTTGCTGTATAAATGAACGGTTCCACTTTACATCCAGATTACTGCGTTTGCCAAAACTGCCACCTGTTACTTTCGACCTAATTGTTCCAACCGAAGTTTGTATTTGAAATTCATCAGCATCAAAAAGAATATCATTCACTTTGGTTTCTTCAAATACTGTAACACCTGCTTTTTTTGCCAGTTGAAATAAACACTCATCTAACGTATACCTGCTGATGCCAAAACCACCAAGTGGCAAAGCATGTGAAAATAAATCTCCTTTGGGAGATGTTACATGCAGTTGTTTAATGATTGGCAGGTTCATATCTTTTAAAGGAACACCTAACGACTCAATAAAATTCCAGCTTTCTATGCTGATGTATTCACCACATACTTTGTGGTAAGGATATTTTTCTTTCTCAAACAAAACAACAGCATAGCCAGCTTTTGCAGATTGTATAGCAAGTGCCAATCCTGCCAGGCCGCCACCAACAACAGCAATATCGTATACCTTATTAGTCATGTGAATAAATCAATAACCAGCGAAAGGCCCAGCGCCAATATAATTTGTAATTAGCAATTGACATTTGTTTAGTAATTACTGTCAGTTCTCTTTTAGTAAATCCTCTCAGCACACTTAACGGCGCATCATTTTTCACCAGATATGAACGGGAGAAAAGCTTTGTAAGAAAGCTGATTGAATAATACGCAAGCGGATGACGATGCAGATCATTGATAAAAAAGCCCAGTTGTGTATTTGCTTTCATCCAGTTAAACTGTACTTCCAAATCATTGTTTGTAAAATGATGACAGAATAAAGACGAAAAAATAATATGCGGTGTTTCATCAAGCACAACTGTTCTGTAATCGGATGTAATGAATTGGATGCCGTTGTTTTCTTTTCTTCTTTCTGCATAAGAAATACAATGCGGATTAATATCAATACCAATGAGTGTAACAGAAATATTTTTTTTTGCACACCAGTCTCTGATCACACGCAGATTATCACCGCCGCCACAACCTATTTCACAAATGATGTAAGAGGTAATGCCCGGTTTATTTTTTTTGATCAGTTGTTCTAAGCCTGCGCAGGTAATGGCATGGCCACCCAGCCATGTATTAATAGTATCCAGCTCCTGCATATTCTGTTTGATGTCTGCAAACGGAATATCATCTCTGTCGAGCAGTTCTGTATTATATGATCGTTGAGAAAAATCAGGCATGTGCCGAAGCTACAAAAGTTTCCATGGTTAAACCGGGGCCGAATGCTGCGCCAAAAACAGGTGGCTGTTCAGATAAATTTTTTGTATCCATGATTTCCTTCAGTACAAATAAAATGGTGGGAGAAGACATGTTGCCATACTCCTTTAATATTTTGTAACTGGGGTCCGATTCGCCGGTTTGCAGTTGCAGGCTTTTATGAATAGAGTCTACTATCCTTCTTCCCCCCGGGTGAATACACCAACTGCCGATGTCTTCTTTTTTCATGTTGGCATGCGATAGTGCACGCATCACCAGCGGTTCAAAATCTTCTTCAATTAAATCAGGAATATATCCGCTGAGTGTCATTAAAAATCCGGTGCTGGAAAGTTCCCATGCCATATCTCTTTTTCCTTTGGGTACAATCTCACTGTAAAAGCTATTCAAATAAAGTCCTTCATGTGCATCATCGTCATGAACAACCAAAGCAGCAGCGCTACCATCAGCAAAGAGTAATGTTGAAGCAATATTATCCGGACTGGGATCTTTTTGAAAATGCAGTGTACAGAGTTCTGTACAAACGATCATCACTTTTGCATTGCGGTCTGTTTTGCAAATAGCATCAGCAATTTTTAAACCATGTATGGCTGCATAGCAACCCATAAAGTTGATGGAAGTGCGGAAAATATTTTTGGGCAGATCCATCATATCCATCACCATCAGATCTAAACCCGGTGCACTCATGCCTGTGCAGCTAACGGTAATGAGGTGAGTAATTTCATGGCCATGAATAGCGCCTTCAATACAATTGCGGATGGCATCAACGGAAAGCGGAGCTGCATAACGGTTGTACCAACTCATCCGGGTTTCAATATTCGGAAACGGTTCCAGGTTTTCGCTGTGCGGATAAAATTTCCACTCATCCATTTGATGGCTGTAATCGGGAACAACTGAATAACGGGTATCAATTTGACTTTGACTGTACAAAAATTTCAACTTTCGGTTTTCAACCGCATCCAATGCATACACATGCTGCATAAAGTTGAGAATATCTTTCTGTGCATGTTTAAATGCAGGAACAGCGGTGCCTATGGATATAATCTTACTCAAAATGATTCATCATTAAAATGGTGATAAAAGCTGCATTGGTGCAGGTGCTGGCCAATAGATTCATTCGCATGGTATTTACAAAGTCGGCAGCGGTTTCTGTTTTCCACACTTTTGCTGCCCACCAAAAGAAATAAACGAGAATGGGCACAAAAAAGATGAGCAAAACAAAAAATTGTTGAAACATTAACGATGAAAAAAATACAGCTGTGAGCACAGCCATGGCCAGCGAATAAATGCCTGCACAGAATAAAAACGTTTTTTTATAGCCCAGTTTATAGCTGATGGTTTCAACACCATCTTCCTTATCTGTTTTGTGCTGATAAATTTGTGTAAGCGGATAAAAACCTCCGATTAATAAACTGGCAGCAATCATTGCTAATAACGGCATGCTTGTTTTTAATCCCTCATGACTTCCATGATACACCATCCAGTAAACAAGGCCACCCTGAAAAGTAATAACGGTGATATAACCAAGCAGCGGATACTTTTTTAAACGGACACCACGATAACTGTACAGCCTTGAACCGGTAATATAAATGAAGGTGCCCAATGCAAACCATGGACTGATGAATACACTCAGTATAACCGCCAGCAGATCCAATATCAACGTTACATAAAATAGTTGTTTGGTTGGTTGCAATGGATTTTTTAAACCACCAATAGGAGAACTGTCCCTGTCCATATAACTGTTGTATCCGTTACTGGCAGGATAAACCAACAGATGCAGAATGATAAAAATAAGAATGGCTCTTGTCCAATTAATGTGTACCAGCTGAGTTAATGCAAACCAATACACAGGCATTAAGAAAAATGAAAAATGAAAACGAAGTAATTGTATTGTACTTTTTTTAATCATGCAGCAAGGGCTCTTTTTAACCGGCTTTCAATATCGGTTATTTTTCATTAACAGAATCATGCTGATGAATGAAACAATATAATATAGTACACAAAGAACCCTTCATAGTTAATACTGATAAAGTAATACCAGTCCGCCGGATTGTTGTTGATAGTAAGGAAGGATCATCCATGCTGTTCCCTTCTTTGCTGTAAACTTCTGTTTTATTTTAGGGTAGATCCAGTATGCTGCCTGCACAGAAAGGATGCCCACACCAGCACCTGCCAGTACATCACTCAGCCAGTGTTTGTTATTATACATCCGCAGATAACCCGTTGTAGCTGCTACTGCATAACCGGCAATACCATACCACGGCGAGAGATGTTTGTACTCTTGTCTTAAAAATTCTGCTGCAACAAAAGCACTGCTGGTATGCCCTGATGGAAAAGATAATCGGTTGGAACTGTCGGGACGTAATTCTTTTGTAAGATTTTTAGTTGATACAACAAATGCGGTTGAAACCAGCATGCTGATGCCATACAGAAAACTACGATCAACAAAATTGTGTTTGCCTTTAACGCCTGCAATGTTTAAACCATACACAGCAACAGCGGGAGCAAACACCGT
>JALHRP010000002.1:0-43161 GCA_022841365.1 Chitinophagaceae bacterium | reverse complement strand
CGGATTGTTTACCCAAACGGCCTGCTTTACATTTTGGTTGAGTTTGATCAATGCCGGACTTTTCAACGCCAAAAATCCATAAACGATCATGGTTGATGGAATAATGTAAGCAGCAGGTTTTAATGTAAACGGCTTGGAAGGAGATGCTGTATCAACCTGTGCTGATGCAGAAAGCATAACACTGAATAACATCAAATGAACAAGCCGTAACAGCATGGAACGAAGATAGTGTCTAAAAAAGAAGAACCCTTTACAGATAACGGATTCTTTCTTAATGAATAGCTTGTTTGTTACTTTTTGCTTCTCCAAAAAGTAACCAAAAAGGAGCCCGAAAACCAATATACAGCCTGGTTTTCGGTTTGCGCCCTGATGAAGCATTTGTACTACTCCCGCATGAGACGGGACAGGTGTAGTGAATTACTATTGAACATGATTCATCAACTTGTAAATATCTGATAATAAAAATCCCGCCAGTAAAGCGGGATTTAATTATTAAACTATTTTGAGCAATTGAAATTTTTGAACTTTACACCAGCATCGTAACCGGATTCTCAATAAACTTCTTGAGTGTTTGTAAAAAGCTTGCACCAACTGCACCATCTACACTGCGGTGATCGCAGCTCAGGGTTACTTTCATTACATTGGTTGTTCCAAAACTTCCATCAGCTTTCTTAATAACGATCTCTTTAATGCGGCCAACAGCAAGAATACAACTGTCGGGTGGATTGATGATGGCAGTAAAATCTTCAATATCCATCATACCCAGGTTTGAAATGGTAAATGTATTACCTGTAAACTCCTGCGGTTGAAGTTTGCCTGTTCTTGCTTTATCGTACAGTCCGTTTGCTTCAGCAGCAATCTGACTTAAACTTTTTTGATCTGCAAATTTAAACACCGGCACAATCAATCCCTGATCAACTGCAACAGCACTGCCAATATGTATATGATTGTACGTGCGGATGAATTCTCCCATCCAGCTGCTGTTCACTGCAGGATGTTTACGCAAAGCCATAGCACATGCTTTGATCATCATATCCTGGAAACTGATCTTTACCGGACTGACTGCATTCATTTGTGCACGGGCTGCCATGGCATTATCCATGTTCAACTCCATTTTCAAATAAAAATGCGGAGCTGTAAACATGCTTTCGCCCAAACGACGTGCAATGGTTTTGCGCATACTGCCATTGGGTGTATCAACAAAACCTTCACCTGCGCCCGGAGTAAATGCAACTACAGGAGCAGCAGTTGCCGCAGGCTTACTTGCAGCAGCCGTAGCCGGAGCAGCCGCTCTATAATTATCAACATCAGCTTTTACAATACGTCCGCCATCGCCACTGCCTTGTACAGCATGTAAGTCAATTCCTTTTTCAGCTGCAATTTTCTTTGCAAGCGGTGATGCTTTCAACCTGCCGTTAGAACCTGCTTCGGTTGAAGAAGCAGTTGCAGTTGTTGTTGGAGCACTTGCAGCAACTTCAGTATTGCTTGCTGCCTGTTGCTTTGCAGCTGCCGGAGCTCCCGGATTTTTTAATGCACTCAACAACCCACTGATATCTGTACCTGCTTTACCAATAATTGCAATAACATCATTCACTTTTGCAGCAGTACCTGCTTCAACCCCGGTATACAATAATGTACCATCCACATAAGGAATCACTTCCATGGTGGCTTTATCCGTTTCCACATCAGCCAGACTTTCATCTGCCTTCACTGCATCACCTGTTTTCTTGCTCCATGCTATAATTTTTCCTTCCGTCATGGTATCGCTCAGCAACGGCATGCGGATAACTGTAACGCCTAAATTTTTTGCCAGACTTTCTGCATCTGCACCCGATGTAGCGCTTGTTACAGCAGGTTGTGGTGTTGATGTTTCAGTTGCAGCCGCAGGAGCAGGGGCCGAACCGCCATCCAGCAGATTTTTATAATCTTCCCCTTCTTTACCAACAATGGCAATAATTTCATTGATCTGTGCAGCTTTACCTTCGGGCACGCCGATGTATAATAAAGTGCCGTCTGCATAACCAACTACTTCCATGGTCGCCTTATCGGTTTCCACATCTGCCAGCACATCATCACTTTTTACTTTATCGCCAACCTGCTTGTTCCATTTCACTATTTTACCTTCGGTCATGGTATCACTCAGCAGCGGCATACGAATAACTTCAGCCATATGTTCAGTTTTTTGAGTCGTAATAAGGGCGTGAAATTAAGGCAAAATAGGGAAATAAGAACCAATCCTTCCATTGCTGCTGCCCCACCTGTTATTTTGAGGTACAGAGAGTGCTTAGGGTGATTGTTTTTTGAAGGATGGGTGTCCGTTATTTATAAGATATGACAAATCTTTTTACAAAAAATGGCATTGAATATGCAACAGTTTCTTTGCTCAGGATGTCAAACTAAAAAATACCTTTTCATGAAACTCTTCCTTACACCTCTTTTTGTTTTGCTGATGTTTTCCTGTACTCCTCAAAAAGAAGTACCCGATACAACGTTAACAGGCACCTGGCATTTAACAAAAATGGTACGAAAAAGTACGGGCGAAGTAGTGCTGCCTCCTGCGGGAGCATTCAAAGCTGTATCACTTACTTTTCTTGCCAACGGAGAGTTTTACGGAAACACACTGTATAATCTTTTAAGCGAAGGACGCTACCGGACAACGGTGAACAACAACCTGATTTTTGAAAGTTTTGCTTCAACCAAAGTAATGGAAGATGAATGGGGCATTCAGTTTACATCGGTGCTCCACAGTTGCGAATTACAATCCATTGCACCCTGTAAACAGCCAACCTACAGCATCAGTGGAAAAACAATGACCATTCAATCCGTGATGGATGTTGATTTAATCATGGTGAAACAGTAGCACTTTAATAATCAAGCTCCATATTCAACCGGTCTTTTAATTCTTTTACCAATGGATATTTTTCGGCCATCCGCATAAACTGTTCTTTAGTAGAGAGCGGACGGTCAACCGGATTATTTTCTTCCGGCGCTTCAATCAGTTCAATGTGGATGTTAATAGCCGGGTTGTAAAAAAACTGCTGCACATGTTCCAGCAACTGCATTTTTTCCTGTTTCAGAAAACCAAGCTGAATATTTCCGGTGCAGATCACTTCAAACATCTCTTCAGTTTTCATTCGGCAATCCATCATTTCAAAATTAGAAGCAACGGAATGTTTGCTGGATGTTTTCAGTTTCAGTAAGTATTCCTGCCAGGCAACTTTTAATTGTTCTTCATCTAAAGGTTTTGCCTGTTTAATATTGAGATTGTTATCGTCTGCAATTTTCTGACGGATCTTTGAAAGCCCGCCTCGTACACCACTTGTAGTTGTTGCAGTTTGCACAGCAGCTTGAACGTTGCCTGCAGTACTGCTTTCTGTTTTGGGCTTTGAGATTTGAGTTTTATAATTTTCCTGCTGCTCTTCAACCATTAACCTTGCTTCGCCTGTTCCTTGTACCTTGTTTTTTGTGCCTTCCGTTTTCTCTTTTACTTCCAGAGGTTTCAATGCCCTGAACTGAACAGCTTTTACTTTATCCGTTACTTTTTTTTTATCAGTTGATAAATCAATGGCCTGTTGCAGGAAGGTGAGTTTAATCAACGCCAGCTCAACATGTAAACGTTTGTTGCGTGCCAGTTTATAATTAATCTCAGCTTCGTTCAATACATTTAATGCGCTGATGATATAGGAAGCAGATGTTTTTTTAGCAGCAGCAATATATTTGTCTTTAAAGCTTTCTACTACTTCTAACAGGTTGGCAACTTTTTCATCTTTGCAAACGAGCAAGTTTCTGAAAAACTCAGCCATGGCATTCAGCACCATGTCACCTTCAAACCCTTTACGGTTAATATCATCAAACAACAACATGGCATCGGCCAATTGCTGTTGCTGCATGGCATCTAACAGTTTAAAGAAATAATCGGCATCGAGAATATTGAGATGTTCTAATGTATTCTGGTAAGTCAGTTCGCCATTAGTAAAACTTACAATCTTATCCATGATGCTGAGTGCATCAAGCATGCAACCTTCGCTCTTTTGTGCAATTACCTGTAAAGCCGGTTTCTCTGCTTTAATTTCTTCTTTGTCAACAATCTCCTGCAAATGATCAACCGTATCGTTGGTGGTAATGCGTTTGAAATCGAAGATCTGGCAACGGCTTAAGATGGTTGGTAAGATCTTATGCTTCTCTGTTGTAGCTAAAATAAAGATGGCATAGGAGGGAGGCTCTTCCAGTGTTTTTAAAAATGCATTGAAGGCACTGGAGCTGAGCATGTGTACCTCATCAATAATGTACACTTTGTATTTCCCCATCTGCGGTGCAAAACGAACCTGTTCAATGAGTGAACGGATATCATCTACCGAGTTGTTGCTGGCCGCATCGAGTTCATGAATGTTGAGCGATGTGCCTTCATTAAACGTACGGCAGCTCACACATTTATCACAAGCCTCACCGTTGGGTTGAATGTTTTCGCAGTTGATGGTCTTTGCCAAAATACGTGCACAGGTGGTTTTGCCCACGCCACGTGGACCGCAAAATAAAAACGCATGCGCCAGTTGGTTGTGGCTGATGGCATTTTTAAGTGTGGTTGTAATATGCGATTGCCCCACCACTGTATCAAAAGTCTGGGGTCTGTACTTGCGTGCCGAAACAATGAATTTATCCATAACTACGGGTGCAATTTACTATTTAGGTAAATATCCCGTGAATAAGAATACTAACACAACTCCGGAGATTTTTTTGTGCTGTTTATTGGATGTATAACTGCAACAATACCGTTTCATGTTTCATGCACGAACTATTGGTTCCGTACGTATGATATTTTTTGCTCTTTAACCTGCCTATATTATATTCGAACTATAAAATAAACCATGAACCAAACATCCCGATTGTACCCAATAAATCCTGCAGGAGTTAGTGATTCAGTAACGGAACCTTCGGCCTCATTTAAGAGAGAGGTAAAGAAAGTAATGACTTCCATCTTTCTTTTTTTTGCTGTGTATATTATTATCATGTTGCTGGCAGTAGCATTAGCTATTGGCTGTGTACTGTTAGGCTGGGGAGTTATTACCGCCTCTACTCATTTACTTATCATTATTGCAGGAGCAGGTATTATGAGTATTGGGGTGATGGTTGTAATCTTCCTCATCAAGTTTATTTTTTCAATTAAGAAAGTAGATGAAGGAGGAATGCTGACTGTTTCAGAAGGCGATCAACCGGAACTATTTGCATTTATAAAACAACTTACAGAAGATACGCAAACCCATTTCCCTAAAAAAATTGTGCTCTCACCCGAAGTAAATGCATCTGTTTTTTATAATGACAGTTTCTGGAGCATGTTCTTTCCTGTAAAAAAGAATTTAATGATAGGGCTTGGATTGGTGAATACAGTTACACTCAGTGAATTTAAAGCTGTAATGGCACATGAATTCGGTCATTTTTCACAACGCAGTATGAAGCTGGGGAGCTTTGTATACAATGTAAATAAAGCTGTTTACAACATGTTGTACGAAAATAATGACTTTGGAAAATTTCTGCATACATGGGGTAACCTTCACTGGGCAATCGGCATTTTTGTCTGGATCACTGTTCAAATAATCAAGGGAATTCAATCTGTTTTACAAGGCATGTACAGTTTCATTAATAAAAATTACATGAGCCTGTCCCGTGAAATGGAATTTCATGCCGATGCTGTTGCAGCAAGTGTCAGCGGCGGTAATAACCTTGCAAGCGCATTAAAAAAACTGGAGATCAGTGATGCCTGTTATAATTCAGTTATACAAAAAGCCGATGTATGGTTGAATAACAAACAGGTTTTTGAAAATATTTACGGCAATCATAAAGTAGTCATGCATCAATATGCAGTTGATTATAATTTGCCTCTGCAGAACGGGGTTCCGTTAGTAAGCGATGAGTTTATAAAGCGTTTTCAATTAAGCAAACTCAATATTAAAAATCAATGGGCTTCACATCCTGCAACTGAAGACCGTGAGAAGAGATTGGATGAATTGGGTATACATGCAGAAACAGATGAACGTTCTGCCTGGGTTCTGTTTTCCAATCCGGAAAAATTGCAGCAACAATTATCTCAGATCATCTATGTGGCTGTACCTGAAGAAATGAAAGAGCAAATAATTGATGAGCAGGTATTCAGAGATAAATATGTCAATGAAATAAAACTATATCGCTTGCCGGCTGAGTATAACGGTTATTATGATGACAAGCGGATTAACAATGTTGACCTTGAGACACTAACTGCAAAACCATATGATGAAGCAATCTGTAAGGAGAAATTTAATACTTTGTTCAGCGATGAAAAAGTAGGGTTGGGGAAACTATTACTCGCAAATGAATCTGATGCAGGTTTGTTGGAGGCCATCACAGATGGCGGCATTGATACAAAGACTTTTGATTATGATGGTGTTAAGTATGAGAAGAGAGAAGCTGTTGATGTTCTCGCCAAGTTAAAAATAGAGATTGAACAACAGAAAAAGCAAGAGCAAAGTGATGAGGAAGAAATCATGTCGTTCTTTTTTAAGGCGGCAAAGATGAACAGCGATGCAGAGTTTGAAACATTAAAGCATTTGTATGCGGCACATTTTGAGAAAAGAAACAGAGCTGATAAACATTATGAAACTGCACAACTGGTTGTAAATACACTTTCGCCTTTGTTACAAGGTCAGCAGGTAAGTATTGAAGCTGCAGAAAAAATGGCATCTGAACTAAGGCAGGTAAGTACTGAATTAAAGCTCCAGTTCGGTTATTGGTTAGATAACGGATTTTTTGATGCAAATGCTGCGTTAAAAGAGAAAGCTGCTCATTTTATTAATGCACAATATCAATATTTTGCAGGCGACAGTTTTATTGATTTTGAGTTATCGGCAATTCATAAACTGGTAAATGATGTTATTGATGAGTTAGCAGTAGTACAGTTCAAAAGTTTTAAAAACATTCTCGAATATCAATACAAGCTGTATTTAAATGTTGCAGCTGCTTAAATTTTAAAACACTGCATGCGTGTTTTGTTCAATAAAATTTGATAGATCCAAACCAGTTCTGCTGATTTATTTTCTTTATCGGAAACTGTAATATTGCATTACATTTAAGCAAGCGGCAGATTTTTTTAACTGAACAAAATCAGTTGAAATCTGCTCTGTATTTCTTTAGATCAGAAAAATATTTAAACAGGTTGTTATGAGAAGTATATATCGCATCACTATAATGGTGTCGTTGTTTTTTGTTGCTTATGCATCAGCACAAACACAACAGCCTACCTATGCAGAACGGTTGGGTTATCCTAAAGGGAGTAAGGTGGTTATTTTACATGTAGATGATGTTGGTATGAGTTACGAATCAAATGCAGGTGCTGTTGAAGCAATGACAAAAGGCATTGCAAACAGCTGCAGTATGATGATGCCTTGCGGCTGGATACCCGGATTTTTTCAGTATCTCAAAAATAATCCAGCAACAGATGCCGGTTTGCATTTAACACTTAACAGCGAATGGAAAGCTTATCGTTGGGGACCACTGAGCGGTAAAGAAAAAGTACCCGGTATGGTTGATGCAGAAGGGGCGCTGTGGAGCATTGTTGACAGTACTGTAAAATATGCAACACCCGATGAAGTTGAAATTGAAATGAGAGCACAGGTGCAACGTGCAAGAAACATGGGATTTGAACCAACACATCTCGATAGTCATATGGGTGCATTATTTGCTTCGCCGCTTTTTTTAGAACGCTATGTGAAAGTGGGCATAGAATATCAGATTCCGGTGATGTTTGTTGGTGGGCATGGAACCAATATTGCAGCAGAAAGCAGAACTTCTCCTGCCATGGCTGCACAAATGCGGGAGATGGGTTCCATACTGTGGAATGCAGGGCTGCCTGTTCTTGATGATCTGCATGGCCGGAGTTATGACTGGAATTTTCCAGCAGGAGTTCAGCCAACTGTTCATGCGTTACGTAAATTTAAAACACAGCAATATATTAATGCACTGCAAACATTGAAACCAGGAATTACAATGGTCATCATGCATTGCACAACAAAAACAGAGGTGTTTCCTGCTATCAGTAATTCTGCAACAACACGGTATGGTGATTTACTTGCAATGACCGATCCCGTATTGAAAGCATTTATCAGTAAAGAGAAAATTATCTTAACTACCTGGCGGGAGTTAATGGAACGCAGAAAAAAATTAAAGGAATAAATATGCAGGTTTTTTTGTGATTTAATTTAAATACTTATCAATCATATTCATCCAGCCTTACAACACAGGATGCCGCTTAAACTCTTTCTTGCGGTCAAATAAATAACGATAAGTAATTAACCTTCGGCTGATATATGTACCGAGGCTGGCTGCAATATTCATCATCTTTGGATTAAAGTCACCAATCCATTGCATTTCATAATCATCATACAGTTGTCTTTGCTGAATAACCTTTGATGCTTCAATAATCATAAACGCATCAACACCCTTGCCCTGATGCTCCGGAACAATACCGAAAATAATTCCGGTGAATTTTTTGTTTCGTCTGGTTGCTTTAATCCATAAGAATTTCAGCTTGCCAATCAGATCCAGTCGTCCATTGAGATGCCTGAACCATTGGTTCAGGTCGGGAAGGTTCATCCACACAGCAACCGGTTCATCTTTATAATAGGTAAACCAGCAAATTCGTTCATCCATCACCGGCTTCATGGCATTGAACATGAGAATGGCTGTTTTTTCTTCCATCTGTTTTAAACCGGCATGACCGGCCCATGCCTTGTTATAAACTACACAGAAATCTTTTGCAAATTTTTCCAGTTGATTCCTTTTTATGTGAACCGCTTTGTAGTTGGGATCTTCTGCTACCTGCTTGTGACGTTCATAAAATTTTTCATCCAGCTTGTCTTTTACTTTTAATGAATAACAATACTGGTTAAAGAATAATTGAAAACCATAGTTCTCAAACAACTGTTGATAATAAGGCAGATTATAATTCATGCAATAAAGCGGTTGCTGAAATCCTTCCACCTGTAAACCCCACCAGCGGTCACGTTCACCAAAGTTGATGGGCCCGTCCATGGCTTGCATGCCCCTGCTTTGTAACCAGGTTTTTGCAGTATCAAATAAATAATTGGCTGCGGCCTGATCGTTGATGCATTCAAAAAAACCAACGCCTCCAACCGGTACATCATCATCTTTTGATTTGTATTTTTTATTGACGAATGCAGCAATTCGTCCAATTAATTTCCCATCGGCATTTTTTAAAATCCAGCGGATGGCTTCCCCATATCGAAAAGCTTTGTTCTTTTTTTCATCAAATACCTGTTCAATATCCTTATCCAGCGGCCTGATCCAGTTGGCATCCTGTTGATAGATTTCTACAGCAACCTGTAAAAATTCTTTTGCTGTGGATTTGTTCACTACAGTGATTAGTTGCATGCCACAAAGGAATGAAAAATACGGTTGTGTGCATTGTTGTGTGTATGAAACATGATTAGTTTTTTTTATATTTAAAGTGACAGCTTTTCTCAAGCAAGCATAAAACAGCAAATCATGCGGCTTCGTTTATTCCTAAAGTTGATTTTGTTTGTCTGCATCTATCAGCAAATCACTGCACAAACAGTAAAGAATAAATTACCGCCTCAGTTATCAGCTAGTTTGCAGGTTGAACGCAGGATTACAGATTCACTTGTTCAACTTTTTCTGCAGGATAATAGCGATACATCCAGGCTGAAGCTTGCCGGCATGCTCGCTCCTCACATGCTTCATTTTTCGTTTGACTCTGCAATTTATTTTTCCGACCTCTTAAAAAAACTGGCATTACAATCAGGGAATAAAAAAGCGTTAATCAAAAGTTATGTGTTTGAAGGATTTGTGAAACAGTCTGTTTATAAAGACTGGCGCCAGGCAAAGCTGTTCTATACCGAAGCAGCAAAAATTGCAGAGAAGAATGGATTGTATCAGGAACTGCATGATACTTATTCGGCCATCATCAATTGTTATTTTTATCTGGGCGATTATCCCAGCGCCATGCAAACTGTTGTAAAAGCCCTAACATCTGCAGAGCAAAAAAATGATTTGAACCTGATTTTTCTGTATAACAATCTGATGGCAGATATTAATGTGCGGCAGCAGAATTATCCTGTTGCGATGTCTATCTATCAACGGTTATGGCAAACAGCACTTAAATCAAAAAATGAACAGCAGCTTTTTTACATTTATCTGGGATCGGCTGATATTTATATTGCGGGGAGAGATTCCGCACATGCATTTACTAATTTAAAAAAAGCGCATCAGCTTGCAGTTAAGTTATTTGATCATTACAATCACATGTACAGGCACAAAGTGGCCTTTGTATATTACAAACTGGGTTATGCAAGTAAAGTGTTTGGTGATCTTAAACAGGCAATGAACCATACCCGGATGGCTTTGTATTATACAACAATAGCCGCCTGTGATAAGTTTGATATTGCCAATTATTATCTGCAGGCAGGTGATATTTACCGGTTGCAGAAACAATATCGCCTGGCCAAACAAAATTTATTTACAGGCTTGTCTATCGCCAATGAAATAAAACACAAGGAAGATGGGAGAGATGCATATTTTTTTCTTTCCGAAACCTATGCAGCAGAAAAAAAATATGACAGTGCATTCTTTTATAACCGGTTTTATAATGCGGTAAGAGACTCCATTGTAAATGAACGGTCGCAATACATGGTAGAAGAAGTGAAACACCGGTTTGATGTTGAAAAAAAAGACAAGGAAATTCAGCGGCAGCAGAAACTTCGTACAGCAATTATAATTGTATTCTGCTTTTTAATTCTCTGCTTTTCTTTTCTTTATTACCGGTACAGATTACAGCAAAAACATCATTTTCAACAACAGTTGAATGAGCAAAAAAAGGAAATGCTTACTGCCATGATTAAGTTGCAGGATAGTGAGCGCAAGCGGATTGCACAGGATCTGCACGATACACTGGGGTCAGTACTGTCGGCTGCCAAACTAAAGCTTTCGGCATTGGATCCACAGCAGAGAATGGCGAATTCTTCTTCGGCCGATGCATTTTATCACTCAGCGCTGAGTTTACTCGATGAGGCTTCAGACGAGTTAAGAAATATCTCTCATAACATTATGCCGGCATCTTTATCAAAACTGGGGTTAGTAGCAGCAATAAAAAATTTAACCGATAATGTATCCATGCAGGGTGGTTTGCAGATACAGTTTACATCTCATGGTTTTTTAAGCAGATTAAATGAAGAAGTTGAAATCAGTATTTACAGGATCGTACTTGAATTGATTAATAATATCGTAAAACATGCTGATGCAACAAATGCAACTGTTCAATTGATTCGGTATCCCGAACGGATTAACATTACTGTAGAAGATAACGGGAAGGGATTTAACATTGGTCAGTCTGTAAAGCAAAGACAGGGAATGGGACTGGGTAATGTTTATTCAAGAGTAGAAATGTTAAAAGCAGTTATTGAAATAGATTCGGCCGAAAACAGCGGGACAACAGTTGTGATTGATATTCCAGTGTAAACAGTTGCTGATATATAAGGCAACGAACAGAACAACAAAATGTACGTATGGAACAACAGGATAAAAAAATACAGTTACTTGTAGCAGATGATCATCACGTATTGCGGGAAGGTCTTATTTCATTGTTACAAACACATGCAGATTTTGAAGTGGGCGGATCGGCAGGGGATGGATATGAAGTGCTTGAGCAAATGAAAATCCGTCATTTTGATGTTTGTCTGCTGGATATTAATATGCCAAACATGGATGGTATGAATGTAGCAAAAGTGATTAAAGCGAAATACAAAGAGGTGAAAGTAATTATTCTTACAACGTATGATGAGAAAGAGATCATTGCAGAAATGATACAGACAGGAGTAGATGGCTATTTACTCAAGAACAGTACAAGGCGTGAATTGATTGATGCTATACATCAGGTTGTGAGCGGTAAAAAATATTTCAGTGATGCAGTGCAGGAAACGATTATAAAAGGTTTTGCAGAAATAGTGATGAAATCCCCTGAGGAAGCGGTTATCCTCACAGAAAGGGAAAAAGAGATTTTGATTTTACTATCGAAAGAATATTCCAATGAAAAAATTGCAGAGATGCTGCACATCAGTTACCGAACCGTTGAAACACATCGAAAAAATATGATGCAGAAAACAAAAGCTCACAATCTTGCCGGACTGTTGAATTTTGCCTACTCAAAGGGTTTGCTGAAATGAAAACCAGTTTCATCTACCAAAATCTTGGTATGAAAAAATACCAAGATGTTGGCATTTGATGTTGTTATTTACTGATCTAATTTTCTTAAAAATGATCAGTTATGAAACCAAAATCCTTACAGCACGGCCTCGCAATGGGCTTTAGCACAATTGTTCTCTGTGTATTTCTGATTATAACAAATTTTGTTGGCTGTATACCCGAAGACGATCCGCCTGCAAGTTCCGGATGCGGAACAGTTATGGGTTGCTGTCCTGCCACAGGTTGCGGAAGAAACTGGCTGGGCAATAATACCAACAGATGTTATCCAACATCAAACGAGTGTCTGGCTGCAGGAAATAACCGCTGTACACAATGTTATTAATCAGCAGTACGATCACTGATTTTTTTTACTGAATAAGATAGAAGGTCGTTTCCCAAATACACATCAAATAAAATCAATGGAAAAAAAACCTGCTTACAGCACAACTATTTACCGACTGTTTATTGTGTTTAGTACACTGATTACGATTGTCTCTTTTTTCGGAAGTTCCTGTATTAAAACCGGCACCGGTGAGAAAAAGTATTATGCCAACTGGAGTTGCGGAAGCTCTGCCCAGTGTGCTTCTGTTATGGGAGCCTCACGGGGTACTAACGGACCATTTTGTTCGCTCAGTGATTGTAATGCATGGAAGCAAAAGTATATTCCGGGGAATTGCAATTGTGAAGAAACTGCGGCTTATTCACCTGTAAGAGGTGGAACTCCTCCGGGTGGCAGAAGCTGTTTTAAAGTGGGCGATTTCTAACATCAACATAAAAAAATGAAAAGCGTATATTTTCTTTTTGCATTGTTCCTGAGTATAATTTTTTTGGGGGCATGTAAAAAACTTCTTTCTCCGGCCAGAGATCTGGAAGGAAACTGGGTAACTCAAATTTCGCCCACATTGTATTATAACAGTGATTTTTGCGGCACTTATCGCCGTGTGGCTAAACAGCAAATTGGATTACGATGGGAAATTACAAAAACAGGAACCAATACGATAAGTATTGATATTTATCGTACCAGCTCTTCTTCTGTTACTTTACTTGTTTCTACCAGTTGTGCACAATATGTTCCGCTTACGTTTCCTATATCGGTTAATGGAGAAATCAGTTCATCGCAACTTACACTCACAGATCAACAGGGAAGAATTGTTGGATCGTTCAGTTTTACCAGTGATATTTTAACCGGTGATTTTAATTCAACCTTTGATAAATTTTGCGGTCTTTACTGCTCCGGGGTTGATTCTGATTCAAAAACCATTACTTTAATCAGACAATAGTATTTCCCGTAACAGGATTTCAATGAAAACTGTATATTCAGGTGATTTTAAAATCATCTGAATATGATGCCATCCTTTATACTCGCTCTCGACCAGGGAACTACCAGCAGCCGTGCCATTGTGTTTGCGCATGATGGAAGCATTGTGTCGGTTGCACAAAAAGAATTTAAACAGATATTCCCGCAGCCCGGTTGGGTAGAGCATGATCCCGAAGAAATATGGAGTACACAATTGGGTGTAGCCGCAGAAGCAATTACAAAAGCAGGACTAAGCACTGAAAATATTCATGCCATTGGCATCACCAATCAACGGGAAACAACCGTGGTGTGGGATCGTAACACAGGTAAACCTGTTTACAATGCCATTGTTTGGCAGGACAGGCGCACGGCAGATTTCTGTGATGAATTGAAACGAAAAAATCTGCACATTCTTATTCAACAACGGACAGGATTGGTTGTTGATGCTTATTTCAGTGCTTCAAAAGTGAAATGGATTTTAGACAATGTAGAAGGTGCAAGAGCAAGGGCAGAAAAAGGTGAACTCTGTTTTGGTACAGTTGATACATGGTTGTTGTGGAATCTTACCAAAGGACAGGTACACGCAACCGATGTAAGCAATGCCAGCCGCACCATGCTCATGAATTTACAAACACTGCAATGGGATGGTGAACTGGAAAAAATATTCAACATTCCGGGAAATATGTTGCCACAGATCCGCAGCAGCAGCGAAGTGTACGGTACCACACAAAACATTCTGACTGCTACCAACATACCCATTGCAGGAATTGCAGGCGATCAGCAAAGCGCCTTGTTTGGTCAGTTGTGTACGCATCCCGGAATGGTAAAAAATACTTACGGCACAGGATGTTTTATGTTGATGAATACAGGAGAGAAAGCAGTGGTCTCAAAAAATAATTTATTAACCACTGTTGCATGGAAGATCAATGGCAAAACAGAATATGCGTTAGAAGGCAGTGTGTTTATTGCTGGTGCTGTGGTGCAATGGCTGCGTGATGGACTCGGAATTATCCGTTCGTCAACAGATATCGAAAAACTGGCGGCGAAAGTAACTGACAGCGATGGTGTATATATGGTGCCGGCATTTACAGGTTTGGGGGCACCCTATTGGAACCAACATGCAAGAGGAACGATTGTTGGAATTACAAGAGGAACAACTGCCGCACATTTTGCAAAAGCAGCATTGGACAGCATTGCTTATCAAACGGCCGATGTGTTAAAAGCCATGGAAGCAGATTCGGGTATCAGCATTAAAGAATTACGAGTTGATGGCGGCGCAACAGTCAACAATCTGTTGATGCAGTTTCAAAGCGATTTGTTGAATACAGCGGTTGTGCGTCCCCGTATTACTGAAACAACGGCATTGGGTGCTGCTTATCTTGCAGGACTTGCAACAGGTTACTGGAACAGTATTGACGAAATACAGGAACAATGGCAGGTCGATCGGAAATTTGAAAGCAGCATGAACGAAGAAAAACGGGAAACCCTGATGAATGGCTGGAAGAAAGCAGTGAAGGCGGCTATGAGTTATTAAAGAATTTTTGTAGTTCATAGTTTGTAGTTTGTGGTTTCTCAAACTTCAAACTGTTTCACTAATATTGCACTCTTGGCTTTGTAACTACAAACTATTAACTACAAACTTGGTTTTTGAATCGTTCACAACAAATACAACAATTAAAAACCACCAACCATTGGGATATCATCATTATTGGTGGTGGCGCCACAGGATTAGGTGCAGCCGTTGATTCGGCAGCACGTGGCTACAAAACACTGTTACTCGAACAACATGATTTTGGTAAAGGAACGTCGAGTCGTTCCACTAAACTCATACATGGCGGCGTTCGGTATTTACAACAAGGAAATTTTCGTTTGGTGCGTGATGCACTGCGTGAACGTGGATTGTTACTGAAGAATGCGCCACATATTGCACATCCGTTGAAATTAGTTTTACCGGCATATCGCTGGTGGGAGAAATTATACTACGGACTTGGTTTGAAAGTGTACAATTTTCTTTCGGCCAAACTAAGCATTGGTCCGAGTGAAATATTATCCATTAAAAAAACACAGGAATACATTAAAGGTCTCGATGGAAAAAAACTAAGCGGTGGTGTTGCGTATTACGACGGTCAGTTTGATGATGCACGTTTGTGTGTATCGCTTGCGTTAACAGCGACTGATGTAAGTGCAACGGTTTTGAATTACTGCAAGGTCACCAACTTAATTCATGAGCAGGGCAAAGTAGCAGGTGTACACATTCATGATTGTTTAACCGATGAAACATACGAAGCAAGAGGAACCGTTGTGATCAACGCAACCGGTGTGTTTGTAGATGATGTGTTGAAGATGGATGATGATGGATTAACAAGAACAGTATCACCTTCGCAGGGAATACATATTGTGGTTGATAAAACATTTTTTCCCGGCGATCAGGCTTTGTTTATACCACGTACCGATGATGGTCGTGTATTGTTTGCTGTACCGTTTCATGATAAAGTGATCATTGGTACAACCGATACCAGTGTTGAAACGGCAGTGATTGAACCATTACCCTTGGAAGAGGAAGTGGAGTTTGTCATAAGTCATTTTAACCGTTATGTGCATACCGGATTAAAACGCAGCGATGTAAAAAGTGTGTTCGCCGGTTTGCGTCCGCTGGTGAAAATTCCGGGTAAAAAGAAAACAGCTGTGCTTCCCCGTGATCATACCATTTGGGTATCGAAAGGTGGTATGATCAATATCAGCGGAGGTAAATGGACCACTTATCGCAAGATGGCGCAGGAAGTCATTTTAAAAGCACACTACGAAGGCGGTTTGGCATACACCCGTTGCCAAACCGAAACGATGAAGCTGCATGGCTGGATGAAGAAAGTAGATTTTGAAGATCCGCTTCATTATTATGGAAGCGATGCTGCTGCCATTCGCTATCTGCAACACCAGGGTTATTCTCAACTTATTCATCCCGATCTTCCATATACTGTTGCAGAAGTTTTTTGGGCTGTGGGTAATGAAATGGCGATGACAGTGGAAGATGTATTGAGCAGAAGAACAAGAGCATTGATCCTTGATGCAAAAGCTGCCATTGAAGCAGCGCCACTGGTTGCAGATATTATGATGAAAGAATTGAATAAAGATGAACAGTGGAAACAACAGCAGATAAAAGATTTTAATAAAGTGGCTGAAGGATATGTGTTGAAGTAAGTACAGAGTTGATAGTTTGTAGTTTTTAGTTAACTACACTCTCAGCTGTTAATGTTAATTTGTATGATTTGAATTGCAGGGATAACTTCCAACTATAAACTACAAACTAAACGACTGTTATATGACTCCCTTCATTGCTGAATTTATCGGTTCTATGTTATTGCTGTTACTGGGTAACGGTGTTGTAGCAAATGTTGTACTCACTAAAACAAAAGGCAATAACAGTGGCTTAATTGTCATCACTTTTGGCTGGGCAATAGCTGTGTTTGTTGGCGTGTACAGCAGTGCAACAGTAAGCGGAGCACATTTAAATCCTGCCATTACCATTGCACTGGCAAGTATAGGAAAATTTGAATGGACCTCTGTTCCCTCTTATATTGCTGCTCAATTTCTTGGCGCTATGACGGGCTCAGGTTTGATGTGGCTGGCCTACAAACAGCATTTTGATGCAACTGATAATGCTGATGATAAATTGGGTGTATTCTGTAACTCACCTGCAATTCCAAATTTGTTTTATAATTTACTGACAGAAGCCATCGGAACGTTTGCATTGATGTTGGGTGTATTGTTCATTGCTGCACCGCAAAACAGTTTAGGAGCGTTGGATGCTTTGCCCGTAGCGTTGCTCGTATTAGGTATTGGTTTGAGTTTAGGCGGACCAACCGGTTATGCCATCAATCCTTCACGTGACCTTGGGCCAAGAGTCATGCACTTCTTATTGCCCATTAAAAACAAACGAAACAGTAACTGGGGTTATAGCTGGATACCTGTTGTGGGTCCGATTATTGGTGCTGTGATTGCAGCATTTGTATTTCAGTTGCTGCAGTCTTAATACTTAACCAACAACTTTCGAAAACACATACAGGCATTCCATGGCGATCTGGTTGCTGCGTTCAGTATATTTTTCATCCTGCAGAATGGTCGAATCAAATGCTTTCGGATCATTGTAGGTGGTGCCAATACGCAGATCACATCCGGGAATGAACGGACAATTATCTTCTGCATCAGAGCAGGTCATAATCGCTGCAAAGTTTTGCGAGGGATTTTTTTCATGGTTATATACTTTCGAGAAACAAGTGCTGAATTTGTCTTCAGCAAAGTGCACTTCGTACACAGGATTCATTGTTTCCGTTGTTTTCTTTACCGTAAAACCTGCTGCTGTAATGGCTTTGATCGCATTGGGGTTAAATGCCGTTGCCTCGGTGCCGCCTGAAAATGTGTGCACGTTGTCAATGTTGTAATACGCTGCTGCTACTGCCGCCCATACCTGTCCTAAATGACTGCGACGGGAATTGTGCGTACATACATATACGAGATTGATAGCTTCTTTCGCTGTTCTTTTGCCGCTGATGTAAGCTGCAATTTTTTCCAGCAGATCTTTACGGTCGCTGGGGATTTCTTTAAAATTGTTTGCAAGTGCATCGCAGCGTTCTTGTATAGACTGAAACATTTTTCTTGATTTGTGCGTAGTTAATTGATAGCAATATTACGCTGATGTCAGGAACTGGTAAATTAATTTCTTGCAAATGGGCTTTGTATTTTGAGGTCACTATTTGTGACCTCAAGTTTGAGCTTAAGCAATTTCTTTGCTGGCGTAAGTCTAGGTACAGAAATCTTCTTTAAATTAATTGCAGAACTCCATTTGAAATATTTTCTTTAATAGTATTTACAGCTTCTAAATGTGTCTTTCGAATATAGGTTTTACTGCCATCTGTAACTCCATAGTTATAGACTATAGAATTATTTAATTTGGTAACTACGGAATTGTATTCATTTAAGTACTCTGTCGTAATATTGTTTTCATTTTTTGTTACTGGATTCACCCACTTGGTTTGTAATAACCATTTTCTTCCTGCTTTCCCTTCAAATGTTTGAAATGAATCAAAACCGAATTGTTTAATATCTTTTTCTTCTGTGATTATTTTACTTGCAATGATAATTCCTAAAAATGCACCTGTGACACATCCTATTATTGAAAATAAAGGGACTGTTATTTCTCTGACGCTTTTCTTTGTGTATGTAGATTCACCTCCTCCAATCAATAATCCAAGTCCTCCTCCAAGTAGTATACAAATTATGACTATGCCAAAAGATTTCATTTTTTTCGTTTGTTGTTAATGATCGAAATCCTTTTGTAAAATAATGATTTTTATGAGAAGGTAATGAGACGTACCAATAACTCAACTTCATATTCATGATCATCAGTTGCATAACTGCACGGCTACAGGTATGCCATACTTGCAAATGCATGATTAATTTCAGTAAGCTGCACAAAGTATGGCATACCTAACATCATTCTGCCGCTAATTCTTGACGCCATGAAACCGGAACTATGAAACGAGCCCTTCGACAAGCTCAGGGTAAACTGCAACAATTGATGCCATAGAATACAACTGCTGACCAACACCTTTGCATTCCTGATTTTCCTCACCGCAATTAGTCTTTTTACTGATGAACGTCATTCATCACCCATGCAGGCTCGGGTAATTTCGTTGCAATAAATCAATTGAACATGGAAGCAACAACCAAACCGGCTGAACAGGACAAAGCATTGTACGAGGTAATGGATGGCAACGAAGCAGCCGCATACATTGCGTATAAATGCAATGAAGTGTGCGCCATTTATCCCATTACACCATCGAGTACAATGGGCGAGTGGGCCGATGAATGGAGTGCCAAAGGCATGAAGAATATTTTTGGTACTGTTCCCCGTATTATGGAAATGCAAAGTGAAGCCGGCGCAGCAGGTGCTATCCACGGTGCATTGCAGGGCGGTGCATTGGCTTCTACATTTACAGCTTCACAGGGTTTGTTGCTCATGATTCCCAACATGTATAAAATTGCAGGTGAATTAACACCTGCAGTCTTTCATATTGCCGCACGTAGTTTGGCAACGCATGCGCTTTCTATTTTTGGTGATCACAGTGATGTGATGGCAGTACGTTCAACCGGTTTTGCGATGTTGTTTGGTAACAATCCGCAGGAAGTAATGGATATGGCGTTGATCGCTCAATCGGCTACATTAAAAGCAAGAGTTCCGTTTCTGAATATTTTTGATGGCTTCCGTACTTCGCATGAACTGAATGAAGTTGAAGTGATCGCTGATGATGTGATTGAACAAATGATGGATATGGAAGCCATTCATGCACATCGTAACCGTGCATTGAATCCTAGCAATCCTTCTGTTCGTGGTACGGCACAAAATCCGGATGTGTTTTTCCAAAACAGGGAAGCGGCGAATACCTATCATGCAAATGTTCCTTCCATTGTACAATCAACTATGGATGAGTTTGCAAAACTCACCGGTCGTCAATACAATTTATATGAATACTACGGACATGCACATCCTGATCGTGTCATTGTGATCATGGGTTCGGGTGCAGGTGCAGTAAAAGAAACGGTTGATTATTTGAATGAGGCAGGATCGCATGTGGGAATGATTGTGGTGCGTTTGTTCCGTCCGTTGGATGTACAGGCATTTATTAAAACAATGCCGAAAAGTGTGGTGAGTATTGCTGTGCTCGACAGATATAAAGAACCAAACGGTATTGGTGAAGCCTTGTACATGAACGTGGTGAATGCATTGAACGAAGCACAGGAAAATCATCATGCGCATGTGATTGGCGGACGTTATGGTTTATCGAGCAAAGAATTTACACCGGCCATGGTGAAAGCAGTGTTCCGTGAATTAAAAAAAGACAAACCAAAAAATCACTTTACCATTGGTATTGATGATGATGTTACGCATACAAGTCTGGAGTACGACAAAACATTTAATCTTGAAAAGCAACATCAATTCCGTGGTTTGTTTTTTGGATTAGGTGCAGATGGTACTGTGAGTGCAAACAAAAACTCCATTAAAATTATTGGTGAGAAAACCAACGATCATGTGCAGGGATACTTTGTGTACGATTCAAAAAAATCAGGATCCTTAACTGTATCGCATTTGCGTTTTGGTGAAAATCCTATTCATTCAACTTACCTGGTGCAATCTGCAAATTTTGTTGCCTGTCATCATTTTAATTATCTCACTAAGTATGATATTCTGAAAGATGCTGAAGAAGGTGCAGTGTTTTTATTGAATGCTCCGTATGAGCAGGAAGAGTTGTGGGATAAGCTGCCGAAGAAAATTCAGGAGGAGATTGTTCATAAAAAATTAAAGTTCTATGCCATTAATGCCTACACCGTAGCAAAAGAAGCGGGAATGGGCAACCGCATCAATACTATTCTGCAAACCTGTTTCTTCGCCATCAGCAATGTATTGCCGAGAGAAGAAGCCATTGCCAAAATTAAAGAAGCCATTTATGATACATACTGGAAAAAAGGTGAAGCAGTGCTGCAAAAGAACTATGAAGCAGTAGATCAAACACTGGCGAATTTATATGAAGTTGATTATTCAACATATCTGATCGGTAACAGACCAATTGGAGATGCTGTGCCTGATGCTGCTCCTGACTTTGTAAAAGAAGTATTGGGTAAAATTATTGCAGGCGAAGGTGATGAATTACCGGTGAGTGCATTCCCGATTGATGGAACCTTCCCAAGTGGTACCACCAAATGGGAGAAACGCAACATTGCAGATGCAGTGCCGGTTTGGGATACATCGTTGTGTACACAGTGTGGTAAATGTTTTATCATTTGTCCGCATGCAGCTATTCGTCCGAAAGTGTATGACAAATCGTTATTAGAAAATGCACCTCCAGGTTTTCAACATACAGATCCAATTGGTAAAGAATGGAACAAAGAAACTGAAGCATACACGTTGCAGGTGTCAACAGAAGATTGCACCGGTTGTACATTGTGTGTTGAGTTTTGTCCTATTAGCAGCAAAACAGATCCTGCCCACAAAGCCATCAACATGATGGATAAAACCCCCATCCGGGAAAAAGAAAAAGAGAACTGGGATTTTTTCTTAACCATTCCGGAAGTAGATCGTACAAGAGTGAATAAGAATACCGTGAAAGGTTCACAGTTCTTTCAACCGTTGTTTGAGTTTAGTGGTGCATGCGCCGGTTGTGGTGAAACACCTTATATAAAACTCTTAACACAGTTGTTCGGTGAGCGTATGATCGTTGCAAATGCAACAGGGTGTTCATCCATCTTTGGTGCTAACTTGCCAACAACACCATGGACAAAAAATAACGAAGGTGTTGGACCTGCCTGGGCTAACAGTTTATTTGAAGATAATGCAGAGTTTGGTTTGGGCATTTCCATGGCAAGTAATAAGAAAAAAGAAATGGCAATGCAGTTGATGGATGAGTTACGACCGATGATTGGAGAAGAGTTGGTTGATAAGATTATCAATACCGAAGAAACAACGGAAGCAGGTCTGCATGAAAAACATGAATTGGTTCTTGAATTGAAAAATCGTTTAAAGCATGAGCGTTCCATGGCTGCATTGAATCTGTTCCATCTGGCAGATTTCTTAGAAGAAAAATCCATCTGGATTATTGGTGGTGATGGCTGGGCTTATGATATTGGTTATGGTGGATTGGATCATGTGCTGAGCACTGGTGAAAATGTAAACATCATGGTATTAGATACCGAAGTGTACAGCAATACCGGTGGACAGAAATCAAAATCAACACCATTAGGTTCCAGTGCAAAGTTTAGTGTAAATGGAAAAACAACCGGTAAGAAAGATCTGGCACTGCAGGCCATTGCACATGGCACTGCTTATGTTGCACAAATTGCGATGGGTGGAAATGATATGCATACCATCCGCACTATTCTTGAAGCAGAAGCATATCCCGGTCCTTCGTTGATCATTGCATACAGTCATTGTATTGCGCATGGTATTGATATGGCACATGGTGCAGAAGAACAGGATTTTGCAGTGAAGAGTGGTTACTGGCCGTTGTTTCATTACAATCCGATGAAACCAAAAGGACAACGCTTTGTGGTTGATTCAAAAGATCCTTCAATGGACCTGAGTGAGTTTATGTATCATGAAAACCGTTTCAACATTATTAAAGCAAAAGATCCTGAACTCGCTGCACGTTTTATGGATCAGGCACAGGATGCAAAAGTGAGCAAGTGGGAACGTTTGGAAACATTGAAAGGATTATAAAGAATTAACAGCAATTAAAAATCGGCTGTAAAACTTTTGAAATTATGGTACAAACACTTCCTTAATTTTTACGATAACTCCTTTGTCATTCAGTGTCAGAATAAAAGGGCTGTCTTTATAAATCAAAAGCAAGCTTTTTAATGAGTTCCCGGAGATTGGATGGAGCCTGTCGGGATTCATTATTAAATCAAACACACAATCTTTGGACACAAGCAATTGTCTGATTTTTTTGCTCTCGTTTACTATAAAATAGTCGTTAAGTACAGCAAATTCAATCTTGCCATCTTTTGTTACAAAAGTATCAGCTTCATGTACTTTTTTTGCAGCCTCTATTGCAGCATCTCCAGTTAAAAATTGTATATAATCAACATCTATAAATGCAGTGTTCCCTTTTTGAATTATTCTAATGATTTCTGCATATTGCTCCATTGCATTCACCAGTGTGTCAACCTTTGCCTCAGGCAGGTTGTTTGACTGCCTTGAATTAGTGTCACTTTTAATTTGTGAACTATTTGCCGAATTGTTTGTGCAACACGAAAACAATATCAAAATAATAGAGGTGAGAATTAGGTTGTGAATTGTCATTGGTTAAAATTGTGCCTGACACTTTATTTATTTCTCGAATCAAGCTCCGCTTTAATCTTTTTCAGATTCATAAAATTCATGATGGCAATGGGCATAAATGCAAATGGTAAAACAACAGTAGCCGTAAATCCTTTTTTTGCATAAGAGTAAACAGCAGAAATAAACATGATCAGTATAGATGCTGTAATAACAGCTACTGCAACTGTAACCAGTTTAATGTTTTTCTTTAATTCTTCTTCGGACATTTCTGAAAGTTGCTTTTGCGCCATGTATTTGTAAGTTTTGGTTGTGCTGGTTGTTTTTATAATACGCTAAAATAAATATAAGTTGAGATTGTAATAGCATGGGCTATGGTTGGCAAGTTTCTCCGCCTCGGCGGAAGATTTAGAGGGGCTGTGTCAAACCCCAAACTGCCTTAAATGATGATCGAGATGCTTCCACATACTCTTGCCCCATTGCTCAGCCGTTAATCTTCCAAATGTTGGATGCATTTTATCACCAATACCACTGGATCCTCTTTCATGAAACGCTTTTACAATAGAAAGCATTTCTGTTTTTTCTTTATCAAAATCACGATCATCTTTAATAATAAAATTGGGCGCAGTAGGTAAGCTTTGCCGGTAAGGCCGGTCGTTATATAACATCGGGCTGAAGATCCATCCGATATAACTGATGAGTTTTCGTTTTAATTTTTTACTGGTAAGCGGAACCTTGTAGGCTTCTTTGCAATGTGCCAGCATTTGTGCAGCTGTCATTTTGCCCCATTTGCGTTCACTGGTTGCCGACAGGTTTTGCAGACGGATCATGATCTCATTATACGCCTGTTGATCAAATAAATTTTTTACTTCCATTGTTGGCTGTTTTCGTCTAAAGAAAAATAAGGGATATGATCGCTGCTGGTTGTTTCTTCCTGTTGCCAGTAAGCCAGAGTAACAGTATGCCCCTCTTTTGTTTTCAATAATCTGCCGAAGATAGCATTCGTAGCATTAAACATCACATCTGTAACGCCAATGGTGAAGGTTTCAGGCATGTCTGCCGGAGCTTCAGCGAAGGCAGATGCCGTTTCTCCCTCAACAGGTTTAGGAGGAGCAGCAACTTTTGGGGGAGGAGATGGAACAACAATTACGTTATACCGGTTGAATTCAAGTAAGTCTTTTAAAAAAGCAACACGTTCCTTTGATGCATTCTTTTGCACGATGGCACATTTCACTCCATCCAGATCTTCAAATTCATGATTTTTATTGATAGCCATAATATAAAGTACGATTTATGATGTTCGTTTTGCAAACCTTAATGGAAAGAATCAAAAACAAGCTTATTTTTTGCGCCTTTGCTTCTTTGCTCCCTTTGCGTGAAACCTAATTCTTTACATTTTATTTCACCAACGAATAAATATATTCATAGGCACCACTAACAACTCCGGTGATCACAATACCAGCAACACAAATGCCCATTGCCAGTTTCGGACTCCAGGTCATCTCCACTTTTTCAATCGGCCTTTCATTCGCATCCATAAACATAGCTTTGATGATCCGCAGATAATAATAGAGAGATACAACCATATTTAAAGCTGCAATTGTAATGAGCAGGTAATTGTTTCTTCCTGCACCTGCCAGTAATAAAAAGAACTTACCAAAGAAACCTGCAGTGGGTGGTATGCCGGCCAATGAAAACAAAGCAATGGCCAATATCCATGTCAACATTGGATTGGTTTTGTAAAACCCTTTGTAGTCATCAATATTTTCTTTTCCTTTTTCGGCACTCACTAAACTGATCACCCCAAATACAGCGAGGTTTGAAAACAGATAGATCAATACAAAATATACCACAGAACTAAAACCTGCATGATCGCCACCTGTTACACCAATTAAAATAAAACCTACTTGTGCAATGGATGAGAAGGCAAGGAATCGTTTGATGTTTTGCTGACGAATGGCAAATAAATTTCCGATGAGCATGGATAACACGGCCAGCACTGCCATCATGTTATACCAGTTGTAAAACAGTTTATCAAAGACTGTAAATAACACACTCGTCATTACAAAGATCATACTGCCTTTTGAGATAACAGATAAGTAAGATGTAACAGCAACAGGTGATCCTTCATACACATCAGCCGTCCATAAATGAAATGGAACTGCTGAAATTTTAAAACCAAACCCGGCAATTAACAGAATAAAAGAAAACAAAAACAATGGCTGGGTAGATGCTGCTGCCTGCAGATCGGAAAAGTTTAAACTGCCTGCTACACCATAAATCATGGAAATGCCAAACAATAAAAGACCTGATGCAAAAGCAGATGACATGATGTATTTCATGGCAGCTTCAGATGATCGTCGTTTGTCCAGATCGAAGTTTGCCAATGCTGCCAGCGGAATACTTGCAAGCTCAAGACCCACATAAAACATCAACAGATTATGACTGCTCAGCATAAAAAACATACCAAGCAAAGTAGAAAGCATAAGCAGATAAAACTCAACGATATGTTCATGCTTCATTAACCAGTTGTACGATTGCAGGGAAATAATGAGTGTGCCCAGATTGAGCATGTTCTTTTCTAACCGCAACAGTTCATTAGTTTGAAACATATCGCCAAACAGATAACCAAATCCATTAAAGAAAAATCCTGCAGCCAGATTAATGGTCAATAATATATTTACAATCAGCAACAGGTTCTTTGGTTTCCATTCAACAGCACTCAGCTTCATGAACAGAAGAATAAAAATGATTGCTGTTAACAGCAATTCCTGTTGCATTAAAAGAAAAAAATTACTCATTACTTTATTTTACTTTACCGTTGATCCAATTTTTTGCATCAGCATTTCTGTTCCCGGATTAATGAGATCGGTAAACCAGAAAGGTACCAATCCCATCAACAATATTCCAACCAGCAACAAAACGGCTGCTGTTTTTTCATTCCATCCTGCATCAGCCCCTCCTCCAACTCCTCCCCAAAGGAGAGGAGAGCTTGTCTCCGGAATTTTAAGTGGTCCGTTAATAACAGAACCCACCGCTCTTAAAATATATACTGCGGTTACAACAATAGAAGCACAGGCAACAATCGTTGCTGTATGATAAAACGCACCGGCTCTTTGCCAGCTGCCCATGAACACCGTCATCTCCGCAACAAATCCACTCAAGCCGGGCAAGCCGAGTGAACACAAACCTGCAATCACAAATACCGATGAAATAAACGGCATTACTTTTAATAAGCCGCCCAGTTGTGCAACCTGTCTGGTATGTGTACGTTCATAGATCATACCAATCACAGCAAAAAAAAGAGCTGTCATCAACCCATGACTCACCATTTGCAACACAGCGCCGTTGATGGATGTTTTGGTTAACATACCAATCCCAAGTAATACAAAACCGCAATGACTTACTGATGAGTAGGCGTTGATGTATTTCAGATCGGTCTGCATCATGGTAGCAAATGCACCGTATAAAATAGCAATGCAGGATAAGATGATGATGATGGTTGAATAATGTTCAGCAGCATCAGGCATTAAATAAGTAGCAACACGTAAGCAACCATAGCCACCGAGTTTCATGGATATGCCGGCGAGGAACATAGAAGCTGCTGTTGGTGCACTTGAGTGTCCGTCGGGCACCCATGTATGAAATGGAAACAATGCGGTGAAAATGCCAAAGCCAATAAAAGCAAACGGGAAAAATAAATTCTGAAGTGTGGCAGGAATATTCTGCTGTGAAATTTCAACAAGATCAAATGAATGAGCACCGTTGATACTTGTATTAAAGTATAATCCGGAGAGTCCTACAAATACCAACGCTGAACCGGCCATCAGCATCAGCGCCAGTTTCAATGCACTGTATTCTTTCTTTCCGCTTCCCCAGATACCGATCAATAAAAATTTCGGTATCACAGCTACTTCAAGGAAGAAGAACATGGTGAACAGATCGAGAGATATAAAGAAACCATAAGCACCTAAACTTAAAAAGAGCAGCAGGAAGAAAAACTCTTTGTGTAATTTTTCCTGGTTCCATGAAACAAGCACTCCTGCCAATACAACAAAGGCGGTTAATAAGATCATAGCAATGGAGATTCCGTCTACACCAACATGATAACGGATATTCAGCGCCTTATACCAGGTGTAATTCTGTTCGAACAAAAATGCAGCGCTGCCGGCAACTCTTTCCTGCAAAAATTGATACACTAAAAAAAGACTGAGCCCAAGTTGTGCAACAGCAGCAACCAGTGCAACAGTACGAACTTGTTTCAATCCTTTTACAATTAATAAGAGGAGTGAAAATGCAAGGGGCAATATGAGCAGTAACGTGAGGTTCATATTCTGTAATTCATTTTAGTAAAGTGCCATCGGCACGCCATGTTAGTAGCCCCAAATGGAAAAGGAGTTGTTGAGCTCCGTAGGAGCGATATGTTGAATTTGTCAATCATAGAATTCGAATAGATATTTTGGGTTGTAATCAATTTCAAATTTTTCCAGAAATTCAAGATATTCCTGTTGGAAGGTTTTTCTCTTATGATGTTCAGGCTGATTCACAATATAGTTTACAACAGTAGGTGCCTGCGATTTTGAATAGCTGAAAGCCCCAAACCCTTCCTGCCAGCTAAATGACTCCGAAACAAATTTTTTGTCTTTCAGAAATGAAGAAGTATTTGATTTAATATCTCTTGTTAAGTCTGATATAGATAAATCGGGCTTCATACTGACAAACAAATGGGAATGATCCGGCATGCAATAGATGGCGTATAATTTTTGCTTCTTATTGTTTATAATACCCGTCGTATACTTTTGTAATTCCTCTCTGAATGTTTCTTTAATAAAATGCTCCCTGCCTTTTACAGCAAACACAATCTGAATGTATATCTGAGAATATGTGTTGGGCATCAGCTTATTGTTTACATATCGCTCCTACGGAGCTTGGTTTATTTTTTGAATTTTCTACTGACATTACGCCCTTATAGGGCTTCTTTTATTGTTTCCATAAATAAATAAAGACAATGACTAATGTGGCAATACCTCCAAAAAAGTACAGGGCATAGTTTTGAACTTTACCTGATTGTACACCTTTGATGATACTCGATATAGTTGCTGTTGTTGTTGCAATACCATTCATTAAACCATCCACAATATTCCGATCAATCCATGCAGCAGGCCGGCCAATAAAATTGAAAATGACTTTTTTAGTAATGAACAAGTAGATTTCGTCAATATAAAATTTTTTGTACGCTGCTTTATAAAAGCCACCCAACATTCTCGAATATTTTTCCGGGCACTCATTTTCATAAAGAAATAAATACATGGCAAGACCAATGCCCGCCAATCCAATTGCTACAGGTGCAATAGAAAAACTTAAATGAAAATGCGATTCGAGTGCTTTGCCATCTGCAGAAACAAATTCGCCAAATGGAATAAAACCTGCAGCAAGAGTACATATGGCTAAAAGGATCAACGGAAGTTTCATGGAGAAAGTTCCTTCACCATGGTTATTATGTACTTCAATCTCTTTATTCCAGAAGATAGAGAAATACAATCGAAACATATAGAAAGCAGTTAGTCCGGATGTAAGCAATGCAATCACATAAACAACCATACTTGAATTATATGCAGCCAAAAGAATTTCTTCTTTGCTGAAGAAGCCTGCAAATGGTGGAACACCTGCAATCGCCAAACAAGCGATTAAAAAGCTGATATGTGTAATGGGCATGTACTTTCTCAATCCACCCATATCTTTCATCTCGTTGCTGTGTACAAAATGAATCACCGCACCTGCTCCGAGGAACAATAATGATTTAAAGAACGCATGTGTAAACAAATGGAACATGGAAGCGGTATAACCTAATCCATCTTCGCCACCTGTGCCACTTACACCTAAAGCAAACATCATGTAACCGATCTGGCTCATGGTAGAGTAGGCGAGTACACGTTTGATATCTGTTTGTGTACAGGCAATCACTGCAGCAAATAATGCGGAGACTAAACCAACAATTGTAACAATAGACAATGCTTCTTCATTCACATCGAACAATGGGAATAATCTTGCAACTAAATACACACCGGCCACAACCATTGTTGCAGCATGGATCAATGCAGAAACAGGAGTGGGGCCTTCCATTGCATCGGGTAACCAGATGTGTAATGGAAACATCGCACTCTTACCTGCACCACCCATGAACACGAGGGTTAATCCCCATGTTAAAGCTGATACTCCAACGAATGATGCAGAAGTAATGGCGACAAACTGCGATGCTTGCTGTGCAGTTAATTTTTGGATGATCGTGTTGAAGTCTAAACTTTCTCCATAAAATGCCAATACTAAAATGCCGATGAGAAAACCCAGATCAGCAAAGCGTGTAACAATGAATGCTTTCTTTGATGCAGCCACTGCTGATGGTTTCTGAAAATAATAACCAATGAGCAAATAAGATGATGCGCCAACCAATTCCCAGAACATGTAGATCTGGAAAAGATTGGAGGATACTACTAATCCTAACATTGAAAAGGTAAACAATCCGAGAAATGCATAATAAGTTGCAAAGCGTTCTTCGCCTTTCATATAACCAAGGCTGAAGATGTGCACCATCAAAGACACAAAGGTTACCACCACCAGCATCATCACTGAAATAGGATCAAGGATGATACCCATATCAATGGATACATTTTCAGTAAATGATAACCATGTAAACTTTAATGCAGTGATTGTTTGATAAGTATCACCTCCCGGATTTGCCGGGACAGGCAGCTTTCCGTCAACAAAAAAATACTGGTATGCTGTGTAAACAGAAAGCACAGTTGAAATCAACAATAAACCGGTTGCAATAATTCCTGCTGATTGGTTGAAATATTTTCTTCCAAACAACCCCAGCAACACAAATGCTGCCAGTGGCAGTAAAGGAATCAATGCGATGTATGATGAGTAATTCATATAAAGGCCTCACCCTCGTTCTCCCGAAGTTTCGGGAGAGGCCGGGCATTTATTTTTTTATTGAGCAATAGTTTTTACACGTGTCGGCCTCTCCCTCGTTCCCTCTCCCGTAGAGAGGGAGGCCAAACTTTGTCAACTGATTTATCTTTATTAATTAAGCATTTCATCTTTTTATTTTTAATCAACGAACCGTTTATTATTTATCAACTTTTTCATCAAGTTGGCTTTGTGCTCTGCCATTCTCCCCCTCCGGGGGAGTTAGAGGGGGCTTCTTAATATTTCATTTCCGTTGCATCTTCTACATCAATGGATTTATGACTGCGGTAGAGATTGATGATAATGGCAATCGCTACGGCTGCTTCTGCAGCTGCAATCGTAATAATAAAGATGGTAAAGAAGATGCCGTCTAATTTCTCAGGATATAAATATTTATTGAACGTTACAAAGTTGATGTTAACGCTGTTCAGCATTAATTCAATGGACATGAGCATGGTGATCATGTTCCGACGTGTGAACAATCCATACATGCCGATGAAAAATAAGGCTGTGCTTACAAATAAAATATGACTGATGGGTACTTCGCTCATTGTTCTGTTGGTTTTATCTTTAGTGCAATTACAATACAACCGATCATGGCAGCCAGTAATAAAATACTCACTACTTCAAAAGGAAGTGAAAAGCCGCCCTGTTCTGTATTGAGCATGGCATTGCCTATTCTTGCAACACTATTATCAAATACTACTGACTTTGGTTTAAATCCATAGCGGTCAATAAGCATATAGGTAAATGCGAAGCCGAATACAACTGCCAACGCACCTGCAATCTTGCGCATCAATGGTGCTTTTTGCATTTCCTTTCCCGATTGCTGTGTAAGGAAGATGGAAAAAATAATGAGGACTACAATACCTCCCACATACACCACAATCTGAACGGCTGCAATAAACTCAACTTCCATCCAGAAGTATAAGCCTGCAATGCCTATAAGTGAAAACAACAACCAAATGGCAGAACGAAAGATCTTCCTGCTGGTAACAGACAGGATGCCCATGCCAAGAATAAAGGCAGAAAGAATATAAAATATGATTTGTGATGCAGTCATAATAGCCTCACCCTCGTTCCCTCTCCGGTAGAGAGGGAGGCCGGGCTTTATTTTATTAGTTATCTTTTGTAATTAGGCCTGCCCGAATTATTCATTCAGGCGGGCATTTCAACATTTTCTGTTTATTCATCAATTAATAACAGCTTTATTTCTAGTCAATCTGTTTAACAAGTTGGCCCTTGTGCAAAGACATTCTCCCCCTCCGGGGGAGTTAGAGGGGGCCTCCCTTATTCCACGCCCGCCCTGATCTTCGATCCATCATGATTCAATTTCTTCGTCAGCTTACTTCTGTCAAACACACTATGTTCAAATGTCTGATCCATTTTAATGGCGCCGGTTGGACAAGCTTCAATACACAAATTGCAAAACGTACAGAGCTCCAGATGATACACAAATGTGTCAATGGCTTTTTTCTTCTTGCCTGTTTCTTCATCAACATCAAACTTGGTTACAATCTTGATGGTTGCGTTAGGACATGCCAGCTCACAGGCAGTACAACCGGTGCAGGCATGCTCATTGTTTTCATCATGAATCATTACTACCTCACCTCTGAAACGTTCAGGTAACTGCAACGTATCTCTGTTATCAGGATACTGTTGTGTAATGATTTCTTTATGGTGTGTAAAATAATAACCGGTCCGGCGCATACCTGTTGCCAGCGACTTTACCGCACCAAATACTTCTTTTATGTATTCTTTTAAAAACATAAGCAACCCACACCTGCACCCCTCCCAAGAGGGGAAACCAGACTTTATTTTTTTTGTTCAACAATTGTAAATAGACTTTTCATCTTTTTCATTCTCTTCATCAAACTTTTATCAATTCAATATACTCTTTGACAAGCTGGCCCTGTGCGTTGAAATTCTCCCCTACCGGGGGAGTTAGAGGGGGCTTCTGGCCTCTAAAAATGCCACCCCATAATTGCCATCAACGTAACCAGTAATAAATTAAATAAACTGATGGGTAATAAATATTTCCATTCAAGATTCAGCAACTGATCAATACGGAGCCGGGGGAAGGTCCACCTGAACCACATGATCACAAAAATTAAAAAGAACGTCTTACCCATAAACCACACTATGCCGGGTATATAATCCATTACATGATTAAACTGCGTATTCGTTCCAAAATGCAGAGGCATCCATCCACCTAAAAATAATGTAGCACCAACTGCACATACAATAAAAATATTCACGTACTCAGCCAGGAAGAACAAGGCGAATTTCATTCCTGAGTATTCTGTATGAAAGCCCGCTGTTAATTCACTTTCCGCTTCTGCCAGATCAAATGGGGCACGGTTAGTTTCGGCAGTGATAGCAATAATAAAAATCACAAAGGCAATCAGCACAGGGATATGTCCTTTAAATAACCACCAGCCATTTTCCTGAGAAGCAACAATATCCGACATGCGTAAACTACCTGTTAATACTACAATAGCAATCACAGACAGACCTGCACTTAACTCATAGCTTACGATCTGTGCACCGCTGCGCATAGCACCCAACAACGAATATTTATTGTTGCTGGCCCATCCCGCCATTAAAATACCAATCACACTTACTGAAGAAACCGCTGTAATAAATAATACACCAATATTTATATCCCATATCTGAAAACCTTTGGAGAAAGCAAGCGGTGCAAGAATCACCATGGCAATGATCATAACAATAAACGGCGCAAGATTAAAAAGAAACTTATCTGCACCATCGGGCGTCATTCCTTCTTTTACAATCAGCTTTAAAGTATCAGCAACAGTCTGGAACATTCCTTTGGGCCCAACACGGTTGGGTCCTAAACGCACCTGCATATAAGCCGATACTTTTCGCTCCATCATGATCAACACCAATCCAAGAATGGAAAACAAACCAATAGCTAAAAGTGCAATGAGTACACTTTCAATAAGGAACGTTGCTGTTGCACCAAACTGCTGGTACAACCATACATCAAGATCATCGGTTATGTTTTCTAAACTGGGCATTCTTAGACCTCACCCTCAATCCCTCTCCAAAAGAGAGGGAGGCCGGGCTTTGTTTTTATGAATTTTACTTTACTATTCTACGTTTCAGCATTTCATCTTATATCATCAATCATTTGCCAATCAACTATAGCTTAAATAAGCTGGCCTTGTGCCTTGCCAAGTCTCCCTTCCGGGGAGATTTAGAGGGGCCTATCTGTCAATATCAGGTATCACTAAATCAAGTGATCCCATGATGGCCACCAAATCTCCAATCTTTCCACCTCTTGCCATATGATCCAACGCACTTAAATTACTAAAACCGGGTGAACGGAATTTGATTCTGTACGGCGTTGTTCCGCCTTCACTTACAATATAAACACCAAACTCACCACGTGCTGTTTCAACACGACTGTAGTATTCGCCCTTTGGTAATTTTAATACGGCTTTTGTTTTTGCCTGATACTCACCTTCAGGAATCTGGTCAATTAATTGTTCAATAATAGAAAGTGATTGACGCATTTCTTTCATCCGCACCATATACCGTGAATAACAATCACCTGCTGTTTCAATTACTTCATCAAACTGCAGCTTGTTATATATTTCGTAAGGATATAATTTGCGTATGTCGGATGAAACGCCGCTGGCTCTTGCAACAGGACCGGTACATCCATAAGAAACGGCATCTGCTGCAGATAACACACCAACACCCTGCATTCTGTTTTTAAAGATGATATTATCGGTTAACAATTCATCATACTCATCAAACTTTTGTTTGAATTGTTTGATGAACTCATGCACCCTGCGTTGAAAGTTAGGATGCAGATCGGCCATAACACCGCCGGGCACCATATAATTCATCGTTAACCTTGTGCCACAGGTTTCTTCAAAAATATCGTTGATCAGTTCACGTTCACGAAAGGCATGAAAGAAAGGAGTAAGTGCTCCCACATCCATACCCAATGCTCCCCACCAGAGTTGATGCGAAGCAAGTCTGGTTAATTCATCCATTAATACACGAATCACCTGTGCACGTTCGGGAACTTCTATCTGCAAACCTTTTTCTACACATAAAGAACAACCATGATTGTTGATATGTGAAGAGAGATAATCCATTTTACTCGTTACATAAATAAACTGGCGGAAGGTTAAGCTTTCGCACATTTTTTCAATGGAACGATGAATATAACCAAGATGCGGTTCTACCTTTTTTATGGTTTCACCATTTAATGTAATTACCAAATGCAACACGCCATGTGTAGATGGATGTTGCGGACCTACATTAATGATGAGATCGCCGGCAACTGCTTCCTGTAATATTTCTGTTTCTCTGTACATAGCCTCACCCTCGTTCCCTCTCCCGTAGAGAGGGAGGCCGGGCTTTTTTATTTTTTAATGTTCGCTTGTAATTAAGCATTTCAGCAATAAAAATCTATTCATCTTTATATAATCATTCAAATACTTAAACTCTTCAAAAAGCTGGCCTGGTGTGCTGTGATTCTCCCCCTTTGGGGGAGTTAGAGGGGGCCGGCTTTTACAGCTTTATCATATTCACCGCATCTTCAAAATCTTTCCTCAACGGATTTTTTCCTTCCCATCCATCGGGCAAAATCAATAAACGCAAATCGGGATGATTGAGAAAAATAACGCCAAACAATTCATACACTTCACGTTCATGAAACTCTGCCGTACGCCAGATATGTGAAACGGTTTCTATTTCCGGATTTGTTCTGTTCAATTCAACTTTCAATACCAATGGTTGATGATGTGCAGTAGATGTAAGATGATACACCATCTGCAAATTTGTTTTCCAATCAATACAGGTTAAGGAAAACATGTAATCGAAATTGAGATCTGCATTGTTACGCAGGACCTCTGCATTTGATAGTAATGCATCAGCAGCAACAGTCATACTGAGCCATTCGCCACTTTCATCAAGTGCAGCTGCGGGGATGATTTCAGTAAGCTTGTTTTTTAATTCTTCCTTCGTCATAATATACATTCTCTGTACAACTGTTATGCAACTTTCATTTCGTTTCTGATCTGTTCTCTCGTCATGCCACTCTTTATTTTTTCCTGCAGTTGAATCATGGCATGCAGCAACGCTTCAGGTCTTGGCGGACAACCCGCCACATACACATCAACCGGAATCACATGATCGGCACCTTTTACAACTGAATAAGTATTATAAAAGAACGGGCCACCACTGGTAGCACATGCGCCCATGGCCACTACATATTTCGGATCGGCCATTTGATCATATAAACGTTTCAACACAGGAGCCATTTTATTTACAATGGTGCCGGCAATAATAATTACATCAGCCTGGCGAGGTGTTGCCCTTGCCACTTCAAAACCAAAACGGCTCCAGTCGTATTTTGCTGCAGCCGTACTCATCATTTCAATAGCACAACAACTGGTGCCAAATACCAATGGCCATAATGAGTTGCTGCGTGCCCAATTGATCACATCATCCAAACGGCTGGTTAATATACCACCTGTTGGAGTTTGATGCACTTCGCCGGGAAAGCCTCCTGTAATCGTCTCAATATTTTTTACTTCATCCATTTTTTTACAAACTCGTTTAATGAGCACTTATATTATTTCATCCGTATCCAAGTTCCCCACAGGGGCGGCGGGGTTTTTTCTTATTGCCATTTCAACGCACCTTTTTTATGTGCGTATAAAAAACCCATAAACAGAATGAACAGAAAAATCACTGCTTCAACCAACGCCACCCAGCCGGTACCTTTTACCACTACTGCCCAGGGATATAAAAAAATCAACTCTACATCAAAAATTAAAAAGAGAAGTGCAAACAGATAGTAACCTACGTTAAACTGAATCCAGCTTGGGCCACGGGTAGGCACACCACATTCATACGCTTCACCTTTTTGCTTATTCTTTGTTGCTTTCAACACCACTTTTGAAATAAGCAATGCAATGCCGGCAAAGGCAACAGCAGCAATCATTAATACAATGAGTGAAGATGCACCCATAATTTTTTTTTAAGTTAGACGAATATAACGACTAGTTTTTATAAACAGAACTGATTGATATTAACTGTGGATATGTTCAGGATCATTTTTTAAACATTCTGTTTCTCTTACCCGTAAAGTTCCTGATGAATTGCTTTTTTATCGTACCCCATTTCCATGATGCGTTTTTTTGTTTCATCAATCATGGCTTTCCATCCGCACAAATAAAATTTTGCATCCTGCTTATTGCTGCACAGTTCTTCATAAATGGGATGTACATAACCACTGCGCCCTTCCCATTGCTCTCTCGATAGTGTAGGAATATAATGAAAGCCTGGGCAGTCTTTCTGTAATTGAGTGAGCTCTTCATAATAAAGCAGATCTTCCCGTTTACGTGTGCCAAACAGCAGATAAATATTTTTGTGCGGTATGTTATGTAACTGAATATGCCGGCTCATACTGCGGAAAGGTGCTATGCCGGTGCCTGTACATATAAAGAAGATGTCGGTATCAATTACATCGGGCAAGGTAAAAACACCCATGGCACCACGCACAGGCAATTCTGTTCCCACCACTGCATTTGCAAAGAGCCAGGTAGTACCTGCACCAGCTTCATTTAATACAATCAGCAGTTCAAACACATTGCTGCCATCAGGCCACGATGCAATGCTGTAGCTGCGTAAACGCTTGCTCTGCTGTTCGTGAATGGGAAATTCGAGCTGAACAAACTGACCCGGTTTATATTCAAATGCATCCAGCTCAGCAAGCTTTATCCAGTAACGTTTTGTATTAGGAGTTTCATCAACAATACGGATGATGGTACCCGTTCGCCAGGGTTGAAGCGCCATTGGTTTTTAGTTTAATAGTCCAATTTATTTTATCTGAAGGGTATTTCCTAAAACTTTTTCATGATTTTAATCATTGGGGATATTCTGTCTTTATTTGTGCAGCATCTCTGCTTTTATTTTTCAAAGATCAGTTGTAGTTTGTTGGATAAACCTTATTACAATGTTCAACTCCATTTTTACATGCAGAAGGTTTTCTGTTTCCATTACACTGCTTATTTTTCTGTGTTCCTGTAAAGTAACCCTGCTTGCTCCATATGATGAAATAACCGACAAGACCATCACGGAGATGCAGGAAATGACTTCCACTTTTTTTGTTGCTCTGGAAAGTGAACCGGAGAATACAAATCTGAAATACGACAATCAAAAACAATTCTATCAGCAGTTAAAAGTAAAAGCTGCAACTGTGCGTATCCGTAATGCAGCCATTGATAAAAACAAAATCATGGTGAGTATGATCAATGAGCTGGAAGCAAACATTGGGCGGCTGCAGCAACTGCATAAAGGAAAACCAAACGGTATGCTGATTCCGGAAGAAGTAAAACTGCTGAAAGAAACCTTTGAAACGCAGTACGGCGCAATCATCTATTTTTTAATGGCGTTGAAACAACGGGCAAAGGCTTTCTGAAATTGATTCTATTTTTTATTTTCCATTTTTCACTTTCAACTTTATACTATGCCACTCGATACACAACAATTAGTACAGGATATGCTTGGAGCTGCCAAACTGCATTTAGGTAAATTTTGGAAACAGGCAAAACCTTTTGCAGAAAATGAAACACTGAACATGGCCAACAAACTGCTCATGATTGAACAGCTGAAACTGGAAGGCAAAATCACCAAAGAAGAAGCGCTGCTGCATATTGACATACAGAAAAGTGCTTTCTGTACGGTGCTGCTTTCCATTAAAGGACTGGGCTTGATTGCCGTTGAAGGAACCATCAATGCTGCATTGGGCTCCATTGCCAAAGTGGTGAACAAGGCGTTGGGGTGGGGGTTGTTGTGAAAGGGTGATTTAACCTGTGCTTAAAAGGGGAAACGACGGTATAAGGAGTGATTTTGATTTTTTTATTTAGAGATAAAATTTCAATTATGCTAAATAAGAAAATTATAGTTCTCATCATAATGATCATAACATATGGAATGGCAAATAGTCAAATCATGATACCAAGAATTGACACTAAGCCAATAATTAAATCCACAAAAGACAAAAGTCTTGAATTAATACTTGATAGTATACTTAAAGCAAATCGAATAGAAATTAGTGCAACAAATGAGAATAAATTAAAAGAGTTAGCGTCCAAGTATTCGAAGCATATTTCAAATTTTGAACGACCTTCTTATGTTGCAGAAATTGATGGATTAGGAAATATTAGTAATTCCCAAAACGGGCAAGGGCTGAGTCCTTCCGCTAATATTTTTGTAGGAATAAAGCCAATTCCAGATCATCCTGTTTTCAAAATTTACGCTGGATTTAATTTAGGGTCAAACCTTGATTCAACTAACCTTGATTCAATTAAACTTGGTAAGCTTTTTTTGCCAGATAGGGGTCAGTATGGTTTTTTAGGACGAATTGAATACGACATGCTTTCATTAATCAAAACAAAAATCAAATCGAAAGGTAGCGTTGAAAAAGAAAATGGGTATCAATTTTCAACTCAACTAAATTTATTCATTGAGTATAACTTCAATAAAATTAATATTAAGCAGGCGGTTGAAGATTCTTCGAGTATCCAAACAAGTACATGGATAAAGGGAATTAATTTTTCATGGATTTCAGAAAAAGAAAATAATTCTATTGGACTTCAGGTTGCTGGGTTTCATAAAACTGTTGTTTTAACCGATGGCACATTAGGTGTATATAGAAATATCTTTGACAAAACTTTAAAAAAACAAAGTCCTTCAAAAGTTAATTTTCTAGGATTAAGCGTAGGACTGCAAATCAATCGATTCTTGTTTTCGTTTATCATCGAAGACCTACAAGGTAATTACTTAAAAGAGTCGCCCTTATGGGGAGGGGTGTATACATTAAAAGCAACTGTAGCGGGAGATTTTTGGAAATTCTAAAGAAAATAATATAAAAGCCTCCCATCCGGGAGGCTTCCTAAATAATTATCTCATCTTACTTCTTAAACCCCCCACTCAAAAACTCTTTCATATCCTTCCAGCTGGCAGTATCTGCAGCAGCGTTATACTTGATTGGTATCTTAAATTTTTCACCCATCGCTGTTGCATTGGGATTAGTAAATGCATGCACTGCATCTGGATATGCTTTAAACGCATACGCAACTCCGGCAGAATCCATTTCTGTTTTAAACTTCGTCACTTCTTCTGCAGGTACAAACGGATCGGCAGCACCATGACAAACCAATACCTGTGATTTCAGCAACTCTTTATTCAACGGCGTACCAACCAGGTTGCCATGAAAACTTACCACTGCTTTTAAATCAATACCCATACGTGCTGTGTTCAGCACCATGGCACCGCCAAAGCAGTAACCCACTGCTGCAACATTGGCCGCATCGGTTTGTGTGTATGATTTTATTTTTGCAATGGCAGCTTCAATTCTTGTCTTAGCCATTTGCGGATTTTGATAAAACGGAGTGGCAAATGCTCCGGCACTATCCGGCGTCTCCGCTTTTTTACCATTACCATACATGTCAATCGCCATGGCAATATAACCCAGCTTCGCCAGCTCACGGGCACGCATCATACCATATTCATTCAGCCCCCACCATTCGGGTACAACCAATACAGCAGGGCGGGTGCCTTCCATACTTTCATCATACACTACAAAACCGTTCATGCTTACACCGTCTGCTGTGTAAGTAATGTTCTCTTCTTTCAGCATGGGTTCTTTTACTTCGGCTGCTTTGTCTGTTTCATCATTACAGGCAACAAAACTTACAAGCAACAACGGCAATGCAATCAGCAAGTGGAATTTCTTTTTCATACAATTCGGTTTATAAATTTTATAGAGAAAAATTATAACCACAAAGGGAGTAAAAAGTTTTCAGCGAAAGTGCTGTCAGGCAAAAGAAACGGGTTATACAGCTTTAGTTATCCATCCAACAACACAAATAATCAGAGCAAAATCCCGGCCAGCCCCCAAATTTTCCCCAATCTCAAATTTTCAGATCTTCTAATTGGACAATTACCCCTCCTCCCTTACCTTTGCGGCCTGAATTATAACCCCTTCTTATAAATACATTTAATATGGCCAATACTGGTAAGGTTAAACAGGTTATCGGCGCCGTTGTAGACGTTCAGTTTAGCGGCACTCTCCCCGAAATTTACAGTGCACTTGAATTAAAGCGTCCAAACGGTGATGTGCTGGTGATGGAAGTACAGCAGCACCTTGGTGAAGACAGCGTTCGTACCATTGCGATGGACGGTACTGAAGGTCTGGTACGTGGAATGGAAGTAACCGATACCGGTAAAAACATTACCATGCCTACAGGTGAAGCCATCAACGGTCGTCTGTTTAATGTAACAGGTGATGCTATTGACGGTTTGCCACAGGTAAGCAAAGAAGGTGGTCGTGCCATTCACGCCAAACCACCTGCATTTGAACATTTAAGTACAACCAACGAGATCCTGTTTACAGGTATCAAAGTAATTGACCTTATTGAGCCTTATGTAAAAGGGGGTAAAATTGGTTTGTTTGGTGGTGCCGGTGTAGGTAAAACGGTATTGATTCAGGAATTGATCAACAATATTGCAAAGGGTTACGGTGGTCTGAGTGTATTTGCCGGTGTAGGTGAGCGTACCCGTGAAGGAAATGATCTGCTGCGTGAAATGATTGAAGCAGGGATCATGAACTATGGTGATAATTTCAAACACAGCATGGAAGAAGGTGGTTGGGATCTCACCAAAGTGGATATGAATGGTTTGAAAGAATCGAAAGCAACCTTCGTATTCGGACAAATGAACGAGCCCCCCGGTGCACGTGCTCGTGTGGCATTGAGTGGTTTAACAATTGCTGAGTACTTCCGTGATGGAGATGGTACAGGCAAAGGAAAAGATATCCTGTTCTTCGTAGATAATATCTTCCGTTTCACACAGGCGGGTTCTGAAGTATCTGCGTTGTTAGGCCGTATGCCTTCAGCGGTAGGTTATCAGCCAACACTTGCAACGGAAATGGGATTGATGCAGGAGCGTATCACTTCAACTCGTAACGGTTCAATTACTTCTGTACAGGCGGTATATGTACCTGCGGATGACTTGACCGATCCGGCACCTGCAACAACATTTGCTCACTTAGATGCTACTACGGTATTGGATCGTAAGATCGCTGACTTAGGTATCTATCCTGCGGTAAGTCCGTTGGAATCTACTTCACGTATCTTAACGCCTGCTATTGTTGGTGATGCACATTATAATACTGCCAACCGTGTGAAGTTAATCCTTCAGCGTTACAAGGAACTGCAGGATATCATCGCTATCCTTGGTATGGATGAATTGAGTGAAGAAGATAAAATGACTGTATTCCGTGCACGTAAAGTACAGCGTTTCCTTTCTCAGCCATTCCACGTAGCAGAAGCGTTTACCGGTTTGAAAGGTGTATTCGTAAGCATCGAAGACACAATCCGTGGTTTCAACATGATCATGGATGGTGAAGTAGATGAGTATCCAGAAGCATCCTTCAACCTTGTTGGTACAATTGAAGATGCCATCGAAAAAGGGAAGAAGTTAATGGCGGCAGCGAAAGGGTAGGAAGCCCACCTAAATCCTCCCGGAGGGAGGACTTGGAAAGGCAGCATAAAAAATAGATTGAACAGTTCTTTAATAATAGTTGATGATGGTTTTTGTTACCGGCACATTTGCTGCTATGTATCCTCGGTTGCGTCGCACTCTTGTACAGTATTACTTGCATCATCATAATTTTCAACCAAAAATCAAACACTCACTTCTTTAGGGCTGTGAGTGGTATTCCTCCCCTCCGGGGAGGTCAGGAGGGGCCTTTCTTATGAATTTAGAAATATTAACTCCACTCGGAAAAACATACAGCGGCGAGGTAATTGGTGTACAGTTACCCGGTATTGCCGGCAGCTTTGAAGTATTGGATAACCATGCTCCATTGGTGAGTGCATTAAAAGCAGGGCAATTAAAAATCCTGGTTGAAAAAAACCGCAACGAACTGTATAAAATACAAGGTGGCTTTGTAGAAGTGCTGAACAACAAAGTAACTGTGTTGGTTGAAGGAACGGAAGCGGTATAAAAAAGAATATTACATAAATGAAAATCCTGCTGATTCTTCAACAGGATTTTTTTTGTTGAATATTGTACTAATGACGATATGGTAGCTTTTATAGTTTAAATCAATTATGCAGCACCGTCTCCTCTCTTTTGGAGAGGAGATAAGAGAGGAGAGGTCGTATCGGTTGAAGGAACGGAAGCTGTATCATAATTATTCAACACAGCAAATAATTGAAGTCCTGCTAAATACTTAGCGGGACTTTTTATTGCCTCCCCAAACCCCTCCAAAGGAGGGGCTTTCAATCCACAGCCCTTACTTTTCTAATTGCTTAATTGAACTATTGATAGTTTAAAATGTGACGATTAGAAATCAGGTATTGATGTGGTAGTTCTAAATGTTGAATTATGTAATGCAGCACCGTCTCCTCTCTTTTGGAGAGGAGATAAGAGAGGAGAGGCCGTGTTGGTTGAAGGAACGGAAGCTGTATAATCAGAAGTCAAAATTCTCATAGATAGTCCCGTCAATTTCTTGGCGGGACTTTTATATTTGAGGGCCATACAAAATCATTCCCTAATTGGCGTTTCAGCATTTCAATAAATCCATAAACTAATTTACATTCATCATAACTATAAATATTTGGATTTCCGTAAGTGATAAAGCGATAAGAATTGGGAGTTGCGAATTCAAAAGCATATCCATAACCATCGAGGGTTGGCCTAATTTTAAAATCTTTAATATCTGTTTGAGTTGGTAATTCAAGCATTCTGAAATAAGTGATACTAT
>JALHRP010000001.1:77444-199731 GCA_022841365.1 Chitinophagaceae bacterium | reverse complement strand
TACTCATCATTGGCGGCGGAAATGCAGGCATTTCAACTGCGGCACAATTACTGCGAAAAAACAAAGCACTCGACATCGGTATTATTGAACCGTCCGGGCACCATTATTATCAACCTGCATGGACGCTTGTTGGTGCAGGAGTGTTTAATGCAGAAGATACCATCAGAAAAGAAAAAGAGGTGATACCTGCAGGTACAACATGGATTAAAGATGCTGTCATTTCATTTCAACCGGAACAGAATCAGGTTTCAACATCAAACGGTCATGCTTACACGTATGATGTATTAATTGTTGCACCCGGCATTCAGCTCAACTGGCATTTAATAAAAGGCTTAAAAGAAACACTGGGCAAAAACGGCGTAACCAGTAATTATTCCGTTGATTGTGCACCTTATACTTTCCAATGTCTTCAGCAATTAAAAGAAGGAGAAACAGCATTGTTCACTGCCCCTTCAACTCCTGTAAAGTGCGGAGGAGCACCACAAAAAATCATGTATCTCGCTGGCGATTATGTGCAACGAAAAAAACTGCATGCAAAAATTGAATTTACATCGGGAGGCGGCGTTCTGTTTGGCATAAAAAAATATGCTGATGAATTAATGAAAATGGTAAACAGATATAACATTCAATTGAATTTTAAACATAGTTTAATTGAGGTTAACGGTCAGTCTAAAAAAGCTGTTTATGAAGTAACTGCTGCTGATGGAAGTAAATCCATTATAGAAAAATCATTTGATATGATTCATGTAGTGCCTCCGCAAAGTGCACCTGATTTTATAAAAAACAGTCCGCTTGCAGATACAAATGGGTGGGTTGATGTAAATAAATTCAGCTTACAGCATATGCGCTATCCCAATATTTTTGGCATAGGCGATGCAACCAATACACCCAATGCAAAAACCGGTGCAGCAGTGCGTAAGCAGGCACCTGTAGTTGTAAAAAATGTGCTGGCATATCTCAACAAACAACCAGCCGAAGCCGGATATAACGGTTACGGCAGTTGCCCTTTGGTGGTCGGATACGGCAAACTGATACTGGCAGAATTTGGCTACGAAAATAAAGTGATGGAAACTTTTCCGTTTGATCAGAGCAAACCACGATGGAGCATGTACCTGTTGAAACGTTATATTCTTCCCTGGCTGTACTGGCACAAAATTCTCAAAGGAAAAATGTAATACCGCCGGGTTTTGTTAAACAGGAATAAATGCAACAAAGGATTTTGCAGATTTCTGATACAAGTGAGAAAGAACAAATCGTTCCACTCCTACCTTTGCTCCCGTTATGATGCAGGCAAACAATTCAAATAAAGCTGTCGCCAACTGGTTACTCTTTGGCGTGTTTATGTTAATCATCCAGATTTTACTGGGTGGTATTACACGTTTAACCGGCAGCGGTTTAAGTATTACGGAGTGGGAAGTGGTTACAGGCACACTGCCTCCTTTAAACGAAACAAAATGGCTGGAAGAGTTTGCAAAGTATAAAGCCACACCGCAATATCAATTACTCAATACCGATTTTACACTCAGCGATTTTAAATTCATTTTCTTCTGGGAATGGTTTCACCGTTTATGGGCACGTTTAATGGGGATGGTATTTGCAACAGGGTTTATTTATTTTTTAGTACGCAGGTATTTTAAACAGGAAATGATTAAGCCATTATTGATTTTGTTTTTACTTGGTGCATTGCAGGGAGCCGTTGGATGGATTATGGTGGCAAGTGGTTTGGTGGGTGATGCTGTGTATGTAAAACCAACCAGGCTGGCTTTGCATTTTATACTTGCAATGGGATTGCTCTGTTATACATTCTGGTTTGCCTTGCAGTTAAAAATAAAGAAGGAAGAAATTATACAGCATCGTTCACTTAACCGGTTTACACTTGTGTTACTGGTGCTGCTGGTAGTACAACTGTTATTTGGTGCATTAATGGCCGGTCATAAAGCAGCCATGGCAGCACCAACCTGGCCCATGATCAACAACCAATGGATTCCCTCCATCTTATTCAAAGATTCACCTTGGCTCATTAATTTTATTGAAAACAAAATCACTGTTCATTTTATACACCGTGGTCTTGCTTACCTGTTAACCATTCTTTTTATTATCTGGTATTACCGTGCCATCAAAATAAACGAAGGCAGACTGTTTCGTGTTACCCGTTTTATTCCTGTTGCACTGGTACTGGTGCAGGTTGTACTGGGTATTGCATCGGTTCTTACTGCCATTAAAATTGTTCCTAACCAATGGGGTGTGTTTGAGTGGATGGCACAACTCCATCAGTTAACAGGTATGTTTTTATTACTGAGTTTAATCTGGATCTTATATCTCGTTAGAAAAACAAAACCGGCAGTCAGCTAAAAGAGACGCAGCGTTCTACCTGAAATCGTTTTCTTTTACGTAACTTCTGTCGTATGAAGAAATACCTGCGCATTCTCTGGTATTCATTTCCTGTACAACTGATTTTTCTGCACTTCAGAAAATATCAGTTACTGTTACTGTTCTGGTTTTTACTTGCCAGTGCGGTATGTGGCGGGTTTATGAATCATTTTGGAGCCGATTCACTGTTCCTGTCGCCGGAATACATGGGCGATGTAAATTTTTTCAGCGCCTTTATTGTTGGTGCAGCATTTGGCGGGTTTATGACCAGCTGGAATATTACCACCTTTATTCTCTTCAGCAGTTACTTTAAATTTCTGGCCACATCATCAAGACCATTTTTAAAATACTGCATTAACAACGGCAGTATTCCCCTTGCATTTGTGCTCATTTATTTTATTCAGCTTATCCGGTTTAATAAACTCAATGAGCTGATGAGTAACGGCGATATTCTTTTGATTGCTTTTGGGCTGATCACAGGTATTTTCACCTTCATCAGTTTCTCCATTATTTATTTCTATGGTTCAGAAAAAGCCATCCTGCGCAACATGCAGCCTATGCTGAGCGATCCGCAGCAGTTCATGCAGAAATACAAACCGGTGCCGGTTACCCTGCATCATGATCCTGTAATAAAAGTTGAATCGTTCTTAACGGGTTTTTTCAGTTTCAGACAAACCAGAAATGTATCGCACTACAGTCATGTTTTTTTAGACATGATTTTTAAACGCCACCACTTTGCTGCAGTGGTAGGTATCCTCTTTGCTTTTTTACTGTTGGTGGTATATGGCTTTTTTCTTGATAACCCATATTTACAGGTACCTGCCGCAGCCAGTATTTTTATTTTCTTTGCCATTTTAATTGCAGCTTCCGGTGCTCTTGCTTACTGGCTCGATACATGGAGTGTGCCTGTTGCAATCCTTCTGCTATTTGCATTTAACTTTCTGTTTCGATATGAGTACATTGATATCCGCAACAAAGCATTTGGTTTAAATTATGAAGACCGGAACAAGCGACCTGCTTATTCACTTGCATCAATGATGCAACTGTGTACACCGGCTCAAATAAGTAAAGACAGTTTAAACATGGTGCAACTGCTGGAAAACTGGAAACAACAGCAGCAGGAAGATAAGCCACTGCTGTATGTAATTAATGTAAGCGGCGGCGGCAACCGTTCAGCTACATTTACCGTAAACATCCTCAGCAAACTGGATAGTTTACTGAATGGTGCATTAATGAAAAAAACGGTTTTGTTTTCAGGAGCCTCGGGTGGTATGCTGGGTGCTGCTTATTACCGTGAACTGTACAGGCAAAAACAAAAAGGGGCGGCTGTAGATTTTTCTGCTGCTGCCATTACTGCAAATATTTCCAAGGATCTGCTCAATCCTATTTTTTCAGCTTATGTAACAAGAGATCTGCTTACACCTGCTCAGAAATTTTCAGTTGGGCCTTACCGTTATGTAAAAGACAGAGGTTATTCGTTTGAACAGCAATTGAGTTACAACACCGGTGAAATTTTAGGTGGCCGGCTAGAAGATTACAAAGAAGAAGAGTTGCTGGCAAAAATACCGCTCGGTTTATTTGGTTCTACTGTTTCACAGGATGGCAGAAAGCTCATGATCTGTTCTCAACCCATCAGTTTTTTAATGCGTCCTCAATACGACAGTACAAAAGGCATTACAGCAGAACCTGATGCCATTGACTATGCAGCTTTCTTTAAAGATCTCAATCCCTATAATATCCGTTTGCTCACAGCTTTGCGAATGAACGCAACATTTCCGTATGTACTCCCCAATGTATGGCTTCCCACAAAACCAATTGTTGATGTGATGGATGCTGGCCTGCGTGATAATTACGGACAGGAAATTACACTCCGTTATTTACATGTATTTGGCAACTGGATTAAAGCCAACACATCGGGTGTGGTGTTTATACAGATCAGAGACCGCAAAAAAGGAGAATGGAATGAAGACTTAAAAGAGCCAAGTATTGGAGACATTTTGTATAAACCGGTAACTACGCTGCAGTATAATTTTTATAAAGTACAGGATTATATGCAGGAAACAATGGTGAGCTATTCTATGAACAGCATTCCTTTGCACCGCTTTACATTTATATATCAGCCAAAAGAAAATAAAAAGGGAGCAGCGCTGAATTTTCATTTAACGGCAACAGAAAAAAAAGATATTGCAGCAGCCGTATTCAGCAAAGACAATGAAAAGGTATTCCGTCAACTGCTTACATTACAGCAACAGGTTCAAAACGGGAAACTTGCTCAGGGCATTAATAAAGAATAAGCCCCCGGAATAACTTTCACTGTAAAAGTTTTGGCTGTTTGTTTTCCATCACCATCAATATGAAAAGGTGCAAGACCGGGGTTTTCAATCACCAGTTCATCTGTCTGGAAATAAGTAATGCCTTTCCGCTTTGCATAATCTGATGTAAAGGTTCCAAAACGGATATGCCAGAGTACTCTTGCCAAAACTGTAAACAGATTTGTTTTTTCTACAGCTACAATATCAAGCAATCCATCCTGCAGACTTGCTTTTGGTGCAATGGTTACATGGTTCCCAAACTGATTGCTGTTGGCGATGCTGATAAAAAATGCATGCAATGATAAGTTCAGCTCCTTTGACTGAACATGAAATAAAAATGGTTTGATACCTGTAAGATTTCTTAGAGTGAGCTGTGTGTATTTCCAGAAACCACGTTTCTGCTGGCGGTCAAACTCATGAGCAACCTGTGCATCAAAACCAAGGCCACTGAGCATACAGGAAAAATGTTCATTGATCATAAACGCATCAACCCGTTGCGGCTTTCCTTTAAAAATAATATCAAGCGCTTTAACCGGATCTTTTGAAATACCTGCAGCAAAAGCCAATCCATTACCTGAACCTCTTGGAATGATGCCGATGTTCACCGGCAGGTCACGTATAGCAGCAACAACGGTACTGATGGTTCCATCACCACCTGCAACAACTACATCGGTTATAAACTCTTGTGCAATTTTTGTTCTGAGCCAGTTGTAATCTGCATCAGCTCTGCTATGCTCAATTGTATATTCAACCTGCACTTCATTGCAACGCTGCTGAATAAGTGCAGGAAGATGCGGGCCTTTGTGAGTACCGGCTCTCGGGTTCAATAAAAATAAAAAGCGGCGTTGCATAGCGCCGCAAAACTAAATGCGATTGCTGAAACCAGTGAAATTATTTTACCTGAAAGAGAATGTCTCTGTTATAAGTCCAGATGGCATGGTGCAGATGATTCCCTGCAATACGTCTGAAAACAGATGCAACAATATTAATGGTATTACCACCCAGGATCAGAATTAAACCGGGTGTGCGGTTATCTTTTGAAAGAACGATGCCGCCCACAACTGCAGCAAGTCCGATAAAAGGAAGTACAGTACCTGTTTTCTTATTCTTTAAATACAGTTTGTACGATTGCGTTGCTTCAGGAGAGATCAGCATCAGATTCTGCACTTCTGTTTTACCCAGCATAAATCCGTTCATGGTTATGCCGTTATCCAGTTTGAGTGTTTTTTGATTGTATTGCCGGCGCAGGGAATCCATGTTTAACTGAGCGGTTGCTGCAATAGAAACCAGAAGAGAAAGTACACAGAAAATATGTTTCATGTTGGGTTGTTTATTCATTAAGAGCAAGATATTATTTTTTATTAAGCCATCACTGAAATCATTGTTAATGCGGTTGCACCTAACTCTTCATCTCCCTCAATAACAACCAACGGCCGTGCTTGAGAAGCAGATAGTCCTTTGGAAAATAACTTCCATGCCGTTTGCGGATCAATGCTGATGTGTGCAGTAATTGAATCATTGTTATTTGTTGTAAACACCCAGTTATTCTTTGTTTTAACAATAAACCAGCTGCCGCCAACGTCGGTACTGATGGTTACTTTCACAACAGTACCTTCTTCAGCTTCTGTATTTCTATATGTATAAGGCAATGCCTGCATAAACGTTTGTATAAACGGATAGAACAACTCTTTTGTTACAATACCCTGTTTATTTACTGCATCACGTATCTGCTGCTGATGTATAAATTTTTCTGTGTACTCTCTTGCTATGTGAAACCAGTTTTTTGAAACCTGCTCTCCTGCCCAGGCAACGGAGAAGACAGCATCTGCATGTATATCGAGCTGCTGCCAGTAAGCAGAGCATTGGTTGCCGCTGTATTCCAGCAGGTCAGTAATGAGTTGCGGGCTTAATCGTTTGGCTGCTTTTACCCAATCTGCATTGAGTTGATTGAGGTAGCCTACAAGATCACTATAATTGTTAATTGCAGTATCAGGTGATAGAGAATGCTGATCACGGGCCAGAGAAAGCGTCCGCAAGTTGGTGTCTAATAAATGAGCAGCAATATCTTTAACCGTCCACAGTTTTGCAATGGTTGGCTGATTCCATTCTGCAGCTGATAATGATTTTAATAATGCAATCAGCTGTTGATCCAGCAATGGAAATAAATGCGCCGTATGAATGATGTTCGTTTCAGTTGTATTCACAGTAGTATTCTGTTACCATTTCAGTAAAGCACTTGCCCATGTAAAACCACTTCCAAATGCAGCAAGACAAACCAGATCGCCTTCTTTAATTTTTCCCTGCTCCCATGCCTCGCATAAAGCAATGGGAACAGATGCAGCCGTTGTGTTTCCGTATTTCTGTATATTGTTATACACCTGATCGTCTCTCAGTTTTAATTTTTGCTGTACAAATTGAGCAATGCGCAAATTTGCCTGATGAGGAATAAGTAATGTGAGATCGGCCGCTGTATACTGATTCGCTGTGAGCGCTTCCATAATCACTTCGGGGAATTTCACAACGGCAGTTTTAAACACTGCCGGCCCATCCATGGTTGGAAAATTTTCAGCATTGTCAATCATTGCATGACTCATAAACATATCTGCAATTTCTCCTTCATTAAAACTGGCAGCATCTTTTTTCCAGTGATTGGCATGTGTACCGGGGTTAAACATGGCCAGAATTTCGGCTTCGCTTCCATCGCTGTGTAAATGAGTACTTAACACCCCTCTGTTTTCATCGGTAGTTGGTTGCATCACAACAGCACCTGCTCCATCGCCAAAAATAACACTGATGTTTCTGCCCCTTGTTGTAAAGTCTAAACCAAATGAATGTTTTTCTGCACCAACAACCAGTACATTTTTATACATGCCACTTTTAATAAACTGATCGGCAACAGAAACGGCATACACAAACCCGCTGCATTGATTACGGATATCCAGTGCACCGATTTGTTTCATTTTCATGGCACGTTGTAACAGCACACCGCAACCGGGAAAATAATAATCGGGACTTAAAGTGGCAAACACAATAAAGTCAATATCTGCTGCAGTAATTCCTGCACGTTCAATTGCAACAGCCGCCGCTTCAACCGCCATCGTTGTAGTTGTTTCGTTTGTACGGTGAGCATATCTGCGTTCTTTAATACCTGTTCGTTCCTGCACCCATTCGTCGCTGGTTTCCATGTATTTGGTGAGATCATTATTGGTAACAACCTGTGAGGGAACATACATGCCTATCCCTGCAATTTTACTTCTGATCATTGTACACTTATTTTGGAAAAGAAAGTTAGCGAATAGTAATGAAATGAAACAGTTGCAAGAGTAACAATTGCAAAGACCATCAATTAAAACAATCTGCAATATAATTTTTGCCGGACACAAAAAAAAGGGCCGGGGCCCTTTTCTAAATTTTTATGTAAACACGATCAGATAATTTCCCACACTTCATTTCCTTTAAGCAACTTATCCAGGTTACCTGCTCCTTTTGAAGCAATCACTTCTTCTATCTGGAGTTTCATAACATCTTCGTAACAGGCACGCTCTGTTTCATAAAACACACCAAATGGTCTGGGAAGATGACCGTCGTTACGTGGATTATCAAACATTCTTACAAGTATCTGTGCTTTATAAAAATCATTTTCATCGTGTATCCATAAATCATCTTTACTGTAATTTTCATCCAGATTAACAACAACAGGTTTAAACCCGTCGAGTTTAATTCCTTTGTTTTTTGCAGCACCAAATACAAGCGGTTCGCCCTGGGTTAAAAACAATGCTTCATCGGGTTTGCTGCCTTTTTCTGTAAATATTTCAAAAGCACCATCATTAAAGATGTTACAGTTCTGATAGATTTCAAGGAACGAAGCTCCTTTATGTTTCTGACTGCGGAGCAATGCCTCCTGTAAATGTTTGGGATCACGGTCCATGCTGCGTGCAATAAAGGTTGCATCTGCACCCATGGCTAATGCCAACGGATTAAACGGATGATCAATACTTCCAAACGGCGTGCTCTTGGTAATTTTATATTCTTCTGATGTGGGTGAATATTGTCCTTTGGTTAATCCGTAAATCTGGTTATTAAAGAGCAGAATATTTACATCAAAGTTTCGGCGTAATAAATGAATGGTGTGGTTACCGCCAATGCTTAAGCCATCGCCATCACCTGTAACAATCCAAACACTTAAATCCGGACGGGCAGCTTTCAATCCACTGGCTACTGCTGTTGCACGGCCATGAATGGAATGCATACCATACGTATTCATATAATAAGGAAATCTGCTGCTGCAGCCTATACCACTGATAATAACAATATTTTCTTTGGGTATGCCAAGGCCGGGCATAATTTTCTGTACCTGAGCAAGGATGGAATAATCTCCACAACCCGGGCACCATCTTACTTCCTGATCGGTTGCAAAATCTTTTGCTGAAAGCGGGGCTTGTGGTTGAAGCGTATCGTTTGCCATGAACGTTTTATTTTTTGTAAGCTGTATGGATATTCCAAATTTCCAGAATAATTATCAATTTAAAGGGAAAATTATTTACCTGCTGTCAGCTCTTCCCAATACTCTGCAGCACGTCTTGTATGTGGAATAACGATTGTACCGCCAACAATATTTGCTACGGCAAAAATTTCATACATCTGTGCGGTGGTTATTCCCAGTTCATAACATTTACCCAGATGATATTTAATACAATCATCGCAACGCAGCACCATACTGGCCACTAAGCCCATCATTTCTTTTGTTTTGGTATCCAGTGCCCCTTCAGCATAAGTATTGGTATCTAAATTCCACAAACGTTTAATCACGAGATTGTCTTTGCTCATTATGACGTCGTTCATCCGGGTACGGTATTCATTAAACTCCTGTACAAGATTGCTCATATCAAAATTTTTTACAAAGATAAATGAGGGCCTACCTATAATAAATAAAAAAGCCCCCCGATAAATCAGGGGGCTTTTAATACGGGTGCAATAAAAAGATTAGTAACGGTTGTTGCCGAAACTTTTGTTACCAAATGAAGGACGACGGTCTCCGCCGCTGCGCTCTTCACGTGGTTTTGCTTCGGTTACTTTAATAGCACGGCCTTCAACCATACCACCATCGAGTTCACCGATTGCTGTTTTAGCAGCAGCATCATCACTCATTTCAACAAATCCAAAACCACGGCTCTTACCGGTGAATTTATCGTTAATTACTTTTGCGCTGGTTACTTCACCATAGCTTTCAAAAAAACCTCTTAAGTCATCATCGTTTACGTTGAAGCTCAAGTTAGAAACATAAATGTTCATGTTTGTTAATATTAAACATTGATTAAAAAAATCTGAGAAAATACGAGGCGTAAAAGATGACTAACTATTAGCAGGATGTGCGTAGCAGATAATACGATTCACTTACAAAACACTGTATAACTCAAAATAACGATGCAAATATAGGCCTATCTGACGGGATGAATGTTTTTTATTTTATAAAAGTTTAAAATATGAGGCCTTTCAACCAAAAATTCAAAACCGGTAGATCGTGAATTTAAGTAGTTCGTTTTCAAGTCATTTATGAACCAAATACGTGTCCATACTAGTAAATACACGTGTTTCAGTAAAAAAAATACCGAAAAACATTAGCACATATATTAAACTATCTGTATTTTTGCTACAGATTTACCCCTAGAGAACGATACATACTTTCTAAACAGTTTATACAAATCTGTTTTTTTACGATCATCTTCTTGGGGTAAGTACTTGAAAACTAAATACCCGTACCGTGAAACTGAATTTTTACCCCTCGATCTGTGCTTTTGTAATTGCACTTTTTCTCCAGTTCAATCAAGCCGCTGCACAAGCTTTAATTGCCGGAACTTTCCCGTCGAGCTCTGAAACTTTACTTGGGGTGCGTTACAGAAATGTGCGTAATGTAAATGCCAGTCAAACACAGGCAAATTTTACCGGCATTCCCGATTTAGGCAGCAACCGCAGCGGGTCAAGAAACGATTTAACCCTGAATTATGGTACTTCAGGAACTTATACGTTTACATTAACTTATAATACAGTTACAAATACATTTACTTCTGCAACAACAATTGGCGGAATTACCTATACCAATACCTTAACGAATGTATCGGGACGTTTAACGGGTGATGGTAAAACCGCAGCTGCTACAGCTATTAATTTATTGTCTTTATCTATCAACACCCAAAACAGTTCTTCAACTATCAGTGTTACCAATCTTACCATTGATGGTATGCCGGTTTCAGGAACTTACAGCCGCAGTAACAACAACGGTCAGTCGAACTGGTATTTACAAACAAATACACTGAACAATGGCTTTATTGTTACCGGTACAGTGAATTTATCCGGAAACTTTACAAGCAATACCGAAGGTCAGCGTATTCAATTTACCTTTTCGAATGGTGCAGGTTCTGCAGCTCCGCTTCCTGTAGTATGGGGTGGTTTTACCAGTAAACGTATTAACAGTAACACTACAGCACTGGAATGGAAAACGTTGCAGGAGAATAATGCATCACACTACAATGTTCAACGCTCAGTTGATGGTGTTCGTTTTGAAACAATTGGACGTGTACAGGCTCAAGGCACAACAGCTAATGTAACTGAATACCGTTTTGATGACAAACAGGCTACAGGTGCTGTGTATTACTACCGTTTACAGCAGGTAGATCTGGATGCCAAAATGAATTTTTCAGCAGTAGTAAAACAGGGCAACGGCGGCAAACAAACACTGGTAGGTGGTTTAGGCGGCAACAACATCCTTGTACAGTTCTTTACCAACGAAACACGTCAGTTACGCATCATTTCTGCAACAGGCACTGTTGTGAAACAAATCAACACAACTTCTGCTCAACAGATCATTGATGTTAACTCACTCCCCGCCGGCATCTATACCTTACAAATCATTAATGCAGATGCTACAGCCGAAGTACATCGCTTTGTAAAATAATACGGGTTCTCACGGTTCATAAAAAAAGGCAATGCTCAAATGAGTATTGCCTTTTTAAATTTAGATAGATAGTTGTTACTGCAAAACCGCCTCACCATACATTTCCATTTGCAATTGCTTTACTCTTGCATCTTCCAGGTACTCATCAAAGGTTGTTAAACGATCAATGATGCCCGATGGTGTTAATTCAATGATACGATTGGCTGTTGTATGCATGAAGGTATGATCATGCGAAGTCATTAACACGATTCCTTTATATTCAATACACTGTTCGTTAAATGCCTGTATACTTTCCAGATCAAGATGGTTGGTGGGTTGATCGAGAATAATCACATTCGGATTCTGCATCATCATTTTACTGATCATACAACGCACTTTTTCACCACCGCTCAGTACGTTGGTCTTCTTCATAATATCATCGCCACTGAATAACATCTTTCCTAAAAACCCACGGAGAAAAGGTTCATCAGCATCGGTCACATGACTTGGTACAAACTGACGTAACCATTCCATCAAATTCAATCCTTCAGTAAAGAAGCTGTTATGCTCTACAGGCAAATAAGCTTTGGTAATGGTTGTTCCCCACTCATAACTGCCATGGTCGGGTATTTCTTCTGCATTAATAATGTCAAAGAAATGCGTTACCGCCAGTGGATCTTTACTGATAATTGCAATCTTATCATTTTTATTTACCGTAAAGTTTACTTTGTCAAATAATACACGGCCATCAACCGTTTTTTTTAATTTTTCTACATGCAGTATCTGGTTACCCACTTCACGCAATGGCTGAAAAATAATACCCGGATATTTTCTGTTCGATGGTTCAATTTCTTCTAATGTTAATTTCTCCAATGCTTTCTTTCTGGAAGTAGCCTGTTTACTTTTTGATGCGTTGGCAGAGAAACGGGCAATAAAGTCCATTAAAGCCTGGCGCTTTTCTTCGGTCTTTTTATTCTTATCACCCATCTGCTTGGCCATTAACTGGCTGCTCTCGTACCAGAAGCTGTAGTTACCGGTAAAGGTTTTGATTTTTTGACGATCCACATCGGCAACGTGGGTACACACTGAATCTAAAAAGTGACGGTCGTGACTCACCACCAATACAATATTCTCATAATCGGCTAAGAAATTTTCAAGCCAGCCGATGGTTTCAATATCCAATCCGTTGGTCGGCTCATCCAACAACAGAATATCCGGGTTGCCGAATAATGCCTGCGCCAATAATACCCGCACTTTTAAGTTGGAAGGAATATCTTTCATGAGCATTTGATGATACTCATCACGAATACCAAGGCTGCTGAGGAAAGTAGCTGCATCGCTCTCTGCAGTGTAACCACCCATTTCTCCAAACTCTGCTTCCAGCTCGCCTGCTTTCATGTAATCATCTTCAGTAGCTTCCGGATCTGCATAAATAGCATCTTTCTTATGCATCACTTCCCACATTTTTTTGTGGCCCATCAACACGGTATTAAGTACCGTATGCTCATCGAACTCAAAGTGGTTTTGTTTTAAAACAGCCATCCGTTCGCCGGGAGTAATTTCAACCGTTCCTTTATTAGGTTCTATCTCACCACTCAGAATTTTTAAAAAAGTACTCTTGCCGGCACCATTGGCACCAATTACACCATAACAATTGCCTTTGGTAAAGTTGATATTCACTTCATCAAACAACACCCGTTTTCCGTAAGAGAGGGTAATATTTCTTGCACTAATCATAATTGTTGCTGTTTACTGTTTAAGGTGTCTGACGTTTTCAACGTCCTGACACCAAAGTCTGAAATTTGAAGCGGCGAAGGTATGAAAAATCAGGCAGGGAAAGGGTTTGAATAAAAGGTTATCTTTTAAATATTCAACTGTAACAACACTTGTCAATCTGTCACAATACCGTCTGCTGGTACTTTTTTTGTTCCTTGCGGCTAAAACAGATTTTATGCAAACAGGAAGTATACGTGTACAAACGGAGAACATTTTTCCCATCATTAAAAAATTTCTTTACAGCGATCATGAAATTTTTCTGCGTGAACTGGTGAGCAATGCGGTAGATGCCACACAGAAAATGAAAACACTTTCTTCCATTGGTGAAGCAAAAGGTGAACTGGGCGAACTGAACGTTTCAGTAAAACTCAACAAAGAAGCCGGCACAATTACTATTTCCGATAACGGTGTTGGTATGACGGCTGAAGAAGTGGAGAAATACATTAACCAGGTTGCATTTTCCGGTGCAGAAGAATTTGTACAGAAATACAAAGGGCAAAATGAAAATGCCATCATCGGTAAATTTGGTTTGGGCTTTTACTCCTCTTTTATGGTGAGTAAGAAAGTGGAGATTATTACGAAGAGTTTTAAAGAAGCTGCTGCAGTGAGATGGGAGTGTGATGGCAGCCCTGCCTATCAATTAGAAGAAACAGAGCAACGAACCGAGCGTGGTACCGATATTATTCTGCATATAGATGATGAAAGCAAAGAGTTTTTAGAAGAAGATCGTTTAAACGGGATACTCACCCGTTTCTGTAAATTTTTACCCGTTCCTGTTTTCTTTGAAGAAACACAGATCAACAACACCCATCCGCTTTGGGTAAAAAAACCGGCTGAACTTACTGCAGAAGATTATCAGCAATTTTATAAAGAACTCTACCCTTTCAGCGAACCGCCACTTTTCTGGATTCATTTGAATGTGGATTATCCCTTCAACCTTACGGGTATTTTATACTTTCCTAAAATTAAGCAGAGTTACGAGCTGCAAAAAGATAAGATCCAGTTGTACTGCAACCAGGTATTTGTAACTGATGAAGTGAAAGATATTGTTCCTGAATTTTTGATGTTGTTACATGGTGTTATTGACAGTCCGGATATTCCTCTCAACGTTAGCCGCAGTTATTTGCAAGGCGATCCGAATGTGAAAAAAATCAATTCGCACATAACCAAAAAGGTAGCGGATAAACTGGAAGAGATGTTTAAGAACAACCGGAAATCGTTTGAAGAAAAATGGGAAAGCCTCGGGCTTTTTGTGAAGTACGGCATGATGACGGATGAAAAGTTTTTAGACCGTGCAAATAAATTTCACATTTTAAAATCGGCTGCAACAACTGAAATAAAAGCAGAAGAAGAAAATGCAACACCTGCTACTTTTTACACGTTGGATGAATACAAAGCAGTTGCCGAGGTGTTACAAAAAAATAAAGAAGGGAAGCTGGTATTGCTTTATGCTACCAATGCGGTTGAGCAACACACATTTATTAAAGCAGCGCAGGATAAAGGCTATCATGTTGTGTTGTTAGATACCATTATTGATGCCGGCTTTATCAGCCATATGGAAATGAAATGGGAGAATATCCAGTTTAAACGTGTAGATGCAGATATTGCTGAGAACCTCATTGATCAGCAGAATGAATTAAAATCATCGCTCACCGAAGAAGAAGAAACTGCACTGAAAGATCTTTTTAATATTGAACTCAGCGGCTTTCATGTAAATGTATCTGTAAAAGGATTAGCTGCAGAGTCAGCTCCTGTTATAGCAACAAGACCTGAAATGATGCGTCGCATGAAAGAGATGGCACACATGAGCGGACCCATGGGCGGCTTTTATGCATCCATGCCCGATGAGATTGAGTTAACTGTTAACGGAAATCATCCGGTATATAAAAAGGTACTGGCCAATAAAGAAACCGGACAGTTGCTGGTGCATAATCTTGCAGATCTTGCATTGCTGTCTCAGGGTTTATTAAAAGGAAATCAACTAACAGCGTTTATTAACCGAAGTGTTGCATTGATGCAGCAAAACGAACCCGTTGTAACAGAAGCATAAATAACAAGAGGGCCGCCTTTACAGGCGGCCCTCTTTAATTCAAAACCACTCTCTTGTTGTAAGTATCATCACATCTTTCTTAAAAATATAGATATAAGAACTGTTATCCGTATTATTCGAAACGGTATTTACAAGCTTCCATCCCTGTCTACCCATATAATTCAATGCATCTACAGGAGATTTAAATTTGATGGGCTTCCCTGTAACGGTATCTTTTAACCTGTTACGGAAACCGGTAAAACCCTGCTCACCGTAATCAATTTCTATTGTGGTTTCAAAAAAGAGATCTCCCCAATTGACTTTCACAGCAGCGTATTGTTCAATGGTATCTTTCTGCTGTGCATGAAGATGTACAACTGTAAACAAAGCTGCTATTGTAAAGAATGATTTCATTTTTTAATAACAATTTAAAGTTTGTTTTAAAAATGAAGAGTTAAAGAAAAGCCACAATAAAATTGTGGCTTTTCTTTAACGATCATAACTGTTGAACAGTTTTACAATTTCTTTATTTTAATATTTCTGTACCACACATGATTGCCATGATCCTGCAATGCAATCCGTCCTTTTTTATAAGTTCCGAAATCTTTCATTGCTTTAAACTTACTGCCTGCAATCATTTTTTTCCAGCCTTCATCCCACATGGTTGTGGTTAATACTTTTGTACCGTTGAGATAAAACTCAAGCAAACCGTTTTGTGATTTTATTTCGGCCAGGTTCCATTCCAATGCAGGTTTTACTGTTTCAGGAGCGGAAGAAATAAGATCATACAAATCAGCTGCCCTGTGTTTGTTTATTTTTGCATCAGGATGACAGCTGTTGTCGAGCACCTGCATTTCAGGACCGGTCATCCAGGGATATTTGTATTTAACGGTATCTTCATTTACGTTAAAAATAATACCGCTGTTACCGCAGGTATCAATTTTCCATTCAACTTTGAAATGAAAGTTTTCAAATTCTTCATCACTTACAATATCACCACCATCTTTAATCTGCCAGTTATCTTTTTGAGAAGCATCTAAATGCAACACTCCGTTTTCGGCTTTCCAGGCTGTGCCTGCAGTTGTTCCGCCATACCTGTGCCAGCCTTTTGTACTTTGGCCGTCAAACAAAGAAATCCATCCATCGTTGATTTCTACCTGTGTTAAAAGCGGAGCCGCACTCATGGTTGTTGTTGTATCAGATGATTGTGTTGATTTTTCTGACTCGTTGTTACACGATGCGAAATAAGAAACGGCTGCAATCATTAAAATTGTACGAACCATCTTTAATTGTTTTTAAGTAAGAGAATATATTTTACCATTTGTTCTGCATCGGCCTGCGACAATGCGGGGTGAGGGGTCATTAAAACTTCGCCCCATACACCGCTGCCTCCTTTAATTACTTTTCCGGCCAGCATTTTTACGTTGGCTTCTGTGTTTTCGTATTTATTGGCAACATCTCTGTAAGACGGGCCATTCACTTTTTCATCTACTTTATGACAGGTAAGACAATCGCTTGCTGCAACTAACGCCAGCCCTTTTTCATAATCAGGATTATCCGATGGTACTGCAGGCGCAGCTGCCGTTTCCTGTTTGGGTTCTTCTTTTACCTGCTCTTTGCTTTCTGTGCCCGATCCGCCACAGGCGATTAATGCAAGGGCAACAGCTGATGTAAATAAAATCTGTTTCATGTAAATAGAATTGTATTGTTAAATTGTAAATTTTTCATGAAAGGTATGCCATAGTTTGTACGAATACCATACCTGTATTTAATCGAGTCCTAAAATTTTTCTGTTGGTTATTGTATCAGTGGCTCCTCCGGCAAAATCATCAAACGCTTTTTCTGTTACTCTGATTAAATGCTTTTTGATGAACTCTGCCCCTTCTCTTGCACCGTCTTCGGGATGCTTGATACAGCACTCCCATTCCATTACAGCCCAGCCATCGTATCCGTATTGGGTGAGTTTGGAAAAGATGGATTTAAAATCTACCTGTCCGTCGCCTGGGCTGCGGTAACGTCCTGCACGGTTGAGCCAGCTTTGATAGCCTCCGAATGTCCCCTGCTTTCCTGTTGCATTAAACTCCGAATCTTTTACATGAAATGCTTTGATGCGCTCATGATAAAAATCAATGTACTGCAAATAATCAAGCTGCTGCAATACAAAATGCGATGGATCATACAACAAACAGGCACGTGGATGATTGTTTACTTTTTCTAAAAACATTTCATACGTAATGCCATCAAACAAATCTTCACCGGGATGTATTTCATAACAAACATTTACTCCGCATTCATCAAAGTAATTGAGAATGGGCAACCAGCGTTTTGCTAATTCTTTAAAGCCTTCATCTACCAACCCATCGGGCCGTTGCGGCCAGGGATGAAATGTATGCCACAGTAAAGAACCGCTGAAAGTAGCATGTGCTGTTAATCCTAAATTCTGCGATGCCTTTGCTCCGTACATCACCTGCTGTACCGCCCATTGCTGACGTGCTTTGGGATTGTTCTTTACTTCTTCTGCTGCAAAATTATCGAACATGGTATCGTATGCCGGATGTACCGCAACAAGCTGACCCTGCAGGTGAGTGCTCAGTTCAGAAATGTGCAGCCCATAACTGTTGATCTTTCCTTTTAACTCATCAGCATAGGTTTTACTTTCTGCTGCAAGTTTTAAATCAATCAATCGTTTTTCCCATGTAGGAATCTGTATGGCTGTAAAGCCAAGTGATGCAGCCCATTGGCAGATGCTGTCCAGACTGTTGAAGGGTGCTGCATCGCCCATGAATTGTGCTAAGAAAATAGCTGGTCCTTTAATTGTTTTCATACCCCAAACCCCTAAAGGGGCTGTTTACTTTTAGTTATTAATGATAATGCTGAACAAAGTTTCAACAGTTGAGTTCCAATTGCAAATTTGAGCAGTGTTACTCCTGCAAAGTCCCTTTAGGGATTTAGGGTAAACTCTTTCCACTTCACCTCACTCTCTCCACTTTCAATCACATTATTTACAAACGCCATTCCACGTACGCCTTCGTTTACTCCCGGAAAATCGAGCCATTCTTCTTTGGGTTGTTCCCCATCTATTTTTGCACGAACGGTTAATACAAAATTGCGATAGAGATTGGCGAATGCTTCTAAAAATCCTTCGGGATGACCTGCAGGTGTTCTGGTGTTATGTGCAGCAAACGAACTGTTGTAACCTCCACCTGTTCTGTACACTTCTGTTGGTTTATCGAGCCACTTTACAAGTAATGTATTTGCATCTTCATGTTTCCATTCAAGTCCGCCCTTTTCTCCATACACACGAATCTTTACATTGTTTTCTTCACCCGCTGCAATTTGTGTGGCCATTAATACACCTGTAGCTCCATTGTTGAATTTTAAAAATGCTGCTCCATCATCATCCAGCATTCTTCCTTCTACTACAATATTAATATCTGCGCAGAGATGTGTAACCTGTAAACCCGTTACATACTCTGCTAAGTTGAACGCATGTGTACCAATATCGCCCATGCTACCTGCCTTGCCGCTTTTCTTTGGATCGGTACGCCAGCTGGCTTGTGCCTGTCCGGTTTTTTCAAGGAACGTACTCAGCCAACCCTGCGGATATTCAACATATACTTTACGAATCTTACCCAATGCACCACTCTTTAAAAATTGCTTTGCCTGTTTTACCATGGGGTAACCATTGTAGGTATGGCACAGTAATAAACTCAACCCTGTTTCATCCACTTTTGCTTTGAGCTGTTTGGCTTCTTCTAATGTAAATGTGATTGGCTTTTCAATGACTACATGAAAGCCTTTATCCAATGCCATCATGGCCGGTTCAAAATGCACGAAGTTGGGTGTAACAATGGTTACAAAATCAATCCGTTTCTCTGCAGGCATGGCGGCTTCTTTTTCCAGCATTAATTTATAATCGGTATAAATTCTGCTTTCATCTAAAAACAACATCTTGCCCGAATCAACGGCGATTTCTGCATTTACACTTAATGCGCCGGCAACCAGCTCTACCTGTCCGTCCATGTTCATTGCAAGGCGGTGAACGGCACCAATGAATGCATCTTTACCACCACCGATCATGGCCATGCGAAGTTTTCTGTTCATACGTTTATTTTTTCTGCTTTAATAATTACATGGGTAGTTCCCACCCTTGTCTGTATTCTTTTGTTACAAATTGATTGGCTTCATCATAATTGGTGATCTTCATATTGATTGGATCCCACATCAATTTTTTCCGTCCGGTAAATTTTCCATCAGCGCTTTTCATCATCCAGCTTCTGATGGCAAGATTACCCATTAAAATACTTTCTGTAAGCGGACCTGCATAATCGAACGAAGAACTGAGTTTATTTTTTCCATATCCTGCTATGCATGCATTTACCCATTGAACATAATGTCCTTCGGGCACCCGTTCAATGGTTTTTTCAACAGAGACTTCTTTTTTACCGGATGCAAATAATAATCTTGGATTGCTGCCATAGGTTCCGCACATGATTTTTCCTTTTGTGCCTTCGATGATGACACCGCCGCTGCCATCTTCATCACCCATCACTTCATTGGGACCTAATTCTTCCGGGCGTTCGGGGCGAATGCCGCCATCCATCCAATGCAGTTCAACATCCCGTTTTTTTTTCTTACTCGGAAATTTTAATATAACAGATGATGCAGGCGGGCAACTATCGGGATAATATGCTGCCGTCCACATCTGTTCATAGATGGCGGCCACACTGCATTCTACTTCTGTTGGATAACCAAGTCCTACTGTTTTAAATGCAGGATCAATTAAATGACAACCCATATCGCCCAGCGCACCTGTTCCAAAACTCCAGTAGCCACGCCAGTTAAATGGTACATAACCATCTTTATACTCTTCCCATTTAGCAGGGCCCAGCCATAAATCCCAATCGAGTTCTTTTGGGACGTCTGTTACTTTTTTTGGTTTACCAAAACCTTGCGGCCACACAGGTCTGTTGGTCCATACATAAATAGTATGTGCATGACCAATCACTCCTGTTTTGTACCATTCCTGCATTTGTCTAACACCTTCTCCACTTGCACCCTGGTTGCCCATTTGCGTAACTACTTTGTATTTCGCAGCAGCCTCGGTTAAGATTCTTGCTTCCTGTATGGTATGTGTTAATGGTTTTTGTACATACACATGTTTACCCATTTGCATGGCGGCAAGTGCTGCAACAGCATGCGTATGATCGGGTGTTGAAACCGATACTGCATCAATGTTATTTTTTTCTTTTGACAGCATTTCCCGAAAGTCTTTGTAATACGCTGCTTTGGGAAAAAGTGCTCTGGACGATTTTGCCATACGATCATCCACATCGCAAAGTCCAACAATATTTACGTTGGGGCTTTTTGCGAATTCGGCTAAATCGCTTGCTCCTTTGCCTCCCACACCAATACCGGCAATGTTGAGTTTATCACTTGGTGCAATAAATCCACGACCCAGCACATGACGGGGAATGATAAAAAAACCTGCTGCTGCTGTTGATGCTGTTCGTAAAAAATCTCTTCTTGATCTTTTATTACTCATGACGCAATTGATTAATCAAATGAAATACATTCTTTCAGTTCTTTTTCTGAATAAGCCAATCCGTATTGTTTCAATACCTCATCGGGCACACCGTTCCAGCGGTTGGCTGTATTACCGGCATAACCAATATCCTTTACACCAATCTGCGAAGTATAAAAACCTGTTGCAGTGAGGTTACGCATCATATTAAAAAACACAACGCCCCTTTTCATTTCAGGTGTTGCTTTTTCAGGATAAGCTATTTCATCTACCAATGCAATCTGTTGTTTGGCATCACAGTCTTTAAATGCTTTTTGATAACGATCAAAACATTCCATATCGAGCCAACGTAAACCGCCACGCATGGGAGTTTGGTAATGCGGCATATCTTTTACAATGAACTCAATAAAATCAGGAACACCTGCTTCAGTTGCACTGCCGCTTACATCATCTTTAGGAATAATGATGTCGCTCAGTACTGCAATGGTTGCCAGTTCATGTGATGTAAAAAACGTTTCGGCCATCAGCTTGGCTTCCCTTTCGGCTTCTTCTTTTGTACGATCAATTGTACTGGCTGCAGGATCTGTTGCTGTAGCTGATTTTTCTTCTGAAGTTGTACACGCATCAACCAATACCGTTGTTGCAACTGTACCAACTAGGATTGCTTTAATGGAATCTCTTCTTTTCATAATGAAGCATTTCCGTCGTTCTCCCGATGCTTCGGGAGAGGCCGGGTTTTATTTTATATGTTCAACAATAGTAATTAAGCATTTTGACCTCACCCTCGTTCCCTCTCCAAAAGAGAGGGAGGCCAAACTTTATCATTTAAATTATCTTATGTAACTAAGCATTTCATCTTTTTCTTTTCATTCAACAACTGTCACTTAATTATAGTCTTTGACAAGCTGGCTCTGTGCTTTGCAGTTCTCCCCCTTTGGGGGAGTTAGAGGGGGGCTGTTTACAAATTCCCCTTCTTCAACTCATCAACTATATATTCACTTGCACGCATGCTTAATGCAAGAATCGTCCAAGTGATATTTTTATCGGCCTGCGAAACAAAAGCAGCACCATCAACCACAAACAGATTTTTACAATCATGTGCCTGGTTATATTTATTCAATGCACTTTTCTTTGGATCGTTGCCCATACGTGCAGTACCTGCTTCATGAATAATTTTTCCCGGCGCTTCCAATCCATAATTATTTTCAGGACCATCATTACCCCATGTAATAACTGCACCCATATTGTGCATGATTTCACGAAAGGTTTCTTTCATGTGTTTGGCCTGATTGATTTCATGCTCACTCCATTTTACATTGAACTTTAAAACAGGGATGCCATACTTATCAACTACTGTTGGGTCAATTTCGCAATAATTACTTTCTAACGGAATGGCTTCACCTCTGCCGGCCATACCAACACCAGCTCCATAAAAATACCGGTAGTCTTCTTTTAACGAAGCACCGTAACCACCGGCCTCTTTTGTTTTACCTGCAACAGCGTATTTACCATTGTAGGTTTGTATGTCCCATCCAAATCCATATGCCGGCTGACTCATCCCTCCCCAATACTCTACATGATACCCTCTAGGAAAATCAAGTTTTTTATTATCTAACCACCACGGACTGTAAATGTGCATACCGCCCACACCATCTTCATTGTATTTTTTTCGTCCAAACAATTGCGGCAACACACCACCCATTGCAGCACCCGTACTGTCGTGTAAATATTTACCAACTACATTACTATTGTTGGCTAATCCATTTGGATGACGTTGAGATTTTGAATTCAATAATAATCTTGAGCTCTCACATGCACTGGCTGCAACTATCACCACCTTTGCATTTACCTGATACTCCTGCAGATCTTCTTTATTAATATAACTTACTCCTGTAGCAAGTCCTTCTTTGTTGGTAAGAATTTCTCTTGCCATTGCGTTTGCAACTACATCTACCTTTCCTGTTTTTAAAGCCGGATAAATTAATACGTTGGTTGAAGAGAAGTCGGCTTTAGCCGTGCTGCAGTTCCGGTTGCATTGTCCGCAAAACACACAGGCTCCTCGTTCTGTTGTGCTTTCAATTTTTTTTGTGAGGATGGATAAACGGGATGGAATCACTTTAACCCCTGCAGTAGTAGCTGCATTTTTGATCATGAGTTCATGCAAACGAGGCTTTGGTGGCGGAAGAAAAAATCCATCGGGATCATTTTCCAATCCTTCGTTGGTACCAAACACACCAATGAGCTGATCAATACGATCGTAATAAGGTTTGATGTCATCATAACCAATTGGCCAATCGTCTCCAAGTCCATCAATACTTCTGCGTTTAAAATCTTTTGGACCAAAGCGGAGTGAAATTCTTCCCCAATGATTGGTTCGGCCACCCAGCATACGTGCACGCCACCAGTCCCATTGAGTACCTTCTGCTTTTGTAAACGGTTCGCCTTCTATGTCCCATCCGTGATAGCAGGCATCAAAATCGCCAAAGGGTCTGAACTTTGTACTGGCACCACGCCGTTTACTTTCCCAGGGGTTTTTAAACTGCGTTACATTTTTTTGCGGATTGTACATGGCACCTGCTTCAAGCAAACAAATACTGAGACCGGCTTTACTTAATTCATAAGCGGCCATACCGCCACCTGCGCCTGATCCTACAATGACTACATCATACTTTTTTGGCTGCACTTTTATCTGAAAATCTCCCATAACAAGCAATTGATTTGAAGAACTTAAAGGTAACAGTTATATCAAAAAACAAAAATTGATTTTCAGTTCAATAACAAACGTTTGCGGTTTCATTCATCATTTTTTACCTGCAATGAATTGATAAAACTCTTAAATTTAGTTTTCTGAAAGATTGAGCAAACTGTCTGAAAAAAATCAGCTGCAATTTTTCAGGACCACAACTACCAACCAACTAAATCGATTGCACATGTCATCTACAACCCGTGTTCAGCTTTCTGTAATGATGTTTCTGGAATTTTTTATCTGGGGAGGATGGTTTGTAACGTTGGGTACTTTTTTAAACAACAACTTATCTGCATCCGGTGAAGAATCAGGTCAGGTTTTTTCTACGCAATCATGGGGTGCTATCATTGCTCCGTTTATTATTGGATTAATTGCTGATCGTTTTATCAATGCAGAAAAGATTCTGGGTGTGTTGCATATTGCAGGTGCCTTATTAATGTACCAGATGTACAGTGCAGATAATATTTCAGTGTTTTATCCTTATGTATTGATTTATATGATCTGCTATATGCCCACATTGGCATTGGTGAACTCTGTTTCGTTTAATCAAATGAAAAATCCGGAGAAAGAATTTTCGGTGATTCGTTTGTTTGGAACTCTGGGCTGGATTGCAGCCGGCTTATTGATCAGTTATTTATTTCATTGGGATTCTGCAGAGGGAACAAAAGAAGGCTTATTAAAAAATACATTCCTGTTGTCGGGCGGAGCATCATTGGCGCTTGGACTGTTCAGTTTTACATTACCCAAAACACCACCCAAAGGAAAAGGCACAAAAGTTTCAATTAAAGATATTCTTGGCCTTGATGCGTTAAAGCTCTTGGGCGATAAAAATTTTCTTGTATTCTTTATCTCTTCCATTCTTATTTGTATTCCATTGGCATTCTATTATCAAAACACCAACTCATTTTTATCCAGCATTGGTGTAGAAAACCCAACGGGTAAAATGACCATTGGTCAGGGATCGGAAGTATTGTTTTTATTATTGTTACCCGTCTTCTTTAACCGTTTTGGTTTTAAGAAAACAATCCTTGTTGGTATGCTGGCCTGGGCTATCCGTTATGTGTTGTTCGCTTATGGTAATGCAGGTGATCTTACGTTTATGTTAATCATAGGAATTGCCCTGCACGGTATTTGCTATGATTTCTTTTTTGTATCAGGACAGATTTATACTGATTCGAAAGCTGGTGAGCAACACAAGAGTGCTGCACAAGGAATGATTACGTTAGCAACATACGGATTAGGAATGCTTATTGGCTTTTGGATTGCTGGTATTATTACCGATACATACAAACTCACCGACGGAACACTGGACTATAAAATAGTATGGCTGATACCGGCGGGTATTGCGTTTGCAGTATTTCTGATATTCGCATTGTTATTTAAAGATGAAAAAAAGACAGCTTAATCATTTATTCATCAACTGAACAGAGGTGTATGTCACATCAATCATCAAGAAGAGAAGCTATAAAAAAATTTGCCGCTGCATCAGTTGCACTTACGGCAGGCAGTGCATTGGCTGCAGGAGATACCATGGAACAACTTATCAATACAGTAGATAACCGCTTAAAAGGCAACATCAACCATTCGGTTTGTTACTGGACGCATAATTTTCTTTCGCTCGATGAATTATGTGTTGAAGTAAAGAAGATGGGCTTTTCTGCAATAGACCTTCTTACACCTGCTGAATGGCCTGTTGCCAAAAAGCATGGCATCCATTGTTCCATGTGCTACACCAACGGAAAAATCAGTTTAACAGAAGGTTGGAACGATAAGAAAAATCATGCACAATTGATTGCTGCTTTTACAGAAGCCATTCCTTTGGTGGCGCAAGCAGGTTATCAAAACCTGATTTGCTTTAGTGGCAACCGTAACGGAATGAGTGACGAAACAGGTTTGCAGAATTGTGTGGAGGGATTGAAACAGATTATGCCATTGGCTGAAAAACACAATGTCATCATACAGATAGAAGTATTCAACAGCAAAGTGAACCATCCCGATTATATGGCCGATAACACTACATGGACAGTTGAACTGTGTAAGCGTTTAGGTTCACCCAACTTTAAAATACTGTATGATATTTATCATATGCAGATCAGCGAGGGAGATATCATTAGTACAATCAAAAAGAATCATCAATATTTTGGTCATTATCATACAGCAGGTGTTCCGGGCAGACATGAGATTACTGAAAACCAGGAATTGTATTACCCGGCTATTATGAAAGCAATTCTTGAAACAGGATATAAAGGATATGTAGCACAGGAATACATGCCTACCGGAAAAACAAAAAAAGAAAAACTGGCGGCGTTGAAAGATGCGGTGAAGAGGTGTGATGTGTGATGTGTGAGGCGGCCCCCTCTAACTCCCCCGGAAGGGGAGAATTTTCTACACACATGCCTTTCTTTTCGACCAGTTGGATTATTCGTAAACTTAAAAAGCGAGTAGAATACAATAAGACGAAGTGGAAGATTTGAAGATTGGTATACAACAGAACGTACCGCTCTTTCTCCTTCGGGGAAAGAGATGGAGATAGGGGCCAAGCAAAAAATTTAGATCACAATAAACAATAACAACTCAAATACAATAACATGCCGGATAACTATGAGTACGATGCCATTGTAATTGGCTCAGGAATCAGCGGTGGATGGGCTGCCAAAGAGCTCACCGAAAAAGGTTTAAAAACGATCATGCTGGAGCGTGGCCGCAACATTGAACACATCAAAGATTATGTAAACGCCAGCAAAGAACCATGGGAGTTTCCTCATCGTGGACAGCGCACACAGCAAATGATCAATGATTACCCCGTGTTAAAAAGAGACTATCCTTTAAACGAAGTGGTACTGGATTATTGGGTAAAGGATAAAGAATGTCCTTACGTTGAAGAAAAACGTTTCGACTGGTACCGTGGTTATCATGTAGGTGGTCGCTCACTCATGTGGGGCCGCCAGAGTTACCGTTTTAATCAATGGGATTTTGAAGCCAATGCAAAAGAAGGCATTGCAATTGACTGGCCGATCCGTTACAATGATATTGCTCCATGGTACAGCTATGCAGAAAAATTTGCCGGCATCCAGGGAAGTAAAGATGGTTTAGAAGTATTGCCCGATGGTGATTACATGCCTGCCATGGAACTGAACTGCGTAGAGAAAGAAGTAAAGAAACGTTTAGAAGCTCATTATAAAGGTATGCGCCATTTAATTATTGGTCGCAGTGCAAATATTACACAACCACATCATAACAGAACCAACTGTCAGTACCGTGACCGTTGCTGGAGAGGTTGCCCGTTTGGTGGTTATTTCAGCACACAATCTGCAACATTACCTGCAGCTATGGCTACAGGTAAATTAACGCTTCGTCCGTTTTCGATTGTTACAAAAATATTGTACGATAAGAATACCAAAAAAGCAACGGGTGTAGAAATTCTGGATGCTGAAACAAATAAAACATACGAGTACAAAGCAAAGATTGTGTTCGTTTGTGCATCCGCTTTAAACTCTGCATGGGTGTTAATGAATTCTGCAACCGATGTGTGGGAAGGTGGTTTAGGAAGCAGCAGCAATGAACTTGGGCATAATGTAATGGATCATCATTTTCGTTGTGGTGCAAACGGAACCGTAGAAGGGTTCAGCGATAAATATGAATACGGACGCAGACCAACGGGTATCTATGTTCCCCGTTTCCGGAATATTTATAATGATAAACGGGATTATCTCCGTGGCTTTGGATATCAGGGAGGCGCAGGCCGTGGAAGAGGTGTAGAAATTGCTGAAGCAACCATTGGTGCAGATCTCAAAGATGCATTAAGTGTACCAAGCGATAACTGGAACATGGGCATCATGGCATTTGGTGAAATGCTTCCTTATCATGAAAATAAAATTACACTCGATAAAGATGTAAAAGATAAATGGGGCTTGCCTGTACTGAAGTTTGATGTAGAGATTAAAGAGAATGAAAAGAAGATGCGGATAGACATGATGAACGATGCCAAAGAAATGCTGGAAGCTGCCGGTGTAAAAAATGTAAATACATATGATGCAGGATATGCACCGGGCATGGGTATTCATGAAATGGGTACTGCACGCATGGGTCGTGATCCTAAAACATCGGTACTCAACGGTAACAACCAGGTGTGGGATGCGCCCAACGTATTTGTAACCGATGGTGCATGTATGACATCAGCATCTTGTGTAAACCCTTCATTAACTTATATGGCATTAACAGCTCGTGCTGCCGATTTTGCTGTAAAAGAATTGAAGAAAGGAAATCTGTAGGCCGGCCTCCTTCCGACTTCCTCCAAAGGAGGAAGCCATCAATACAAAAGGCTGACTTTTAATAGAGATTGATAAATAACAAACAGATTGCTTGTTAAACAACAGAAACAGATGAAATGTGTAAATACAAATGCTAAATAATTAATTTAACTCATGGCCTCTCCCGAAACTTCGGGAGAACGAGGGAGAGGCCACTTAAACTTATTTATATGAATCGTCGTGATCTTCTAAAACAAATCGCACTCCTTACCGGTGGTGCAGTTATTGGTGGCGAACTTTTTTTAAGTGGTTGCAAAACCGGCGCAAAAGCTGATGCAGGTTTTACTGCTGCCCATATTTCGTTGCTGGATGAAGTAGCAGAAACCATTATCCCGGCTACCACAACACCCGGTGCGAAAGCAGCACAGGTAGGTGAGTTGATGAAAGTAATGGTAACCGATTGCTACACGCAGCCTCAACAGGATGCATTTATGAACGGCATTGCTGAACTGGATAAAGCCTGCGAAAAAATGCACAGCAAATCTTTTATGGACTGCAGTGCAGATCAACGCAAAGCATTTTTGGTAAGTCTGGAAGCAGAAGCCAAAGCATTTAATACAAAGCGTGATGAAACAGACAAGCCATTGCGTGAAGAAAATGAAAAAAAGAACAGTACGCTTCCATGGAAAGATCAGAAAGAGTTTCAGGAATCACCCAGTCATTATTATACCATGATGAAGCAATTGACACTGCTCGGTTTCTTTACATCCAAAACGGGTATGACAGAAACACTTCGTCATATACCCGTGCCGGGTAAGTACGATGGAAATTTAGCGTATAACAAAGGTGATAAAGCCTGGGCAGAATAAAGTAAACGATCATTTCGTCATCACACGCCCTCGAACGATGCACGAACATTCATCCATACAACTCCGTGTGATGAGGGCATTACACGGAATGCAACATCAATCATTATGGCATACAATCGCAGAGATTTTTTAAAAACATCGGCGGCAGTTACAGCAGGTCTTACCCTTAGCGGCTTGCCATTACTTTCATGTGCAACAGCCGGTACAAAAAAATATGGTATTCAGCTTTACACAGTTCGGAACGATGTAGCAAAGAATCTGTCAGCCACATTAAATTATGTTGCTAAAGCCGGGTATTCTCAAATTGAATTGTTCGGATTTGATGGAACCGGTTTCTTTGGTAAATCGCCAAAAGAGTTCAGAGCCATGTTTGATGGATTGGCATTAACTGCGCCAAGTGGTCATTACAATTTCGGACAGGTATTATCTACCGGCAATCTGGACTTTTGGAAGAAAGCATTAGAAGCCGCCGCCACAATGGGGAATAAATATGCAACCGTTCCCTGGTTAGACCCCACACAACGTGGTGCAGATACTTTGCCTAAACTGGTTGAGCTCGTGAATAAAGCAGCAGAGCTTACCAAAGCAGCAGGCATGAAACTGGCTTATCATAATCATGATTTTGAATTCAACAAAATGGATAATGGGAAATCATTTATGCAAACACTGTTAGATGGTACTGATCCGGCCATGGTTGATTTTGAACTGGATATCTATTGGTCATCTTTTATGAATGAAGATGCAGTGGAATGGTTTAACAAATATCCCGGTCGTTTTTCCATGTGGCATGTAAAAGATATGACCGTTAATAAAGATGGCAAAAAAGAAAGCACACAGGTTGGTGACGGCAGCATCAACTTCAGTAAAATTTTTGAACACAGGAAACATGCAGGTTTAAAATATGCCTTTGTAGAGCAGGAGGCGTATACAATGCCCGAAGAAGAATGTATTAAGAAAAGTATTGCCTATATGAAAAAGCAAAACTGGGGAAATGATTAATATGAAAGAAAGCGGCTCATTTAGCCGCTTTCTTTTTCTCCTTTGTTTTTGATTTCCTGTAATTTCAACCAATGAAAAAGTTCCTCCTCTGCTCTCTCCTGTTTGCAGCAACTCATGCAGCTGCTCAATCAAAAGACGAAAAACAAATACTGGCTATACTGGAAAAACAAACGCAATCATGGAACTGTGGCGATCTGAACGGTTTTATGAGCGGCTACTGGAAAAACGATTCGTTGATGTTTATCGGCAAAAGCGGTGTAACATACGGCTACGATCAAACACTCGCCAACTACCGCAAGGGCTACCCTGATATGGATGCCATGGGCGAATTAAAGTTTACCATTTTAAAAGTAAGCAGACTTGCACCCGATGCTTATTATGTAATTGGCAAATGGCATTTAACAAGAGAAAAAGCGGGTGATGCAAATGGTCATTATACCTTACTGTTTAAAAAGATCAAAGGGCAATGGGTAATTGTGGCAGATCACAGCAGTTAGATTTTGTCTGATGAAAATATAAAGATGATTATTACCCATCAGTTGAAGCAGATGGGATCACAAACAATCAACTAATAAACTTAAATATCATGTTCCTCATCATTCTCGGAGTGCTTGCTATAGCCGTTGGGTTTGCAGTTGCCAAAACAGAAGGCCCCGTTCAACGCTATGCAAAACTCATCCGCACCGTTGGATTTGTTGTGATTATTATTGGCGCTCTTACATCTTGTATTGTACAGATTGATGCAGGACAGGTGGGTATACAGAAACTGTTTGGTAAAGTACAGAACCGCATTTTACAAAGTGGTTTAAACTTTGTGAATCCATTGGTTGATGTGATTAAAATGGATATCAAAACAAAAAATTACACCATGAGCGGTGTGCATGATGAAGGTGAAAAAGCAGGTGATGATGCAATACGTGTATTAACAGCCGACGGACTGGAAGTAACAATTGATCTCTCTGTATTATACCGGGTAGTGCCAAGTGAAGCACCTCGCTTGCTGGCACAAACGGGTGAAGATTTTGAAGATAAAATTGTGCGGCCGCTTACCCGTACACGCATCAGAGACAATGCAGTTTACTATGATGCGGTTGCACTTTACTCCACCAAACGTGACGAATTTCAGCAACGCATTTTTAAAAACATTGAAGAAGACTTTAAAAAAAGAGGACTGTTGCTCGAAAATTTACTGGTGCGGAATATTACATTGCCTGCCAGTGTAAAAGCCACCATTGAACAAAAGATTAATGCAGAACAGGATGCACAGAAAATGCAGTTTGTTTTACAAAAAGAAAAACAGGAAGCTGAGCGTAAACGGGTAGAAGCGCAGGGTATTTCAGATTATCAGCGCATCATCAGCGAAAGTTTAACAGACCGGCAGTTGCAATATGAAAGCATTAAAGCCCAGCTGGAATTGAGTAAATCGCAAAACGCAAAAATTATTATCATGGGCAAAGGAAATACACCGGTAATTCTCAATCCGGGCGATAAATAAACAGTGCCGGAACAAGTAATGAAAAAAACAGTCCAACCTTTACTGCAGGGAGCTGCTTCGTTTATAAGCAATCGTCCGCTGCATCTGTTTCTTTTGCCGGTTTTTTTTATTGCGTTTAAATACAATCTGTATGAAGGTTTTCTTACTACCGGTTTAGTAATAAAAAGCTGGCTGCTTGTAACAGTTGTCTTAGCTGCAGGTGCTTTATTGCTTAAACCTCTTATAACATCATTTCAAAAAGCTGCTGCGCTTACAACCTGTTTAGGATTTGGCTATCTTTTTTTTGGCGACTTTAGAGAGTTTCTGCAAAACACAAAAAGCCTTCATTGGTTTTCTCATTATAAAGTATTGCTGCCGCTCATCGCTCTTGCATACCTGTTATTATACCTGTTTGTAAAAAGAAACACGCAGGTAAACGGGCTTGTCCGTTATCTGAATATATTTTTACTGCTTATCTGCAGCATTGAAGTTGTACAACTGTTTACAAAAAACAATCAGCCATATCAAACAACTGCAGAAATAAAGCAGGTTGTGCCTTTTGATTCACTTAAAGGCAAGCTGCCCGATATTTATTTTATTGTTCCTGACTGCTATCCTTCCACCACCTATCAGGCAGAAATGCTGCAAAGCAACAATTCAGCTTTTGATGATTCACTTACATCAAAAGGGTTCAGATTGATCAGTCAATCAAAAAGTAATTACAACCGTACGGCTTTTTCCATGCTCAGCACATTTCAACTGCATCCTGTTTCCTGGCTGCAAAACGAAAGCAGTGTAACGGCAAAAGATTTTAACCGTGCAATGAACGAAGTAAAACAGGCCCCATTCTTTCATTTACTGCAGCAGTATAACTACCAGTTCATCAATTTATCCATTTTTGATATCACAGATCAGCCGGCTTACAGGAAAGAATATTTTTTGAATAACGAACCTGATGAACTCATATTCAAATACAGCTTCGCAAACTATTTCATCAAAGACATCCGCTTTCACTGGTTTGCAGATAAAAAAGAAGCGCTTAGAAAAAAACTAAAAGCACATTATTCCCCTTTAAAGACCTATTCAAAAAATATTACCGATTCTATTCTCAACATCAAACCACAACAAACAGGACAGCCTCGATTTATTTATCTGCACCTGAGCTTTCCGCACTACCCCTATTTTTACAACGAACAGGGAAAGCCTTATCCCGATGAAGAAGTGTTTACAGATTCAATGATCACCGACAGGAAAAAATTTGCAGCCTATATTCAATATGCCAACAAAGAGCTGCTAAAAATCATTAACAGCCTTCAGCAGAAAAAAAGCAATCAGGTGATTTTGCTCCAGAGTGATCACGGCATTTCAGATCTGGATCCCACAAGAAAACAGGATGCTTTCAGTAACTACTCGGCTATCTATTTTTCAGATACGGATTATAAACTTGTGTACGACAGCATGAGCAATGTAAACAGTTTGAGAGTGATTGTAAATAAATATTTCGGGCAGCAGTTACCCATGTTACCGGAGCAGACATTTTATATTCACTTAAAATAAACCGGTCAGAGTTTACCTTTCCACAACCGGTAATAGAAATAAATAAGGCCTGCAAGTGAAGCGAGAAAGACAATGTAGTAAATGATATTGCCGATGCGGGGAGTCCCTTCAAAAAAAGCCCAGTTAAAATACAAGCCAAAAGTCATGTGCAAAAGCAGAAACAACATACCTGTTGAAACAGTTTGCATGACCCGTTTTAAAAATTCCTGTGCTTCCGGTTCAATACCACTCATGAGCTGATTGTTTAAAGATGTGTACAACAGGTATACGAAAGTACAATGTTGCAGCAACAAAAAAGCCGTTGCACTAAGTACAACAGCTTTTCGTGAAAATTGTTTTTACAAAGTATATCTTACTGCAAGCCCGCCCCAGTTTCCCTGAAAGCCATTGAGCGTTCCTACACCAAACTCAAAGCTGGGCTGCCAGTCGAGTGCAATATTCAATGGCAAATTATTAAACTTAAAATCAAGTCCGGCAACGCCGTCAATACCGCCACCTTTTGCAAGCTTATACAAACTTGCATGTGCACCAAATCCTGCATACCATCTCAGATTTCCTTCTGTATTCAACAAACCATGTATTTCGTACAGGCCTGTAATACGTGTACCATTGCGGTTAAAAAATCCAACAAACTCCAGCGCCGTTTTTTCTGAGATGAATGTTTTAAGTGAAAGACCGGCACCATCCCATATTTTTACACCAATGGCTGTTTTATAATCTGTACCGGTTGCTGTTTTGTTTTGTGCCATTAACAGGTTTGCAACAAACAACAGCATTGTAATAAGTAAGCATTTTTTCATTTAAATGATTTTTACAAATGTAATTATTTCAACAGCAGTTTAGCAAACTCTGTACTGTCGCCGTTAAACACATTAAAATCAACTTTACCATTTATGCCATTTACATGGCCGCTTTCACTGTGTTGCCAGAAATGCCAGTCTCTGTTAATACGTGGTTCAACCGGTCGAAGATAATGTGCAACCCAAAGAGGATAATCATCAAACACATTACTTAAATATGCTTTATAAAAATCGGCATTGGTATAAATGATTGGTTTTACACCATAAGCCAGTTCAACTGCATAAACAAATGCTTTTACACGTTGCTGCAAAATGGCTTTACTTGTTCCGTTAATTTGTTCCACATCCACCACGGGTGGCAAATCGCCGGGTTGAAGCTGTACCGTTTGAATAAAGTTGCGTGCCTGCACGGTTCCGTCTTTTGATGGAATAAAAAAATGATAAGCACCACGAACCACTCCGGCTTCTTTTGCTTTTCGCCAGTTACGTTTAAAATAAAAATCACGGTGATCATTGCCCTCCGTTGCTTTGATAAATGCAAAATTAATACGGGTATTCTGCACGTTCATGGCTTTTACTGCATCCCAGTTGATCAGTTGCTGATATTTACTCACATCAATACCATGCACATTGTAATTGGCAGGTATTGCAATACCAAACTCTTTATAACGGATGCGGCCTGCTTCACGCTCAAGCCACCAGTTACGGCCATATAAAAAAGCGCCGGCTGCCAATACCAGTGCAATGATCACCCAAGGAAGATAATAGGAAGGTTTATGTTTACGTCGGGCCATAAATGTGTGCAAATCTAAATTCATGTAACTGCAATTAATAATTCATAGGCACATTTAATTTTAATTTAGCGATTATAATGTGCTGTTCAAAAAGGATGATGTTTCTAAAACTAGTAACTGTGGTCGGTGAGGACACCGACCATGGCGGGCCAAGTAATTTGGCATCTATGTCGGAAAAATAAAATAGTGGCAGGTTTTCTTCTTCAATTGATATATTCTTTCCGGCTTCCCGACTTTCCGGCAATAATTTAATTTAGATTAGCAACAATGGAACGGAAATACATCACATATCAGCATTCAGAATTTTCTTATCTCACATGCGGCAATGGCAACAGTGTTCTCGTTTGTCTGCATGGATTTGGAGAAGATGCAGATACATTTTCGTTTCTTGAAGATGATCTGCAGAATGATTATACCGTATATGCGATTGATCTTCCCTGGCATGGAAAAACAAACTGGAACAACCGACTCACTTTTCCTGTAAAGGATATGATTGGATTATTGGAACAGATCGTCCCTGATTTCAACAACCGCTCCATACAATTGCTCGGTTACAGTATGGGTGGCAGGGTTGTGTTGAGTTTGCTTGAACGTATTCCTGAAAAAATTGTATCGGCTGTATTACTTGCACCGGATGGATTAAAAGTAAACAGCTGGTATAAACTGGCAACACAAACACGGCCGGGTAATGCACTGTTTAAATACACCATGCGCCATCCCCAATGGTTTGGTTTTATTGTTGATATGCTCAAACGTGTAAAATGGATCAACCCCAGTGTTGCCAAGTTTGTTCATTATTATATTGATGATGAAAAAATGAGGACGGATCTCTACCGTATCTGGACCACCATGCGAAAGTTCAGACCCAATCTGCATCGAATTAAACACCTTATTACTGCACATCAAATTCCGGTTCATCTGGTTTTTGGCAATTACGACCGGGTGATACTTGCAAAACATGGTTATTCTTTTCAAAAAGGCGCAGAAAAATTTGTAACAGTTGATGTACTCCCTGCAGGTCATCAGTTACTCAGGGAAAAACAGGTGTCTTTCATTATTTCGTTGCTCACCTCACTCCCAAACCCCCTCTCCGAAGGAGATGGGGCTTAATCACTCCGAATTTTTAGATAAACTTTCCTTTTACACCCAGCATTGTTATTTTGCAGTCATGCTTTGGCTGCTCCTTACATTTCTTTTATTTGTTCCGTATGCCGTTTTGTTATTGTTCTATCGTTACTGGTGGAGTAAGCAAACATTATTACAAATTCCTGATACATTTCAGCCGACAACCACCTTCAGCATTTTAATTCCTGCAAGAAACGAAGAAAAGAATATCAAAGACTGTCTGAAATCAATTCAACAATTAAATTATCCATCACATTTGTTTGAAGTGATTTTGATTGATGACTTTAGTGAAGACGGAACGGTTACTGCTGCAAAACAATTTACCGGAGTTAAAGTGGTTGAGTTAAAAGAGGTCCTGAAAGAAAAAATCAACTCCTATAAAAAGAAAGCGATTGAACTGGGTGTAGAAAAAGCGACAGGTAATTTTATTGTAACAACAGATGCGGATTGTGTTGTACCTGCTAGCTGGCTACGCAACTTTTCATTCATCATTCAACAGCAAGCAACCGTATTTGTTGCTGCACCGGTTGCCATGAAAGAAGAAAACAGTTTCATAAAACTATTTCAATCGCTGGATTTTTTAACCCTTCAGGGAATTACTGCTGCTTCTGTTGGGGCAGGCTTTCACAGCATGTGCAATGGTGCCAATCTCTGTTACAGTAAAGAAGCATTCTACAACGTAAATGGCTTTAAAGATGTAGACCATATTGCCAGCGGCGATGATATGATGCTCATGCATAAATTGTACAATCAGTTTCCAACACAAGTTCATTACTGTAAAACTGCTGATAGTATTGTATTGACCAACCCTGTTGAAACGATTGCAGCGTTTTTCCGTCAGCGTATTCGCTGGGCCAGCAAAGCAGATCAGTATAATGACAAACGCATCTTTTGGGTATTGTTGTTGGTGTACCTGTTGAATGTATTTCTGCTTGTACTTTTTATTGGAGGTATATTCAACAGCAGTTTATGGATTCTGCTTGCAGGAAGTTTATTGTTGAAAACAATTGTTGAGCTTATATTTTTAATGCCTGTAGCAACTTTTTTTGGAAAAGCAAACTTATTGCTATGGTTTCCATTGGCTCAACCTTTTCATATTTTATACACGGTGATTGCAGGTTGGTTGGGGAAGTTTGGGAGTTATGAATGGAAGGGAAGGATGGTGAAGTAAACCCCATGAGCTTCGCTCGCAACTTTCGTTCCTCAGTTGCCCCTAAAGGGGGAACCGGTAACAGTTTGAGTAAATTATAAACTCACTATTGTAATTACTTAATTGAATTTCATTTTTATATTTAAATAGTTAGCTTCATTTTTATAAAAAAACTACTCCCCATTAGAATGGGGGCATCAATGTCCAAACAGGAATATTCATTCACAAAGATTTTCTGGAAAAAACTGCGTCGCAACAAAGGCGCTGTGTTTGGGTTATGTGTTATTGTCATTGCATTGCTGATGGCTGTGTTTGCCTATGTAATTGCTCCCGATTCCACAACAAATGCAAACCGGATTATTGTGGAGATTGCAGCGAAAAAACCGGGCTATCAACAACAGTTTATTAAAATTGAAAGAAACACACAAACGAATTCCTCTTCTCTTACAGCATTTTTCTTTGGCAATGAAGATCAGGATCAATACATCCCCGTCACTTCGTACAAACAAACAGGCAACCGCTATGATGTAGAAAAATTTGTTGATGAAGGAGTAACTGAACCGTTGAGTTTTACATTCAACAATAACAAATCAGAGAACCGCATTGTAACAAAAACATTCTGGCTGGGTACCGATAAATTCGGACGGGATATTCTCAGCCGGTTAATTGTTGGTGTGCGTATCAGTTTAAGTGTAGGACTCATTGCTGTACTCATCTCACTCACTGTCGGAATTTTTCTGGGCGCTGTGGCCGGTTACTTTCGTGGTTGGGTAGACGAAGCCATTCTCTGGCTCATTAATGTAGTGTGGAGTATCCCTACATTATTATTTGTGTTTGCCATTACATTGGCATTGGGCAAAGGTTTCTGGCAGGTGTTCCTTGCCGTTGGTTTAACACTTTGGGTTAACGTTGCCAGACTTGTTCGTGGACAGGTACTCAGCTTGCGTGAACTGAATTATATTGAAGCAACCAAGGCCATGGGTTTTTCTCATGCACGTACCATCTTCAAACATATACTTCCAAACATCATGGGCCCGGTGATTGTAATTGCCGCCAGCAATTTTGCCAGTGCCATTGTGATAGAAGCCGGTTTAAGTTTCCTCGGTGTAGGTGTGCAACCGCCGCAACCAAGCTGGGGACTTATGATCAAAGAAAACTACAACTTCATCATCACCAGCAATCCCATGCTGGCTATTGCGCCGGGTATTGCCATTATATTACTGGTGCTCGCTTTTAACTTACTGGGCAATGGGTTGAGAGATGTGCTGGATGTAAGAAATTAGTTACGATCGTCACCTCGACGAAGGAGAGGTCGCATCAATTTCAGGCTGCTATTTTCATTTGAGATGTCCCCTTCCTCGACATGACGCTACCGCCGAAAAGATTTCCCAACATCAACCGTTTGCAAACATGTACAATAAAAAACTTATTTTATCTTCATAGAGATTGCTGCTGTTTGCAGTTATAAACCAACGTATTACCAACCATTTCTAAACGAATAACTGCATGTCTATTCCCAAACCGCATTTAAGTTTTTGGCAGATCATTAATATGAATGTTGGCTTCTTTGGCATTCAGTACAGTTTTGGTTTGCAGCAAAGTGCCGTAAACCCCATTTATGATTTTTTAGGAGCAAAGCCCGATGAAATCCCATGGCTCAACCTGGCAGGACCGCTCACCGGTTTAATTATTCAACCCATCATCGGGGCATTGAGCGACAAAACATGGCATCCCCGTTTTGGCAGACGTACACCGTATTTTTTTATTGGTGCCATGATCTGCAGTGTTGCATTATTTTTATTTCCCTTCAGCAGCGCATTATGGATGGCCGCCGGTTTACTCTGGATACTTGATGCCGGCAACAACACTGCCATGGAACCTTACCGTGCTTTTATTGCCGATAAGTTAGATGCAACGCAACAACCAACAGGTTTCCAGGCACAAAGTTTTTTTACAGGCTTTGGTCAAACACTGGCAAATGTTTCACTCTTTATTTTCCCATTGATTTTTATTGGTAAAACCGGTAAGCTTCCTACCTGGGTGTTTGCTTCATTTTTTCTAGGTGCTGTTTGCTCCATTGGTTCTATCTGGTGGAGTATCCGCACAACACCTGAAATACCTCCAAGTGAAGAAGAATTAAAATCTCTCAATGATAAGAATAAAGGAATGCCGCACCCTGTGGTTCAATTTTTTCTTTCCATTATTTCAACGGTAGTTGCATACATCATCATTGCCATCTTACTTATTCCTTCTCTGTTTATTAAGGGACTGTTGCGCCGGGTGATTAATTATGCAGAAGATCATCCCACTCTTAAAATCCTTTTTGCACAGAATATTGAAATTCTGGATGCCATTACCAAAATGCCCAAAGTCATGTGGCAACTGGCACTTGTGTATTTATTTCAGTGGTATGCATTGTTTTGCTACTGGCAAAATTCATCTAAGAGCATAGCATTGTCTGTCTGGAATACAACACCTGAACAAAATCCTGAATTGTATGAAAAAGCAGTCAGCTGGACGGGATTGGTAAATGGCTGGTATAATATTGTTACCTTTTTATGTGCATTCGGTTTGGTGTACTTCGCAAAAAAATATTCACCCAAACTGGTACATTTTGGATGTTTAATACTGGCCGGAGTTGGCTTGTTGTTCTTTCCTTTTATAGAAAACAAATACCTGTTATTCCCTGCAATTACCGGTTTTGGAATTGGCTGGGCAAGCATGATGGGTATTCCATACCTCATTGTAGTAAGTAAAATCCCAAAAGAACGGTATGGTGTTTACATGGGTGTTATTAATATGATGATAGTTATACCCATGTTTATTCAAACAACAACATTCGGGTATATTCTTAAAACCTTTCTGAACAATAATTCTGGTAATGCCATTGCTTTTGCAGGCGCATTGCTTCTGATCGCAGCATGTCTCACATTATTCATTAAATCAGACAAACCTGCAGAAGATTTAGTGTTGATGGGCGGTGGCGGACATTAAATTTACTACTATGAAATTATTGAGCTATTTTATTGTATTCTTATTGACTGTTTTTGGTTTCATTTCATGCAAATCAAAAACAGATTCACAAACAACTGAACAGATTGACCGCAAGTGGTGGAAAGAAGCAGTGGTTTATCAAATTTATCCCCGCAGTTTTAAAGACAGCGATGGCGATGGCATTGGCGATCTCAAGGGAATTCTTTCTAAACTGGATTACATCAAAAGTCTTGGTGTAGATGCTGTTTGGTTAAACCCCATTTACAGTTCGCCAAATGATGACAACGGATATGATGTAAGCGACTACCGCAACATCATGAAAGATTTTGGAACTATGAGCGATTTTGATGCATTACTCAAAGCGATGCATGAACGCAAGATCAAACTCGTGATGGATATTGTTGTGAACCACAGCAGCGATGAACACGAATGGTTTAAACAAAGCAGGAGCAGCAGAGATAATCCGTATCGCAATTATTATCATTGGTGGAATGCTGAAAAGGGTAAACCTCCTTACCGTTACAGTTTGTTTGATGTAAATCATGATGCATGGAAATATGATTCATTAACCAATGCCTATTATCTGCATTACTTCTCACAAAAGCAACCCGATCTCAACTGGGAAAATCCAAAACTCCGTCAGGAAATTTATGACATGATGAAATTCTGGGCAGAGAAAGGTGTAGATGGGTTCCGGTTAGATGCATTTCAATTTGCAGCAAAAGACACAACCTTCCCTGCATTTCCTAAAGGCTTTGAAAAAAACTTTGTACAGTATTATGCCATGGGGCCCAATCTGCATACCTACTTAAAAGAAATGCATACAGAAGTGTTCAGCAAGTATGATGTAATGAGTGTGGCCGAAGGTGCAGGCAATACTTTTCAGGATGCACATGATCTGGTTGATGCAGACCGCAATGAGTTAAACATGGCTTATGCATTCGAAGCCATTGATATTGCAAAGCCTGAAGGTTACAGTGTGTTGCATTTAAAAAATGTGTTCAGCAAATGGGATAGTGCCTTTGCAGAAAAAGGATGGTTATCGGTTGTACTGGCCAATCACGACCAGGCAAGATTGGTAAGCCGCTTTGGGAACGATCAACCTGAGTTCAGAGACCTGTCATCTAAAATGCTCACCACATTTTTGATGAGCATGCGGGGCACGCCTTACTATTACTATGGTGATGAATTAGGCATGACCAATGCAGGTTTTGAAAAAATAGAAGACTACAAGGATATGCCAACGCTGAATGAATACCAGAACCAGATTAATATTGGCGGAGATCTGAAAAAGTATATGGAGCTGATCAAATTCAGTTGCCGTGATAATGGCCGCACCGGTATGCAGTGGGATACAACAGCCAATGCAGGTTTTACAACCGGAACACCCTGGCTCAAAACAAATAAAAACTATGTTTCCATCAATGTTTCAGCGCAGGAGAAAGATGCAAACAGTTGTCTGAATTATTTCAGAAAGATGGTGAAGCTGCGGAAAGACAATGAAGTATTGGTGTATGGTCAATTTACATCAATCGACAAAAACAATCCGGCAGTGTTTGCATACACAAGAGAAATGAAAGGAAAGAAATTACTCGTTTTGCTCAACTTCACTAACAAACCGGCTGCTGTTAACACAGGTGTGGATGTAAATAAAGCAACACTGCTCATCGGAAATTATACATCAGCGCCTGCTGCAGAAAACCTGCGGCCATATGAGGCGCTCATTTATGAATTATAGACTATGAATAAAATTCTTTGTATTGGAGAAGCATTAATTGATTTAATCTGTACAGATAAAGGCAAGCCCTTATCTGAAGGAGAACATTTTTTAAAAAAACCCGGTGGTGCTCCAACCAATGTAGCAGCAGCTATTGCAGCACTGGGTGGTGAAGTAGAACTCTCTGCGAAAGTAGGTACAGATCCTTTTGGCAATCATCTGGTTGATGTAATGAAGGCATTTGGTGTAAGCACCAAACATATGTTGCAGGATGAAAACTTCTTTACCACGTTTGCATTTGTATCGTTAATGGAAAATGGTGAACGGGATTTTTATTTTAACCGTGGTGCAGATGGGCAGCTGAATAAAGCGGAAGTAGAGGCAATAAATCTCGATGAGTTTTCAATTGTACATTTTGGATCGGCTACAGGTTTTCTTCCCGGGCCTTTGCAGGAAGCATATACAACGCTGCTGAACAATGCACGCAACAAAAATCTGTTTATCAGCTTCGATCCCAACTATCGTCAGCTGTTGTTTCAACACAACAAGGCTTCTTTCATTGAGCAGTCATGGAACTATTTAAACCTCTGCCATTTCTTTAAAGTAAGTGATGAAGAAGCAATGATGCTTACAAACACATCAACTGTAGAAGAAGCTGCATCGGTCTTTCTGCAAAAAACAACTGCCGTGTTTGCTATCACTATTGGTAAAGAAGGAACCTTACTTGGTATAAACGGCACTACCCATATTGTTTCCAGTATTGCTATTACCCCTGTTGATACAACAGGAGCAGGTGATGCGTTTACAGGAGCTGTATTATATCAGCTCAGCAAAAAAAACAATCAGGAAATTTCTTTGCTCTCAACAGACGAGTGGAAAGCAGTTATTGCTAATGGCAATAAAGCAGGTGCAAGAACCTGTGAATACATGGGAGCAATGGAAGCATTTAAACATTTAAGTAACGATATTTTTAATTAATTATGTACACGTTTGGCGTTCATGAGCATATCAATGCAGTGTTGAAAGAGCATCAGGTTGATGTAGCCGGAGAGGACAATTCTTTCTATACACGTTTTCTTGCAGATACGTCTGCCATATTTGAGCTTTATCTGCAGTTATACGAACATCATCCTGCCGCGGAGCAATTGTTTAATGATGTGATTGTAACCATCATTAAAGCGTATCAGCAAAGAAGTGCAGTGCTGAAACAAAGAGATCAGTCAAAACTTCAGCAGGAACATTGGTTTCTCAGTAACAAAATCAATGGCATGAGTTTGTATGTAGATCGCTTTTGCGGCAATCTGCAAAACATGCAAACCAAACTGGATTACTTTGAAGAACTGGGTGTAAACTTTTTACACCTGATGCCGGTGTTTGAAAGTCCTGCCAACGAAAGCGATGGCGGTTATGCTGTTTCCAATTTCAGAAAAGTAGATGAGCGCTTTGGCACATTAGAAGATTTGCAGCAACTGCAGGAAGAAATGCGCAGACGTGATATGTACCTGATGCTGGATATTGTGTTGAACCATACATCGCATAAACACGAGTGGGCAGAGAAAGCAAAACAGGGCATCAAACAATACCAGGATTATTTTTATTTCTACAGCGACCGGAGTTTACCTGATCAGTACGATAAAACAATGCCCGAAATTTTTCCTGAAAGTTCGCCCGGAAATTTTACCTACATCGAAGAGTGCAATAAATGGGTGATGACTGTTTTTCACCATTATCAATGGGATTTGAATTACACCAACCCGTTGGTGTTTATTGAAATGCTGGATACCATTTTCTTCTATGCGAACCTTGGTGTAGATATTTTGCGCATTGATGCGCCCGCTTTTATCTGGAAACAACTCGGAACCACCTGTCAGAATTTACCACAGGCACATGCCCTGTTGCGGTTAATTAAGCAATGTGTGCAGGTGGCAACACCGGGCATGGCTATTTTGGGAGAAGCGATTGTTGCACCAAAAGAAATCATGAAATATTTTGGTACAGATAATTACACTGCACGTGAATGCGACTTTGCCTACAACGCCACTCATATGGCGTTGCAGTGGGATATGCTTGCAACCGGTGATACCAAAGTAATGCTTGCAGCGCAAGAAGAACTTCTAAAAAAACCATACGGTACTTCGTGGATTACGTATACCCGTTGCCACGATGATATTGGTTTGGGTTATGATGACAGCATGATTGAACAGGCAGGATACAATGCATATGCTCATCGAAAATTTTTAAAAGATTATTATTCCGGTGTACATCCCGGTTCAACAGCCATTGGTGCATTGTTCTCCAGCAATCCAAAAACAGGTGATGCACGCATCAGCGGATCATTGGCATCGTTGTGCGGATTGGAAAAAGCATTGAATGAAAAAGATGAGACTGCCATTGATCTGTCTATCCAGAAAATATTACTCATGCAGGCACACAGTTTTTTCCTGGGTGGTGTGCCCATGTTGTTTTATGGTGATGAAGTTGGCTATACCAACGATTATACTTATTTGCAGGACGAAGGAAAAAGTTATGATAACCGTTGGATGCACCGTCCGTTAATTGACTGGAAGAAAAATAAAAAAACAGAAAAAAAGGGAACGGTTGAACAAATCATTTTTGATTCTACAAAAAAACTATTGTCAATCAGAAAACAAGTACATGCAGTTGCTGATCACAGTAATATTGTATGGCTTACTCCACATAATGTTCACGTAGCAGGTTATATCAGACAAAAAAACGGGCAACGCTTATTCTGTGTATTTAATTTCAGCAACAGCAGTTCTTTTTTAACCTGGTTTGCATTTAAAGAAAAAGGCGGCGCCCCTTCCGTATTATACGACCACTGGAGCGGAAAAAAATATGAAACCGGTGCTGATCATGAATTCTTTGTATTACCTCCGTATGGATTTGCATTGCTGGAAGGATAGTATTTACTTTTACCGGCGAAACAATCTACATGAAACCACGCATTAAAATCTGTTGCATCAGCTCGGTTGCAGAAGCCGCACTGGCTGTGCGTTACGGCGCATCTGCAGTTGGTTTAGTTGGGCATATGCCCAGCGGACCGGGCGTTATTACAGATGAGTTGATTTATACCATTGCACAAACGGTTTCTCGGGCAGTAGATACTTTTCTGTTAACCAGTGAAACATCTGCTGCTGATATTATTGCACATCACGGCAGGGTACTCACCAATACCATCCAGCTAGTTGATACATTAAAAGACGGCACTCATCAACAAATAAAAAAGGCTTTGCCGTTTATTAAACTGGTCCAGGTGATTCATGTGATGGATGAATCTTCAATAGATGAAGCTATCCGTATTGCAGAACATGTGGATGCTTTACTGCTTGATAGTGGCAATCCCAATCTTGCAGTAAAAGAACTTGGTGGTACCGGGCGTACACATAACTGGAATATCAGTAAACGCATAGTTGAATCAAGTAAGATTCCCGTTTATTTAGCCGGTGGATTAAATGCTGAGAATGTAAAAGAAGCAATTGATACCGTTCAGCCGTTTGGTCTTGATTTGTGCGGTGCTGTAAGAACAAACGGACAATTGGATGAAGCTAAATTAGATGCGTTCTTTAAAGCTGCGTTGGGGTGAGGCAACAATTCAACCGAATCATACTGCTATTACCTGAAGCATCGTCTTAAACTCTTTGAGTGAAACAGATCCAACCTTCTCTCCTTTTACCTCTACATTTATTTTAGTACTTGTTTTATTCAATTGCAATCGTCCTTTAAAAATCCTTGCTTCCAAGGCTTTTAAAAACTGTTGAATATTTTTCACCGATTCAATTCTGCAAACAACTTCTGCTTTGTTTGCATACACAACAAACCGAACCTTTCCTTTGTAAGGCTCTGCAGCAAACGCCCATTGATTGTTGAATTGAACTCTATCCATATTTTTTCATGAGCGCCAGTAACACACCATTCGTCCAGCCAAAACCATCTTGTCCTGTATATTCACCGCCGCCAGCTTCCAAATGTGTATCCACCACATTGTATTTCTCCATGAGTTTACCTGTGCGCTGATACACATCCGTGTTGAGTTGTATCCATCGTTTGGCAATAATTGTTGCCAGTGTATGATGGCCGTAATTCTCCAAACCAATAACACTCATCCATTGCAATGGTGCCCAGCCGTTGGGTGCATCCCATTGCTGACCGGTTGTTTCCAATGTTGTTGTTAAGCCACCATCTTTCAAAAATTCTGTTTTAAGTGTTGCTGCAACTGCATCTGCCTGTTGCTGTGTTGCAATACCAAAAAACAAAGGAGACACTGCAGCTAATGTTTTTATTTGTTTCTGCTCTTGCGCTGCAGCATCATAATCCGTGTAAAATTCAAGATCACTGTTCCAGCAATATGTTTCAATTGCTTTTTTCCGTTCCTGAGCCAGCAACTGAAATTTTGTTGATTTTTTTTCTTCGCCATTCAGTTGATGTGCAAGGGCAATGGTTTGCTCCAGGTGAAAGAGCAAACAATTGAGATCAACAGGAACGATGTCTGTTGTATGTATACTTGCAAATGAATGACCTTCTTTAAACCAACGGCAACTGTAATCCCAGCCCGACTCTGCCCCTGCTCTTAAATGCCGGTAAATGATTTCCGTTTCCTGTGTTGATTGATGGACCAGCTCTGCATCTTCTCTGTACGATTCGGGTCTTGCAGTTGCAAAGGCATCCCAGTAACGGTTGAGGACTTCACCATCATTCATCAACAGTACATGCTGTATGGCAGAATGATGTTGATTCAATTCATCAGCACCCTTCATCCAGTAGTGATATTCCATTTCAAGCGAAGACAAGTACAACGGCAGAATATGATTCCCTTTTATTTCTGCCAACAGCTTTACCATTAAAGAAAAGAAAGGAGGTTGTGAGCGACCCAGATAATACGTACGGTTACCGTTTGGAATAAACCCGATGGTTTGTATGAGATGAGAAAAATTATTCAGCATGTGCTCAATCATCACAAACATGCCGGATGCCTTTAACCCCAGCATGGTAAAGTAACTGTCCCAGTAATACACTTCTCCAAAACGACCGCCGGGGACAATGTATGGATTGGGCAACGGAATAAGTGATCCCTTTTTTTCATCGGGCATTCGTGTGAGCACAGACCATAAGTTTTCAATATGCTGCCTTACATCCTGTTCCTTATTACTGTGATAGTCTGAAGCAAATACATGCGGTAACTCAAACTGCTCATGTACAAAATTGCTTAAGTTAAAATCAGCCGAGTGCTTTTGCTCTTCATATTGCTCAAGAATCAATTCAAGCGGTTGTTTTGGAGTACAGTCTACAAAGGTTTTACCATCAGTAAAGATGCGCTGCATCTGTACGTCTTCAAACAAAGGCATTGCTTCAAATAGTTCTTTCTGTTTCACGATCAATGCCCTCCTGCAGTTTTAAGATCAACCACTGTGCCTGCTTTTGGTTGCAGACGTTTAAATACAAATAACAATACGATTAAAATACAAATGGGCACTAATGAAAAATAGAATGCTGTTTGTCCACCATAAGCGCCAAAAATATTTCCTGTAATGATAGAACCGGTTGTACCGCCTAATGCAGAAAACACTACAATTAAACCACTCATGGAAGCATGACGGTGTGCAGGAAGATTACTTAATATAACAGAATTGATTGCCGGGTAAATCGGCGCAAGAAATAATCCGATCAATGGAAAAATAAATGCAACCAAGGGAACATCAGCCAGACTGTTTACCGAAATACCGGTGATGTTTTTTGTTAAAGGAACAGCTACTACTACCAATGTAGCTGCTGCAAGTAAACAAACTACCAGTACAATCAGCCAATCCATTTTACGCAATACCAATCCTGCAAGAAAACGGCCTAAAGCAATGGATGCAGAAAGAATGCTGGCCATTTGTATACTGAGGCTGGTAGAAAGATGCAGCACATCTTTATTAAATGTAGGCAGCCAGCTCATAATGCTTTGTTCAATCAACACATAAAAGAAAGCACTGAAAATAAAGACCAGCACCAGCAGCAGTAAAATCAATTTGAACATTTCAATAAAATCATCAGCAGCAGATTTTGATTGCTCTGCTTCCTGAATAGATGACTCATCGAGCTTTGTAGTAAGCAAAAGAAAAAAAGCAAGAACGGCCAGCCCGCCTAAAATATAATAGGCATTGAACCATGTTGTTGACTTAGGGTTATTATTATCAACCAGAGAAGCAAATAAAAAACTACCTGTTAAAATCCCCACCATAAAAAACGATTCCAGAAAATTCATCAGGCTCAGGTGTTCGTTTTTCGTTTTTGTTACTAAACCGATTGTTGCAAACACACTTACTTTAATTAATGCAAAACCAACCCCTGCAGCAGCAAATAATAATTTGGTCATTAAAAAACTGTTGACTGATGGAATGATTAAGCACATAACGGCAATCAACCCAAGAGCAATGAGCATCGTTTTTTTATAGCCGATTTTATTTACGTAGGAGGCAATTAAAAAAGAAGCAATGGCAATACTGAGATCTTTAAACGCTTCCAGCACACTGGCCGATCCTTTTGATACATCAAAATTTAACTGTACCTGCAAAATAACAGTGCCTACACTGTTGAGCAAGATGGCAAATACAAAATAATTGAGAAAGAGTGAAAGCTTAATGCGAAAGTTGGTCATGGCAAGTAAATAAAATGATAACTAAATATACCCGTTACCAATTCATTTACCAAAGCAATTTCATTACAAAGAACCGCCTTTAACCAGCATGGATTCAACGCAAACGTTTTCGGTAACATCTTCGCCTTTTAAACGACCTAACATTTGAGCAAAAGAGAGTTTGCCCAACTTATATCCACTCGTTTCAACATACGTAACCACAGGGTTATACATGGTTGGAATAAAGCCATTGCTGATACCGATTACAGCAACATCTTCAGGAATTCGCAACTTCAATTGATGAATAGCACGCATCACACCAATTAAAATTAAATCGCCCATACAAAAAATCACATCGGGCGGTTTGCCTGATGTGAGCGCTTTAAGTGCTGCAGCTTTTGAAGCTTCGGGCTGCTCAGGATAATCAATTGTTACAGTTGTATCTGGTGCCTGTTGCTGAAATGTTTGTACCAAAGCTTCACATCGCACTTTTGAAATACTCAGATGCGGATGACCAAACAAAGCGAGCACATTCTTCTTCTTTTTTTCAATGATGGCTTCTGCTGCTATGGTTGCAGCCAGTGCATCGGATAAACACACTTTATAAAATCCTTTCTCCTCAGGAACACGATCAAAAAATACAACAGGAATTTTCAGGTCTTCCATTTTTTTAAATGGTGCCAGCTCTTCTGTTGCAATAGATACGGTTGCAAAAAGTCCCATCACCATATTTTTTCGAAAGATATTTATGTTGGCAGTTTCTATAGCCACATCATCTCTCGATTGCATGATTAATACACTATATCCAAACTTGCGTGCTTCATCCTCAACAGCTGCAATAAACGAGTCGTAAAAAAAATTATCAATAGACGGCACAAGAATACCCAGCAGATTACTTTGTCTGGTGCGTAACTGTACTGCATAGCTGTTAGGCTCATACTCCATTGCAACAGCCAGTTCTTTTACTTTCAGTTTGGTTGCTGCAGAAATATCAGGGTGATCTTTTAAAGCACGGGAAACAGTGGATATACTTATGCCCAACGCTTCTGATAACTTTTTTAATGTACTTTGCTGCATGCCTGTTTGTTTAATATAGTAAGACCGGTAAAGGTGCAGCTGCAAGATAATTTTTTTCTTTATCCCTTCGCAGAAAGAAACTCCTGAGTAAAGTGTACTGCTTTTTAATGATCGGTTTGGGGTTGAAATGTTTTCCAGCTATGCCAAAACTCCTGATAAGCGTAGACAGGCTTCAGGTTAAAACCTGTATCAATCCCTTTTCCGTTGATGCGATAGTGTTTTGTATTGAGCAGCAGTGTGTCGTTCAGTAAAGAAACACTGTTCGTATTTGCCGGTAATTCAAATGCAAAAAAACTGCGGTTATCATTTGCAAGCAGAACAATTATTGCTGTTTGATTAAGCGTATCCTTCACGATGCGTTTTTGTTTCAACATATTCCAGTCATATGCTTTTGATGCATCCCCCGCTTTAATACCAATCACCCATGATTTATCTCTCCATGATAGACTGTCGGTACCGGTGAGTTTGCTTTTACTTTTTCCCTGTTCATACTTAAATGAACTGTCGTAGCGGTTTGCAAATGCAGGATCGGCCTGAAGAATAGTAGTATTCGGATGCAGTTGAATCCATTTCTCAAGGCTGGTTTGTGTACTCATAAGTTCTGTGAGTTTAGTCCCTTTTCGTTTTCCTGTAATGGCTTCACCGGTTGATTGTCGCCACCAGCTTTTTGTAGTAGCATCTTCGAGCATGGCATTAAAATGATCCATCCCAACCAAACGAAACTGTTCCTGTTGGCCGTTTACGATGGGTTGAAATACACGGCCTGTTCTGCAAACCGTACAATAGGTAACAAGAATTGCTTTACCATCCAGCGTGTCCTGCAAGTGATGATGATATCCAATAAACTGAATGGGGTAGGCTTTTGCTTTGCCGTTCAGTTCGATGCCAATCACTAACCGGTTACTGTCTACTTTATTATCCGCAACAGTTTTAAAAATGATATTTTGGGGTTGTTGAAACATTGCATCGGCGGCCATTTTATAATTGACCAGATAAATCACAACTGCTAATGTAATAATGGGAATTACAACGGCCCATTTCCGTTTCCAGACTGATAGTATTGAACCAACTGCGGCTGCAATAGCCAAACCTATTCTGAAATACCAGCGGTAGCTGTATAAAAAATAAGCCAGATCAATACTGTTCATCTGCTGACTGCCGGGCATGGGCATAATGAAATAGACATTTGCCAACTCAAATAGTATGAGTCCCGTTAATCCAAACCAGAAAAGTTTTTTCATACGCTGTTGAATTGTTGATTAAAAACAGACTCCGCCGTAGAAACAGCGGAGTGTATATTAAACTACTACTGATTATCTTTCTGTTTACTTATTCAGCACCATCGGTTCTTGCTCTTGTAATGGCATACGCACCTATTGCATTTCCGCATTTTAATCCTTCTTCACAATCGCTTCTGTAATGAATTGCTCCGTACAATCTGGAGAGCGATGCTTCTTTGGCCATGTTTTCGTATGCCTGCTTTCTGGCCGGAATAATATGCCCAAGTATAGTTGCAGCTGCTCCGCTGAAAGTTGAGTGGCCGCTGGTATACGATGGGAAATTTGGCAAGCCGGTTATTGTTTTTATTTCGGGATTTACCTGCGAAGGACGAGGGTTGAAATAAAATGTTTTGGCATCCCAACAGGCAATGGCTGCATCCATTAAACTCATATTAAGCAAGGCCATGTTTCTTGCCCAACGCACTTCACTGTATCGTTGTGAAATAAAATCATCTGCAGCAATGGCGTTCCAATGACCGGGAGGTGTTGCAGTTGCCACACCATCGGCCCAAAAATGAACAATGGCTATTTCCTGTCTGGTTGCATTCTTACTGTAATGCAACACTTCTTCTGTTTCTTTTTTAAACTGTTCTGATTTGGTTGATGGTGGCGCCTTAGGACGTATGCTGGTTACCATCGTTAAAGAATCAAACAACCATGTTCTTACACGGCCAAACAGTGGTAACATGGGCGGACGCTTGGGTGACTCCTGACTGATCCATGGTGTTTCGCCTGTTGCTGCCATCTGTGTTTCTAACTGTTGCCACAATGCAGGTGTACCAACGGCCGCACCGGCTCTGTCGCCTCTTGCACGGGTAATAAATTTCTGTGCCACCAGTTTTCCTAATGCTTCGCCTGCCTCCAGTTCACTTCTGATATTTACACCGGCCATTACTCTGACATTTTTATGTTCGGTTGCTTTTTGCTGAATAAAGGCCTGCTCTGTTGGAAAAAATAATTTCAGCATTTCTACCATTACGCCAACAACTGCTGCATCTTCACTGGGGTATGATGGCAGATCAGATGTTGGTAACAATGCATTTACGGTTGTATTGATTTTATACGGCGCTGAACGGTTGTATACTTTTTTATAATGCCAGGCAGCTACCAATGCATCATACACAGCAGCGCTGATGTACGCATATGCTCTGGAAGCATATGGTGGATTGGCAAATGGAAACTGCGGATTGTTAAACGGATTGCTTGCATCCGGAATGGGATAAGTTCCATCAGGATTTTGATAAGGAGGCAAATTGTATTTCGCTACAAGTCCTCTTGTAATCTCATTCCAGCGAAGTACAGCACCTGCACCCCAATAGTTGATCAGTTTCCGTTCCTGCTCACCCATATTTTTTTGCCAGCTTTTTATTTCATTGATCTCTGCGGTATAACCGGGAAGATTAGTTGCTGCAGGAGCTGCTACTGCAAACTCTGTTGCTGATGTTAAGAGAATGGGTTTCCACAAACCGGCATCTGCATCAATGTTCACAGGATTTAACGCCTGTGCATTGGCCGTTTGTTCTGTAATTTCTTTTTTGCATGATGTAACCGTACACCCAAGTACCAGTATATAAATAAAGATTGATTGCAGTTTCATGATTAATTGTTTGAAGTGTTTACTTTCTTTTCTTTCTTACTCAGATCAAGCACATAAAAAACAGCGGCATTGGCGTTAAAAGACTGTCCAACATTTCTGCCGGCAATTACATTGCCTGCACCACCTGTTAAAGAAAGCTGAGGAATTTTTTTCAATACATACTTGATGTTAAGACCAACGGATGTAGCATTCATTCGGTTACTGGGGAAGGGCATATTGTTTTGCGTAATATCAAACCCGCCCTGTGTAGTCCAGTTATTCAGTATTGCTTCGGCAATCAGCCATTGTGTTCTGTAACCTGCACGGATATTAAAGCTGGTGGCGTTGGGCATTTGCACCTGGTTCGACAATACCTGACGATCTGTATAGTATGAATTACGATCCAGCTCAATATTGCTTCGGTATACATAGGATGCAGATGCTGTTGCAAACCATTTACTGTTGTAATAATAATCAACCATTAATCTGGCCATGGCAGTTTTACTTCTGTTACCGATAGAGAGTGGTAAAAAATCAGCTACATAATTGGTCATAGGTAATGAGCCCCCTATCAATCCAAACACTGCAAGCCGTGCATCGCCGATTTTTTTGTTGATGGGTCGGTACTTGAGCATCAGGCTTAAGTCCTGCATCCCTTGTTGTCCTTTTAATGTGCCGGCACTTGCTTTTGTAACGACGTATGGAATATTAAACAAAGCATTTAACTTGTTTGTGATTCCGTAGTTGCCCATTACAGCAAAGGTTTGTGCAGATACTGTTCCGAGATTCAGGTTATCTCTTTTCTTTGTTCCTTCCCAATAATTTTTCCAGCTGCTGTAAGAATAACCGGGGCCGATACAGAATGCATTTTTTTCCATCAGAATAGCATCTATATCTGTTTGTCCCTTTGCACAAAAACCTGCTGCAATAGTAACAAGCAGCAGAAAAAGTTTATGTAATTGTAATTGTTTCATTGTTGTTATTGTAATCGTAATAATAAGCTGTTTACTTTATTTTGAATTTTAAGCGTTGTACAATCATCTCTCCCAGTTGCCTGCCCATTTTATTTCCTTCATCACAATCAAAGCGGTAATGGATACCACCGTATACTCTTGAGATACTTGCTTCCTGAGCTGCATCTCTGAATGTTTTAATTACACGGCTTTTAATTCCAAACTCCAGCAATGAGGTATCGGTGAAACTGAGCTGATCGCCAAACCAACCTGTCATTACTTCGCATGCTGCGGCAGTAATGGTTGAGTGGCCGCTGGTGTAAGATGGAAAGGGTGGTGTTTGAATATAAGGACGCCATTCCTGATTTATGGATTTGCTGATGATGGTTTCCGGACGAACATAATTGCTTCTGTATTTTTCATCCCAGCAACTGATAAATCCATCAAATAATGCAATGGCTGTATGTGCATAAGCAGCAACGGTTGTATTAAAATCGGCTTTGGCTTCTTTTGCTGCAATACCAACAATGTTCATCCAGTGACCACCGGGTGAAAATTTCTTTGTTGCAAACATCACATGTCCGCTTACATTCATCTTAAACGGATTATCGTCCCAGAATTCTGCAATATGTTTTTGTTCTTCCGTTAAGCTGTCGCCAATATTTTTTACTTCCATTAATGCGTTGTAATACACACTGCCGGGAGTCATATCAAATACAGGTGGACGAACAGGTTTAAATTGTGAAGCACTGTCCATCAACATGGGACGTATTTCCATCCAGTGTGGTTCAATAGCCGATGCATACATGGGTGGGGTGGGCATCCAGCGTCCTTCTTCTTCCCGAACGTTGAATTTTTCTGCACCACGTGTTGCTGCATAGTTATCGCCTTTGCTCCACTTCATGATGGTTGCAACAATGGTATCAGAAAAGGCAATACTGTTTTCCAGCACATCAGCAGGCATTCCTGCTGAATCTGCATGTTCTTTCAACTCATCGTAATAGCCCATCATACTTCCTTCGGGAAATGTTACGGCGTTTCCTACTTTGGTAAAAGCAAGCAGAGCTGCAAATGAAAAGTCAACCGGTTTAGATGTATCTGCTTTAGGCATAGCAGGCATGTGTTTAATCTGTCCGCTTAAACTTTGATACGATTTGTCTCCTGCAGCTACGCATTCATAAGCAGCAATACTTGCATACACATAATTACGTGCAGCAATCATGGGCGGAAAATTATTTTCCAGCACCACATTGTTGAGCTTCTTCACCGTTTTTGAATAGAGCAACGGATCATTGGTGAATGCTTTATAATCAGCGTTCGACTTACAACCGGCCATCAGTATACTGATGCAGGCCATCAATAATAAATTCTTCATGAATAAAAATCAATAAAATGAAATAGAAATGAAACTGATCATTGATCAGCTTTTGTAAAACAATTATGCAGTAGCTTATGCTTCCGGAGGTTGTTCCGGTGTAAGAATTGCTGCTGTGAGCAATGCTTGTGTTGAATGAACAAAACGGGGTGCTTGTTTTGCTTCAGGTAGATGTAATGCAAATGCACTCAGCTTTTCGCAATAATCAAAACTGAATGTTTTATAAGTATGCTGTTGCCTGTTGTTGGTTTCTTTTCCCTGCGACTGGCTTTGCATTTCGTTTACCAGTTTAAAAAAATTTTCTCTTGCATTTACTAACTGCTTCTTATGATGATCTGGAATGCATTTATAAATCATTTCACCGGCTTCGAGTTTACGTTCTACGTATTTATAGTGCATGCCGTTGAAAGCAATTTCACCATCTACACGTTCAAACTCTTTCCAGTCGGTCTGGTAAGGGAGTGTAACAGGCACCCTGATTTCAATGAGGGTTGATGCATCGTATTCTTTGTTATCGAGCTGTAATTCCAGTTGAGCCGATTGCTGCTTGTCTGCATAGTTCATCAGCAGTTCATAACCGAACCAGTTGAACAGCAGTATGGAAAGGAAGAGTATGGAAGCAATAATCCTCAAAAGCCTTTGGTTTGAGGGTGGAAATTAAAATATTTTGGCGGGATTGAATGAACTAAATGGGGATTTTTTTCAGAAAACGATTGCAAGGCCTTGTCGCTTGTGCACTTAGGGCTCTTCCATGGCAAAGTATTATCAATTTTTTCTTTTCTTTTTGCTTCTCCCCCGAAGATGCTTTGCTCATCGGGGCAAGCAACAGAAACAAAAAGGAGCCCGATTTCTAATGACAGTCCGAAATCGGAGGGTTCCCAATTTAGCATTGAATTATTGTATTGAATGACAGTTGAACTTTATTGTACATCCTATGTGTAGCGGAAAGGTGAAAATTGCTGTCATTCTTAGAAACAGAGAATCTTAAGGGGTAGTGTTTTATTTTCCAACAGACTTCATAAAACTTTCGAGATAAAAATACTCGATTTCACTTGATGCCACTAGCTGTTTGAAGGCTATTGAACGCCCGATTTTGCCTGAATACATTTTAATCAAGTACCTGATTTCTTCAACTGTGTATGAAGCTGCAAAATAATTAGAAAGAATTCGTCGGAATTCAGAAAGGTTTTCTTCATAAAACTTTGCTTTTGCTTTATCATATTTCTCTCTTTCTTTCAGCAACACAGGTTTGAATTTCTTATATATTAATGAGTCAAAATATAAATTCAAAACAACTGTGTCAGTAATATTTTCTACCAATTTTGAAGCATAATCAAATTCTTTTGAACTCATTTTTACTTTAGAATACTTCTCGTAGATGGTATTTACAGTTTCTTCTTTAGGTGCGTTGTCGACTTTTGGCTCTGTATTAATTTTCCTTGTTTCGACTTTCGATTCTGACAGGCCTATGTTGCTAAACCGAATACTGAAGTCCAAATCCTCTTCAACTTTATTGCCGTTCTGTATTGCAGGAAACCATTGAGGTGAGTTTCTGAATACATGTAAAACAAGAGAATCACAAAACTTATCTAATCCCTTTATAATCCTAATGTTTTTCAAGTAGCCTTCTTTTCCCACTGTAAATTTTAAAGCCAAAGACCCATTAACTCCACTCACTAAAGAAGAATCAGGATAATTCAAATTTTTTATAAGGTAGTCTTTAAATTTATGTGAGCCTCCTGGAAATTGAGCTGAAACCTCAATAACTGTAAAAATCCGATCGTCATCCTTATAATCTCTGAACCGCTGCCTTATAAGCTGAGGGTTTAGATCAATATTTGAGGGAGAAGTAATAATAACTGAGTCGATTCGTTGACTCTTCTTTAAAAGAACAACAATATAATTATTGTTATTAATAGTAACTTCTTCTTGCAGGTAACCAACCGAAGAAACAGTTAGCTTAGATTGTACAGGCACATCTAAAGAAAAATTTCCACTCTTATCGGTAGCCGTACCAAGGCGAGTATTTCTTACTCTTATTGTTGCAAATTGTAAAGATTCACCTGAAACAGATTCAACCCTGCCACGTACTGTAATAAATTTCGACTTTGTATAATCCTGTGCAATTGAGCTTAATGCAAAAAAAGATAAAATGACAAGTAAACCGATAGAGTCTTTCATATGTAAAATATTTTTTTAAATGGTTGGTGTCACCACCAACTGATAAAATCAATCTCAGTGTACTTCGTGCATCCTTTGTTTTCTTGGTGTAACCTATTGCTTATTCACAAACGTTTTCTTCTGCACCCCAACACCGGTAATGGTTACACTCTTCCATTGTTTGGGCAATGCTGTTTTAATTTGAATGATTCCCTGTTGTGTAATTTCCAATCCACCAAAACCCATCAATACACTTTGTAAAATACCGCCGGCTCCTGTGGCAAAGTAAGGATTGGTTCCGCCTTTTGTTTCTGCAATAACACGGAAGGGTGGATTGAGATTAGGCACAAACGCATCCTGAAACCAATGATAGGCTTTCTCTCCATTTCCTAACCGGGCATAGAGCGTAGTAAACACCGCTTGTGTCATAGCCGGTGTTCCTTCATTAGGCACCCGCTTTTCATAATACTCTAAATCTTTTTTAATGATGACAGGATCTTTGATTTCTTTCAACGGATAAGAGAGCAGGTTCACATCGGCCTGCTTAATCCCTTCGCCATTATAAGTTGCATGTTCTCTTGTAACTCCATCAGGAAATTTTAAGATGGGAATATTATTTGCCACATTCATCCAATCAGCATCGGGTGTAATGCCTAAAATTTTTGCTGCTTCTGTTGCATACTGCAGATTGGCTTTTGCAGCTGCATTGGTAAAAGCGTTGTTATCTACATTCTCGGCCCACTCATCGGCAGCCACTACATTTTTAATTTCAAATTTTCCAACGCCGTTGCGTTCAACACGGCTTGCCCAGAAATCGGCTGTGGCACTGATGATGGGATAACCTTTTTCCTTCAACCAAACTTTATCCTGTGTTACGCAATAATAATTCCATGCAGCAATGGCAACACATGCGGTGATATGATGTTCAAACGGACCACTCAATGCCCATACTGGTGTTTCTTCCACACCTGTTTCTGCGCTTTCCCAAGGATACATGGCTCCTTTATATCCTTTGCTGAAAGCATTTCGCTTTGCAGCTTCTAACCGTTGGTACCGATACTCTACCATACTCTTTGCCAGCTCCGGTTTTAATACAAGCATGGCCGGATACATCCACAACTCGGTATCCCAAAACACATGACCGTTATAACCGAGTCCGCTTAAACCCATGGGTGAAGGTGACAACGCCGTGCCTTCTCTTGTAAACGAATAAAGATGATACAGCATGCTGTTGATGTCTTGCTGATCCTGATTTGTCTGTGACGTATGTGCTGGATCTGCTTCAAGAATAATTCTGCTTTTCCATAATTCATCCCATGCTTTGTGATGAAAGTTGAGTAAACGTTCTCTTCCTTCGAGCTTTGCATAAATGGTTAAACGTTCTGCTTCATTTAACGGATCATCATGATGTGCAGATGTAATGGATGAACCTGCAACTGAATAACGATAGGTTTCACCGGCTTTTAATTTTTTGGTAAACTTGAGCAAGTGCATATTGTTATCCCACATTTCATGAATCACTCTTGGTTCATTGCCATGTTTTTCTTCAAACAAAAATGTATTGCTGGCACACATCAATAATTTACCTGTGGGACTTTTTGCAGATGATGTGAGTAAACTCATTGTTACATGCGGACGATCAATTTCGTTATAATAATTCTGTACATCTTTTAATGCATCGGGTGCTTCCATTACGCTTGCGCCGGTAATGCTGATCTCCTTTTTTGGTTGTATAGTAATATCCATTAAAACCGTAAACGGTAAATGCCGTAAAGAATAGTAGGTATACGTAATAGTGGCTTTATCTGCATAATCAAATGTTGTGGTAAAGCTGGCCCGCTGCATATCCAGTTCCTGTTTCATGTTAGAAGCCGATTTTGCATCAATTCGTCTACCATCGATCTCCAAATACATATTGAGCAGATTGAAACTTTTTAAAAAGTTGCTCACCCTTCCCCTTCCATACAAATCATAAGCACCGGCCAACACCACTTCTTTTACTTTAAAAGGTTCAGGTGATGATACCACACCAATCATTCCATTAGCAACGGTAATGCCGTAATAATTGGATGGATCGAATTTGGTTGCAGAAATTTTCCATTGATCGGCTGTTTGACCAATCAAAACATTTGTTACTAAACATATGATGAAAGTTAAGAGAAGGCGTCGCATATTTGCATGTATTTTAGAAAGTGAATATAATTGAATTAGAAATATTTTTTATGAAAAGAGTACTTGTAATTTTTGTTTTACTCATCGCCGTTTCAACAGGTATTTTATACATCGGTATTTCATCACAGCAATCGTTTGCAAAATCTGCTCTTGTTGCCTGTACCAACGATGGGGCTCTTCGCATGCTTTCAACTCCAGGCAATAACAAACAGGTTTGGCCGGGTGAACGATTGAACGACAGCAGTTACCGTTTTGAACAATTAGAATATACTACCGGCGCTGCGCTCATTAATTCAAACCCATTGTCTATTTCGTATGCTGAAAAAAAATACCCTGCGCAACTGCTTGTAGAAGAAACCACTCCAGACTCCAGCCGGTTTATCATTCAAACCGCTGTTATACTTCCTTCTAATCCAATTCAACGCATCAAACAATATGTTGCTCTTAAACAATTACAACAACAGGTTGATGCTTTGCTGAAATCACTGAAAAAGAAATTTGATGGTGAAGAATTGGTTTACGGATTGAAAATTGAAATGAACCGTGTTACTGATTCTGCTATGATTTCAACACGTACTTTACTCAATCACTATCCAACTGTAACGGAGGTTTACAATATGGTTGATGCCATTCATACCTACATTGCTGCCAACGGCGGCACAGTATCAAACCCGCCCATGCTGCATGTGTATGAAGAAGGGCCCGGTCAATTTCTGGTGATGGTAGCTGTACCAACCAAAACCATTATTCCCGGCAACGAAACGTTTTTACAAAAACGAATGCTGGCCAATGGATATATTTTAGTGAGTGAAGTAACAGGAGGAACTGCTGCTATACAAAAAGGCGAAGCTGCCATGAAACAATACGTGATGGATCATCAGAAATCTTCTCCGGCTATTCCGTTTCAAATGCTGTTAACCGACCGACGTACTGAAACTGATACGAGCAAGTGGAAAACAAGATTGTATTATCCGGTGATGTATTAAACAAACAGAACTCAACTGTGGTTATTTGATCTGTACAATCGCAACAGAAGCATTGTTTCTTGCCAGAATGTACGCTGTTTGTTGATTGATCTCTATTGATTTGATCTTTCGCACCTGTTTTAAATCAGTAAAGCCCTTAAAGCTGTTGTACTCAAACTGTCCATTGCCTTTGTTGATGAGAATGGTTCCGAAATCGCCATCCTGTCTTCCGGTTTGCACATGATTATCATAATAATTTCCCAGCATCAACAGATCAGGTAAAGCATCATTGTTTGCATTTATGCTGAGCGATGTTCGATAGTTGTTGAGCTGTGTTTGCCAGGGCAACTCTTGTGCTTCGAATGTTCCATTGTTATTGATGAATAATGTATGTGCAAACTGTGTAACGGTTAGGAGCTTTGCCTGTTTCAACTTCTCTGTACCAAACAAATCATTGAGTGTAGCATTTGCAAAGTCTTCTGCATATAAAAATTGCTTCTTCAGAGCGGGCACTTGTTTTTCCAGATCCATTTTTGTGGCAAAAGGAATTTCTTTGTTTTGTAAATAGTATGTGAGCAGTTGTTCCTTTCTTCCGTTACCGTCAAAATCATGATGGTATAATTTAACTGGTTGCTGTTCGGTTGTTTTCAATTTTGTGTTAAGACCATAATTGGTTGCCAGCACATCTATATCACCATCTCCATCTGCATCAAAAGGAAGCAGGCTGCCCCACCAACCACTAGTATTTGTAACCGACTGTTTCACAAATTTGTTTTCTCTGCGTAAGAATACATCAATACCACCCCATTCATAACTGAGGAGTAAATCTTCTGCTCCATCTTTATTTACATCAATCAGCTTTGCATCTGTTACCATACCTGGGTTCAGCAATTCTTCAGCATAACGTTTTGTAACATCAGTAAACTTTCCTGTTCCATCGTTCTGCAATAAATACGATCCGGGTGTTGTACCATACTCCCACGGAACAGCTCTTCCGGCAATGAACAGATCTGTAAACCCATCTTTGTTTATATCAAACGGAATAATGGTTGATTGTGTTACATCAATTCCTGTAAATGCATCTGTTTTGCGTGTAAGATTTCCTTTCCCGTTGTTCAAATATAAGAGCGGCAGTAAATGTTCATCGGCTCCATAGTATTCATTGCCACCTGTTGCTATTAACAGATCAACATGTGTATCATTGTTTACATCGGCCCATACTGCATCAACATGCTCCCACATACTATCCTGTAGTAATTGTGTTTGTTTTAACTCTGTGAACGTTCCGTTCGCAGTTTGCAACATCACTGAAGGGTGATTTCCTTTTGATGAACCAATGAACACATCCTGCAATCCGTCGTGATTAATATCTGCAACAGCCAAAGCAGGACCTTCTGTTGAAACCATATGTGGCATCAAAGGCTCACGGTCAAATTCGTTGAACTGATTTTCTGTATGCTGATAACTGAACTTTATTTGTAAACTAATGTCCTGAACAGCGATTTGTTTTCTATTCCATGATGTAATGATGGAGTAATCAAACACAGGTAGTCCCTTTCTGTATGAAAAGCGGTTAATGGTATCTTTTACAAGTTCAACTTTCTGAAAACTGTTATCGGGCCAAACAACAAAAGCAGAATCAATGGTTGTTGCCGCCAATCCAATGTGCACTGGTACCTGCATGCTGCTGAGAAAACCATGTACCGGGTTGTTTTCAAACGAGCGGATTTCATTTCCTGTAAACAAAACTATTTTTGCACCCACAGCATTTCGGTTACTGCTGTCGCCCGTTAATACCACTGATGCAAATGATTGTTGCTTCGCATCATTTGATTTGTTTTTATACACAACTGCTTCATCATTAATATTGTTTACCACCAGATCCAGATCGCCGTCATTATCTAAATCGGCATACACTGTTCCGTTTGAAAAAGTGGGGGGCTGATTAGGTATACTGTCAGTTAAATTTGAAAAGGAGAGATTGCCGTTGTTTCTGAAAAAATGATTGGGCACTTTTATCTCGGGAAATTTCTCCACCAGCTTCATATCTTTTTCCTCGAGTGTATTGCTGCGGAGTTTTTGCTGCAAGTCGTCGTTTGAAACAAAGTTGACATAGTCAATGTCGTTCATTCGTTTGGGAATGCCATTGCTTACAAATAAATCTTTCAAACCGTCATTATCAAAATCCATCCATAATGCTGCCCAGCTCCAGTCAGTTGCATATACATTGGCATACTGACCTGCTTCGGTAAACTTGCCGTTACCTCTGTTCCATTGCAGATTATTGCGTGCATACTGATAATGATAACCGTATTTTCTTTTTTCGTTGAAGTAGATATAATCATCCTCTGCCAGTGAGCGCCGTATCATGTATGGATCATACGGCAGCATATCCATCGAAATAAGATCGGGCAATCCATCATTAGTTATATCAGCTGCATCTACCCCCATGCTGAACTGACTGGTATGCATCAACTGTTCGGTTCCTTCATCTTTGAATGTTCCGTTTTTTTGATTGATATAGAGATAATCATTTTCGTGAAAATCATTTCCTACATAAAAATCAGGCCATCCGTCCATGTTCACATCGCTCACCACTACGCCCAGTCCATATCCAATTCTGCTGCCATTAATTCCCGTTTCTTTCGTAACATCTGTAAAGTAAGTTTTCTGTTGCCCGTTTTTAATTACCCGGTCGTTTCTGTAAAATTTTTGTCCGGCAAGTGAGTCGTATGTATTTACAAAGTTGATTCGTGGCGCATAGTTGCCATCATGATTTACCGAATGGTTTAATAAAAAAACATCCAGATCACCATCCAGATCATAATCAAAAAAAGCTGCCTGTGTACTGAAACCTGAAAAATCAAGACCATAATCAGCAGCTTCATCTTTGTAAAAAGGAACTCCCCCTTTATTTATTCCCTTGCAAACAAGTAACTGATTTTTACCCTTCAGTATTTTAAAATTACCAACACGACATACATAAATATCCAGCAGTCCGTCGTTATTAATATCAACAATTGAAACACCTGTGCTCCATGCACTGTCTGCAGGTATCGCTGCTTCTGATGTTATATCCTGAAACCTTAGATTTCCCTTGTTGATGAAAAGTTTATTTTGCGATTGATTGGCGGCAAAAAATAAATCAATCAACCCGTCATTATTAAAATCACCTGCACCGGCTCCTGCACCATTGTAATAGTACATGTAAGAAAACAAATTAAACTGCGGAGTTGGCTTCAGCTCATTGCTGAATGTAATCCCTGTTTCAGAAGTATTCAGCACTTCAAATAAAGCAGATTTTTTCTGCCTGCATCCACAGACCAGCATGAGCATCAGTGCGGAAAATATCATGTGCGCTGCCTTCTGCATTACTTTACATTCTTTAATTGATACCAAACAGGTGTGCTGTTATTCACCAGAAATAAATAGTTTGTTTGATTGCTGAAGCGAAAGGAAATAATATCTCTTGTTTGCCCGGGTAATCGTATGCCTGTTGACTTCATCGGCATTACAGTATACCCTCCCTTCTGATCATTGATGAGTACATGCCCATAGCTTGCATCGAGCCGGCAAAGTTGCGGTTGCAGATCAAAGAAGTTTCCTGCCATGAGTAAATCTGGATAGCCATCCTTGTTGATATCTGTTACTTCAACAGCATGTACACTGGAAAGCTGCACCTCTACCGGTAATGGTTTAACTGTAAACGATGCCTTACCATTGTTGTACGCAATAGAAGTGGCCGTATAATTAACCGTTAATTTCTTTGCCTTAGATAAATTATTGCCAAACAAATCCTGCACTGTTTGTTTTGCATAATCGCTGTGTTTCAGATTTTGCTTTTTAAGTGATGGAATCTGATCGGCCATCTCTCTTCGCATAAATACAGGCACCTCTCTCGTATTCACCGTTCTGCTCAGTACTTTTTCCTGCATACCGTTCTGATCAAAATCGTACACATACAAACCGGCCGGGTGTTGTGCATTTGCCTGCAGGTAAAAGTTTTCGCCCATGTTTGCAAGAATCAAATCCATGTCCCCGTCTTTATCAACATCGGCAATTTTAAGTGACTGCCACCAACCTGCATACTGTTCAAGCCCGGTTGATGTAAGCTCTTCAATTTTTGTTTTGCTGATACTGTAAATCTTTGTGTGCATCCAGTCGCCGGTAACAATCAACTCAGGTTTGCCATCGCCATTTACATCGGCAACTGCTGATGCTGTAATCATACCGGGCGTTTCTAATACCGGTGCTATCTCAGCAGTTACATCTTCAAAACTTCCATCGCCTTTATTTTTTAATAAAAAACTACGGGGTGTTTGTCCGTAAGATTGCGGTTCACTTCTGCTGCCCACAAATAGATCCTGCAACCCATCTTCGTTGAAATCAAGTGCTGTTACAGAACCACAGTTGGTTAATGATGGAGGAATAGCACCACGTTTAAGTGTAAACAACCCTTTACCATCGTTGATGTACAAAAAGTTTTGAAACACTCCTGATGATGCGTTTGCAAAATTGCCACCACCGCCTGCAAACAAATCAAGATCGCCATCTTTATCACAATCGAAGAAGAGCGTGGCTGTAATATCGTTAAACGTATAGGTTTTAAAATCAGGAATTTCTTTTTTTATAAACCCGTTTGCTGTTTGCAGATAGAGTTGCGAAGCCTGTCCTTTTGCTCCGCCAATAAACAGATCATCTAACCCATCGGCGTTTACATCTCCAACAGCAGCTTTAGGACCCTGTTTTGAAAGCATGAACGGAATATTGCGTTCAATAAAAAAATCAACATAGTCATCTTCTTTATGCGATTCAAAAGATGAATCTTTTTTTGCAAATAATGCAGTTGCAATGTTTACGGTTTGGATCTGTTGTTTGGCTGCCAATCCTTTTTCAATTACATGCAATTGATTGATGGCAGGTTGTTGTATTACGGTAACTGTTCTGTCGGGCCATGTAATAACCAATGAATCGGCATTGCTTTTTCCAAGCCCGATGGTTTGTACATAATCTACACTTGACTGAAACCCTCTTGCAGGAATCACTTCTCTTGAAATAATCTTGTTACCTGTGTATGCTTTAATACTGCTTCCTACAGCAAAGCTGTTGGGTGCTTTATCTTTCAGCCGGATGCTGATGTAATTATTTTGATTTTTTTCACGGCTGGTATTCCGGTACACAAATGCATCCATGTTTACATTGTTCACCAGCAAATCCAGATCGCCGTCATTATCTACATCCGCATAAACAGCACCGTTAGAAAAAGAAGGCTGATTGAGTCCCCATTCAGTTGCTGTGTTTTCGAAACGAAGGTTGCCTTTGTTATGAAACAGGTTATTGGGTATCGGGTTCGATGGCATTCGTTTAATGATATTATTTACGTCTTCTTTCTTACCACGTAATGCCATTTGCTGCATCACTTCATCGGCAAAAAAATCAATAAAATCCTGATCAGTTACATCATGATAAATGCCGTTGCACACATAAATATCAGTTAGCCCATCATTGTCTGCATCAAACATTAAAGCGCCCCAGCTCCAGTCGCTGGCAGCAACACCGCTGTAAAAACCTGTTTCAAGAAATTGTCCGTTGCGGTTATTTACCTGCAATGCATTTTGTGTAAACTGATAATAAAATCCAAGATTTAGTTTTTGCTGAAACACCTCGTAGCCTTCAAAAGATGAATTTGCTTTTAAGCGGTAATCATCATCGGGCAGCATATCTGTTGTAAAAATATCGGGAAAGCCATCGTTGTTGATGTCGCCCATGTCTGCCCCCATAGATGATAAACTGCTGTGCTGTATCCAGGTTTCAAATTCGTCTTTAAACGTTCCGTTTTGCTGATTGATGTAGAGATAATCCCTTTCAAAAAAATCGTTGCTTACATACACATCCGGATAATGATCCCCATTAACATCACCCACAGTTACTCCCAATCCCAAGCTGATTAAACTACCATGCAGCCCCACCTGCTTTGTTACCTCCGTAAATTTTCCGTTTTCATTTTTATAAAAATGATCGCCTCCTCCTTTTAAAAAATCTTTTACCTGCCATTCGTTTGCAGGCAAATCACGCATGTTGGCATAATTAAAACTGTTTACCGGCATTGGACTGTTATTCACCAGAAAACAATCAAGATCGCCATCCAGATCATAATCAAAAAAAGAGGCGTGTGTAGAATACCCATCATTATCCAAACCATATGCAGCTGCCTGCTCCGTAAAAGTTAGGTTCTTGTTGTTGATGTAAAGCTGGTTTTTTCTTAATGCAGGCTCCATCATATTCCCTGCGTTGCATACATAAATATCGAGCCATCCGTCTGCATTAATATCTGCAAACACAATACCTGTGCTCCACCTTCCTTTATTATTCAAGCCTGCTTTGGCAGTAATGTCTTCAAATTTAAAATTGCTTTTGTTTAAAAAGAGTTTGTTATCACCATTGTTGGCAGTAAAAAAAACTTCGGGCAAACCATCGTTGTTTAAATCGCCTGCAGCTACGCCGCCACCGTTATAAAAATTCCGGTACTTGAATACATTATTCGCATCAGAAGATTCAATGTTGTTTGTAAATACAATACCGGAGTTTTTTTCCTGTTCAAACAACCGGTCTTTTTTTGTTTGATTACATGACACCAGGCTGCAAATGAACAGCAAGAAAAGAGAAGACTTATGTTTCATGTTTAATAAAATCATCGGCTGCTCAAGTTAAATGAAAAGCGCCATACAAATACAATGGCATCTCTTTAAGTACTGTTATTTTATGACAGATATGTTATGATGATTTGCTGCTTGAACATTTCAACAGAACTGTCTTTTGTATTCGTCTTCAGGATAAATGATTGTTATAAAGAATGCCAAAAAAATAACAACATAAAAAAGGAGGCCGCTAAAAATAGCGACCTCTTCCCTATTGATTATGATAAAAACTAATAACCGAAGTTTTGTTTCAGATTCGGGTTCGATGAAAGTGCAATTGTTGGGATTGGATAAACAACTTTGTATCCTTCAGAAGCAGCTGAACGACCCTGTGTAGGATTGTTAAATGCTCCGAAACGGATCAAATCATTTCTTCTCCATCCTTCCAGATAAATTTCACGACCACGCTCTGCAAGTAATTGAGGTGCTGTAGGAGTTGCTCCCATTAATGCTGCACCACGTATTAAACGAATACTGTTAACAATACTTAAAACAGTTTCACCGCCTGTAGCAGTACCACCTCTTAAGATAGCTTCAGCTTTCATTAAGCGAACATCAGCAAAACGGAAGAAAGGAAAATCATTCGCACTACCCCAGCCACCGTCATTAATGGTTGATGGATCAAGAGGAAATTTATTTGTACGAATACCTGTTACTTCACTGTTGAAGAAAGGGCTAACATTTCTGGTAAAAATAAGCGGGTTACCACTTCTGTCTTGTAAATCAACAATTGGATTACCAATTCGCTGACCCTGAGGGCCTCTTACCTGACCAATTTGAAAACCTGTTTTGATACCTGTTTGAGAAGTGTAACCGGGCAGAACAATACCTTTTCTTGTATCACCGTCTTCGAAACTATCATAGAAGTTTGAAAGAGTAGTAAAACCATTCCATCCGCTTGGCGTTTGGTTGTAGTGGCCACCCATGTTAGTAGCCCATACCACGTTGATACCATCACTGTTTTTTCTTACGAAAATGTTTTCTGAAGAAGCGGTTCCGTTATCCCATTTAAAGTTATCCCAGTAGTTGGCATCAATTTCCAGTAACGGATTTGCATCAATTAAATCGCAATACTGAATCACCTTGTTCATATCTGCTGCAGCAAACGTATAAGGACCTGCAGGAGTGGTAGGACTTGCTTTGTATACCGCTTTGTTTAAATAACATTTTGCAAGTAAAGCCCATGCAGCTTCTTTGGTAGCTACACTTCTGTTAGTACCGTTAAATGCAGGCAAGCCGGCAACAGCAGATTCTAATTCGGTAATAATAACATCAATAGCAGCAGCCCGTGGTAATACATCCGGAATTCCTCTTGATGGGGCAGTAGCAGGTCTTGACTGAACTACACCAAACAGATCAGCAGAAATCATTCTGAAGTATGAACGGAGGAATTGGCCTTCTGCCTTCGCCTGACCGGTTAATAACTCAGCTGCAAGTGTTGTTTGGAAAAGAGCACCGTTTACCTGGCTCCATACATCGTTGATCTGGTTGTGATCGGGGCCCCATGTGTGCAGGTGCAGACGACGCCATGTACCAAAGTCGTCCCAGTCTGTACCACGTGTTGGTCCGAGCAACTCATCCGTTGAGTGCTCCTGCAAGGCCTGGTATCCATACTGGCCCACCAGATTATTTAATTGAGAATAAACCGCTCCGATGGATGGCGCAGCAGGTGCACCCTCTGTTGGAGGAGGAAGCACCACATTATTGGCGCCCAATTCAGGATCAATATTACAAGAAGCCGCAAGCAGCATAGAGCTGAACAGAGTGCTTACTGTAAAAATTTTGGAAAATGTTTTCATTATAGACAATTTATTTATTTAACAAATTTTAAAATGCAAGGTTCACTCCAACTGTAACTACTCTTGGTCTTGGATATTGTGTGTAATCAAAACCACGTGAAGGAACACCGGCAATTTGTTTATCAACGTTCACCTCAGGATCTAAACCCGGATACTTGGTAAATAACGCAAGGTTCTGGCCAGATGCAAACACGGAAAGCGAACGAATGACTTTGCTCTCCAGATTAAATGTATAGCTTAAGTTAACGTTCGCAAGACGAATAAAGTCTCCATTATGCAGGAATCTTGTAGAAACACTTCCGGGGTTAAATGGATTCTCATTGCTGTTTGCTACTGAAGTGGTAACGTTACGGCCGTTTCTCAAACTACCTTTTAAGAACAAGGCATTCGATGTATTGTCATACACTTTAAACCCTGTAACTGCATTAAGAAATACGCTCAGATTCCAGTTACCCAAACTAAAGTTGTTGGTTAAACCTGCAAACATGTTAGGTAAAGCTGTTCCTGCTAATTGGTTAGCTGCACCTTTTTCATAACGTGCATTACCATTACCGTCAAAGCCCTGGAACACCGGCATAGACCATGTAAACAATGGCTGACCTGCAACAAATGTTTGTGCATACGCACCTGTTAAACCTTGTCCGCTTACAGCACCTGTAATGATTGGGTTTGGTAAGTCTCTGTATTCATTTGAGATCTTTGTAAGGTTACCGCTTATTTCCCAGTTAAATTTCCTTCCTTGAAGGATTTTATAATTTAAACTAAACTCCCAGCCTTTGTTAACCACGATGCCGGGCAAGTTTGCAAATAAACGTGCTGTTGCAGAAAATCCGCCCGGTACATAATCAAGTACCAACAGGTTTTTACGCTCAGTGTAGAAATAATCAATTGTACCTGATAAACGACTGTTCTTTGTTGTGAAGTCGAGACCTACGCCTGTAGTAGCTGCCTGCTCCCATTTAAGATCTTTGTTCTCGTCCTGCTGGAAAGCGTTACCTGCAGGGTTTGTACCAAACGCAGGATATGCAAATCCTAAACGAACGGCACCATAAGATGCAAGACCATCCTGGCTACCAATGATACCATAGTTAGCTCTTAAGCTGAACTCATTGAACCATTTAGCAATGCTTCTTTCAGCAAATTTTTCATTGCTGAGTTTCCATTTAGCAGCAAAGGCAGGGAATGTACCATATCTGTTATTGGCACCGAATTTAGATGAACCATCCACCCTTACTGTTGCAGTAAGGTAGTATTTGTTGTCAAAACTATAGTTTACACGACCAAAAAATGACTGTAATTCATTTCTATCAAAGCCGGGAAACAGGTCTCTGTAGTTTTTAAAGTTGTCGAAGTTCTTGATAAATACATCACCTGGATTTACAACAGGTGTGTTTAAGCCCCAGCCAACTTTTTGCTTGTACTCATTCTGGAAGCTTTGATAAGAATAACCACCCACTATATTAAATGAATGCTTCTGGAAGTCTCTGTCCCAAGTAACATATTGCTCTAATAAAGTTGAACGTAATTCGTTGTTCTGGCGGGTTGTTCTGCCATTTCCAAAAATGGGGTTGTTCAGATTTTCTGAAGGTCCGTTAGGCACTGAATAAAAAACAGTTCCACCATAGGCATTTGCGCCCAAACGTGGATCTGAGAATGCAGTACGCTCAGTATTTAACATGTCATATCCAAACACCACTTTATAGGATAATCCTTTGGTGATCTGGTAGGTGCCTGTTAAACTGGTAAGGAAACGGTTGATGTTATCCTTATCTTCAAAATAAGCAAGCATCTGTGAAGGATTACGCTGATCTCCCGGCTGGAAGAAAGATCCATTGGGATTTTTTACCGGGTAGGTAGGGTTAAATTGAAGAGCTGCACCCAGCAAACTTCCCTGGAAACCTGCGTTGTTACTTAACGGCGGATATTCATTACGGGAGTTTGAGAAAGTAGTAGCCAGATCAAATTTCAACTTATCATTCAAAAATTTCTGAGAAGCATTTGCACGGATGGTTGCACGCTTTAAACTGCTGTTACGAACAATACCTTCCTGGTTATCGTAAGAACCGCTCAAGCGAACATTGGTTGTTTTGGTATTGAAACCATAACCAAGGTTGAAGTTTTGAGAAAAAGCAGTTCTGAAAATCTCATCCTGCCAATCTGTATTTGCTCCGCCATCTAAAGCCTGAACAGCAATAGCAGCAGCAGCCGGATCGGAACCGCCATCAATATTTGCCTGTCTTGCTGCAGCCAAAAATTCACTTGGTCCTAACAGATCATATCTTTTAGCTGTAGTTGCAATACTTGTATTGGCACCAAATGTAAACTGTCCTTTTTTACCACCCTTACCTGATTTGGTAGTGATAAGGATAACACCATTTGCACCTCTTGCACCATAAATAGCTGCAGCCGATGCGTCTTTTAAAACAACCATGCTTTCAATGTCGTTGGGGTTGATAAACATCAACGGGTTCAATGGAGTAGAACTACCTTCCACACCGCTTGCACTACCAACTGTACCACCGTTTGAGATAGGAACACCATCAATTACATACAGCGGCTCCTGGTTACCACGAATAGATGCAGTACCACGGATGTTGATGGTTGCAGCAGCACCGGGCTGACCGCTTGAAGGAGTGATCAACACACCTGGAGTGCGGCCTTGTAATAATTGATCAGGAGTACTGATCTGGCCCTTGTTAAAATCCTTGGGTGTAATGTTGGCAACAGAACCTGTTAAGTCTTTTACTTTACGGGTACCGTAACCAATTACCACTACTTCATTCAAAGCAGCATTGTTTGTTTCGAGAGATACGGATACATCATCTTTTCCGGAAATACTTACTTCCTGTGTTGCAAAACCAACAGAAGAAATAACCAGAGTTGTAGCACCGGTTGGAACAGACAGTCTGAAAGATCCATCAGATGCTGTTGTAGTTGAATTTTTGGATCCCTTTGCTGTTACAGTAGCTGAAGGAACTGCATCTCCTTTTGAGTCAGTTACCTTTCCTGTAATGGTTCTTGTTTGCGCCAGTGCCACATTGGTCACCAGCAATAAACTGAACACAGCGAGAACTCCTCTTGCAAGTTTCGTCAAGGTCATAATCAGTAGTTTTTAAATTGTTGAGGGTTTTTCAGCCAGATTTCCTGCAGAATACCAGTGTGAGAGGGCTTTTCAGAATATCGTCTTCTAAAGAATCCTTACTTACAGGCAATTATGCAATCGTCGGGCTGTTAAATTACTGTGAATTTAACTGAAGTTTTTAGTATAAAAATTCATCAAATCATCCTAAGTTTGGAATTCATATTCGCAAACGATTGCGAAAATAATTGCGGTGGAAAAATTGAATCTTTTATTTTATTATGTCAAATACGACGCTTAAAAAAATTGCAAAAGTTTTAGATATCAGTATCTCAACTGTATCCCGTGCACTAAAGAATCATCCGGATATCTCTGTTTCTACCAAACAAAAGGTAATGGAACTGGCGCAAACACTGGAGTATGAGCCCAATGCCATGGCAGTTAACCTGCGGAGTAAAAACACAAAAGTGTTTGGGGTAATGATTCCTTCCATAACCAATAACTTTTATGATTCGTTTATTGCTGCTGTGGAAGAAGAGGCCAGAAAAAGCGGTTATTCATTAATGATACTGCAGAGCGGGGATAATCCAGAGGCTGAAATTGAGAATTTAAAAATATACCGTCAAAACAGAGTGAGTGGTTTGTTTGCCTGTATATCACAGGAAACAATTAATATGGCTCCTTTTTATAAAATGAAAGAGGCCGAGATACCTATTGTATTTTTTGATAAGGTACCTGATGATGATACGTTTGATAAAATCTGTCTGGCAGATAAAGATGCTGCCGTGCTTGCTGCAGAAACATTACTGGAGAAAGGCAAAAAAAACATTTTGGCCATTTTTGGAAACAATCAACTCTCCATCACCAAACGCCGGCTGGCTGCATTTTGCGGATGTATAAAAGAAGATAAACAGGTTAAATTAATCATTGAGCATGCAAATAACAGCCAACAGGCCGAAGAAAAAACAGAACATCATTTTCAACCAAAACAAAAACCGGATGCTGTGTTTTGTATGAGCGATGAAATACTCACAGGTGTAATGAAGAGTATGCAAAAGATGAACATGAAGTTGCCTGTTGATACGGGTATTATTGCGCTGAGTGATGGATCCTTTCCTAAACTTTACTATCCGGAAATTACATACATTGAAACCAGCGGTTATAAACTGGGCAAACTTGCATTTGAACGGATGATGGATTACATCATGGGCAATACAGAACCCAAAGAATTATTTATTACCTCACGTTACGTTGCAGGTGGGTCTTTATAAGCTCACTTCCTTTTTATCTGTTGCCATTTTTATCTGCAGTTGAATGAGCAAACCAAGGAGAATAAAAAAGATACTTCCTATTTTATCTGTTTCAATTAAATCACTCAGCAGATTTAATGTAACAACCATACTTAACACAACTCCATATAACATTGACAGTGCCCTGTAAAACGGATCAGTAAAATAATGATACCCTTTTATTGCCACACGAAACATACTGAGCAGTAATATGCACAGAATGATAAGACCCGGAATACCCTGTTCAATTGCTACCAACAGAAAATAATTGTGTACCGATGATTTTTCTTCGTTATTACTGACCCATGTTTTAAACGCTGCAACAGTGTATTCTTTGTAATGCAGACTAAATGTATTGGGACCATACCCTTTCAACAACTCTTCATTCACCATACGCATACCGGCAATCCAGCGGTAAAAACGTTCCATGGTTGACATATCCTTTAAGGTATAGGTTGCTTCAATATGCTCACCAAAATCTGTATGTTGTGTAGTGCTGTTAAAGTCGGGCGCAAACTTTAAATAGTTGTCATTCTGTATAAGCCAAAACAAAGCCGTTACAGTTATGATAGCTGCAGCAAGCAATAAAGACAACATAAACTTTTTACGGATGGCCAACCAGGTAATAGCACCCGATAATAAACAAAGCCATGCACCTCTTGAATAAGCAAAAAATAATGCAAGCAGAAAAAGTACCATACAAACAACCACCCACTTTCTGGCTGTACCTGTTGTAAAACGATACCATACAAACAGAACAGGAAGTAAACAAACCAGCAAAGCCGAATAGTTCACATGATTCCGGAAAAAAGGATTCAATGTATCGTTGATTGATTCAAACGAAAATCCGTTACATGCATGTCTTGCTAAACTTACCACAACCGGAATAAGCATGGAAAAGATCAACATCTTTGATGCCAGTACAACATCCTCTTTGGTTTTTAAAAACAATAACACCCCCAACACAAATGCCATCAGAAACCAGAGTTTGGCAAGCATGTATTTTATACTCAACGCCGTTTCGTAAGAAAACAGTACAGTTACTAATACCCATATGAGCTGCAGTAATACAAGAACAAACAAACTGCTTTTTTTTATTTCTACAGGAAACAATGATGGCCTTAGCAGAAATACAGCAATCAATGAAGCAGACAGGAGCAGCATCATTGGTTCATCGGGTAAATCAGTTGACAGGGAAGATGTAACAGCAAATTCAGTGGATAGCGGAATTGCAAATAACAATGCAAAAAACAGCAAACGGAGATTGCTGCTGAATACAACAACAGCGAGTATGCAGAACGGAATCACGAGCAGCAACGGTTGCTGTAATACAATACCGCTAACAAATAAACCAACTGCTGCCAGAGATGGCAACCACCATTGAACAACCTGCTGCCTTGAAAATAATTGCAGCATATCAGCTGTTTTTATTGTGTGATCTCCACTCCATCAGTAACAAAAGGAATACAGAAAAAACAAATGATACAACTGCAGCCATGAGAATACCTGCCAGTACTTTGGGTTTATCTTTTTTAAATGCAGGCAGTGCTTCTTCAATGGTAAACAATGCACTTACATTGTTCACACTGGTGTTAAACTGCTCGATCAGTTTTTCTTTTTCGTTTAATTGCTGAATAAGACCCTCTCTGCGTGCTGTAAGAAAACTGCCCGAAGAAGTTTGAAGGGCGGTTTCGGTTTCACTTAATGAATCTTTTTGTGCGTTAAAATCTCTCTGCAGTTTTTGCAGTATTTCAACTTTCATGGAATTAACAGCAACAACACTTTTTTCGTTTACTCTTTTTACAATGGTATTGGCAATAGCCGCTGCCAGTTGCTTATCCGTATCCCACACATTCACCTTAATATGCCCGAATTCATTTTTATGGACCCGTACATTTTCTTTATACTCAACATCAGCCAGATACTTCGCCCGCTCACCGGTTGCATTGATCTTGTAATGTTTAATAAGATCAAAACTATCTACCATAAAGCGGCACATTTCTTCTGAACGTGCAATGGCCATTAACCGGTCGTTATCAAATTCTCCTCCGTAATAAAAATATTGTTCCCAGAATTCTGTGCGGTAAATATTAGAACGGTCGCCGAGGTTGGGGTTTGCTGCCGTAAAAATGGCTGAGCTTCTGAAATAGGGTTTCTGCAACAGTAAAACAGCAGCTGTGCTGATTGTTGCGAGCAATACAATCATTACTGATTGTTTCCAACGCTGCCGGATAACTTCAAAAACAATATCTAAATTCATAATAAACGGGATAAACTGTGGTGGCTAAAATACAACTGTTTTATTTGCTGATGCATCAGCATTAAGCAGGGTTTTGTACAACCTGCACATTGCGGTTAAAACTTTCATCTAATGAAATAAACGTTTCTGTACGTTCAATGCCTTTAATTTTCTGAAGCGCATCATGTAATACATACCGAAGCTGGTTAATGTCTTTACATACCACTTCTATAAACATACTGTAGTTTCCGGTTGTATAATTTAAACGCACAATTTCAGGAATCTTGCGCAGATCCTTTGCCACTGTATCGTACAACGAACTTTTTTCCAGATAAATTCCAACAAAAGCTGTAATGTCGTAACCCAATGTTTTTAAATCTACATTTAGTCTGGTGCCAATCACAATACCATGCTCCTGTAATTTTTTAATGCGCACATGAATGGTACCGCCCGATACAAAGAGTTTTTTACCCAGATCGGCATAAGAAATCTGTGCGTCTTCCATCATTTCAGAAATGATCTGAAGATCCAGTTTGTCAAGATTTAATTTTACAGCCATTTACTAAACGGTTTTTTGTTATTTTTCAATATTAAGTAATTATTTTTAGAATAATTCGAAATTTTATAAATTTTTATTGAAAATTATACAACAAACAGGTTGTTTGTCTTAATATTGCACTGTACATGTTCTTTGAACAACATACTGTGGAGTGATGAAATCTTGGCAGACATGCCCTCTCGTCTCGGGGGTGGAGATAACAGGATAAATACAGCATAGAGCCGATTGGTTAGCAATAATCACTCGACCGGGGTCGACCACCGAACTTTGTGCTGCAACTAACTGCTCCGTGGAGGTTCGATCCCTCCCTCTACAGCTCAAATAAAAACCAAATCACAATAATCAAAATACAAGTAATGTTTTTGGTTATTGGATTTTGGACAATGGATTTTGTGTTTTATTCTTTTACACTGTGGGGTGATGAAATTTTAGGCAGACATGCCCTCTCGTCTCGGGGGTGGAGATAACAGGATAAATACAGCATAGAGCCGTTTGGTTAGCAATAACCACTCGACCGGGGTCGACCACCGAACTTTGTGCTGCAACTAACTGCTCCGTGGAGGTTCGATCCCTCCCCCTACAGCTTTTCTCATGCTTTTCTACTGGCCTTTTGTTTTTTACAAAGGGCCCCTTTTTTTCAGGCAGTCTCTGTTGCATTCAAAGAATCTGCAAAATACATATCCAGTTCACCTTTATTTTTTATGCTGATTTTTCCACGTGCCGTAAACCTGAATTTTTCCTTCGCCTGTTCATAAGTAGATGGAGAAATATTAATCCGGCCGGGTTCAGATGTTTGCTGTAAACGTGCTGCAATATTTACTGTATCGCCCCATATATCATAAGCAAATTTCTTTGACCCTACCACTCCTGCAACTACGGGCCCTGTATTAATACCAATGCGGATATCGAAATACGATTTACGCTGTTGTATCCTTTCAACCTTTGTTCGATTAATAAATGCAATGATCTGCAAGGCCGCTTCAATCATATCAACCGCATGTGATTGATTGGTGACGGGCAAACCGGACACACACATATAACTGTCGCCGATGGTTTTTATTTTTTCAATCTTGTATTTGCTGATAATTTCATCAAACTCACGGAAGTAATAATCAATATCATTCACCAGTTCATCGGCAGGAGTGATGTTGCTTATTTTAGTAAACTCAACAAAGTCGGTAAACATCACAGTTACATGTTCGTAGCGCTTTGGTTGTGCCTTACCTGTTTGTTTTAATTCAAACGCTGTTTCAGCCGGCAGAATATTAAGCAGCAGTTTTTCTGAAACAAGTTTTTCCTGTTCAATTACATTTTTTTGTTGTACCACCTGTTCAGTTCTGTCAATTACTTTTTGTTCCAGGTTTTCATACAGCAGTGAGTTGTTAATTGAAACAGCAATTTGCCCCGATAGCAACCGCAGAAGATTTAAACGTTGCTGATTAAATACACCCACAGCTACATTGTTTTCCAGATAAAGTATTCCTGTAAAATTTCCCTGGTGCAGGATGGGCATACATAAAACCGATAGTGGTTTCTTTTTCTGCATATACGCATCTTTAGCAAAGCGAACATCATTATATGCTTCCTCCAGCACCACCTCTTCTTTTGTTCTGTACACATATTGCACAACAGAAACAGGCAACAGTTCATTCTCTTCATCGGGGATACCAATGATGAGTTTTACTTCATTGTCATTTTGATTTTGAGGCGGTTTATATAATATCTGATCGTCTTTTTCAAGCAACACATATCCCTCCTGAGCACCGGCGTTTTCAACAAGAATCTTCATCATTTTATTCAACAGCTGATCAAACTTCACTTCGCCTGCAATGGCGGTTGATGCTTTCATTATTGAGGCCAGATCTATATTCTGACTGTTGATGTTCACCGAATCCTGAATGGTTATTTCACCGCTAAACGTCATAGATACAGTATCTTTAACTTCAATATCTTTTAACGCAGGATTTTGTTTTTTTAGCTGTGCTACTTTAGCTGTTGCGCCCCATCTTGCATATAATACAATTGCTTTTTGCAGATACTGATCTGCATCGTTCTTCAGATTATTGTCTGAACAAATTGCTCCAAGCAGTTCATTTCCATACGCTTCTAATTGTGTAAACTGATTGTCTCTTGCAGATTGTACCGCTTTCTGACAAAAATCAATTGCAGCTGTGATATCTGATTCTGTTTTTGCAATACCTGCACAGATCAACAGACGCTGGGCCGAAAAATTCTGCGGACATAATTTTTCCCATCGTTCAAACTGCTTCAAATGATTATTCAACTTACGTTTGAACAATCGTTTTTTAATGGGCGAAAAGGAAGTGAAGTTGGAAATACCTGCCATACAGTAATAAAAAACAGCATCGGCATGGCTTGGAGTTGCCTGCAAAAACCGAAGTACGGATAGGGCTTCTTCTGCCATCTTCAGCGCCTTTGCAGGTTCATTCATAAACAGATAGAACTTGCTTCTTGCAGTATAAAAATACCCGAGGTTAAATTTTATGGGTTGATTTTCTTTTACAAAAGCTTCTTCAAAAACATCCACTTCTGCCTGTTCTGTTTTTCCCATGAGTTCTCTCATACAAAACGTATAGAGATTAAACTCCCAAACCATTTTCGGATCATTTGGTTTTTCAACCCAGGTTCGGTATCCGCCAAACTCATCGAGAATGAGTTTGAGATTTCTGCCGGATCTTATCTGTGTAGCAATATGCTGATTGATATTAATGGCGAGATAATTATAATCACCTGCTTCTAATGAATACTTATAGCCCGTATAAAATTCATGAAAGGTTTCACGCAAAGGCATCACCCAATGATAAATACCGCCGGCCAGATTGGATGTCAACTGCCCACGAACCTGCGGTGAAAAATTACGTTGGTTCAGTTCAAGACAAACTTTACCTATTGCAAAGGCACGTTGATAATGCTGAAAGAAAACATTCTCAATGATTGCATAGGTTACAAAAATGTGTGGCGATGCAATGGAGTTACCCCGTTTAATTGTATAATTCACCAATGAAAGAAAAGTGGCGAAGTATGCTTCAAAATCGTTAGAGAAATAAACGGGAGAAATAGCAAGACTGAATATCCTTGTAACAAGCTGTTCTTTTTCATTTTTAATTTCGGGCAGGTTCAGTAAATCACCTGGTTCAATATTTCTGAACCGCCATTTCATTAACATCACATTCTTTAAGATGGATAAAATTTTCCCTGCTTTTGTTTTAGGCAGCCTGATATTAAACAGGTTTAATGCAGTGTGCGCCAGTTCAAGCGCTTCTGTATATTTTCCCAAAGCAACTGCCAGCGATAATTTTCGTTCGTACACCAACCCTTTTTCCATTTTATTGCGGGCCTTTACCAGCAAACCATCAAACAACTGATCGGCTTCATTTGCATGGAGATTGAGATACTCTGCTTCTGCACGGGATAAGGATAACTGAAAAGCAAATTCAAAATTGTTTTCCCATGCATCCGTAGGCAGTAACGAAGCTGCTTTCTGATAATAGTGTAAAGCCGATTCATATGCACTGGCTTTCTTAGCTTTTTTACCGGCATCAAAATTTAACTCACACAATTGTTTTTTTTCCTGTGCAGTAGAAATCAATGTCCGGCCCTCATTGAGATGATTCACCAGCTCAAATACATCAGACTCTTTTTCATTTGTATTCAGCATCCATAGTCCAATGGTATAATGAATGCGGTTGCGCTCTTCTTCGCTCAACATGGAATAAACAGCCTGCAGAAAACGGTCATGTGCAAATTTTGCCTCACTGAAAAAAAGTACCCGTTCCTTATCTTCTGCCACATCTTTTTTTACGATGGAAGAAGGAATAATATATCCTTCTTTTATTGCCTGATAAAGAATGCTTACAATCTCTTCTCCGTTTAAATGCATAACTCCAGCCAGCGTTTGTACGGAAAATTTCATTCCTATACAGGATGCATACTGCAGAATTTTCAAGGTATTTGCAGGGAAGCGGCGAACTTTTTGAGTAAGAAAGTGAATCACATTTTCCGTAACACTCATTTCCTCAATTTGCTCCTCGTGCCACAGCCATTTACTTGAAGCTGCATCCCACCAGATCAGGTCTTTTGCATTCAACGACTTCAAAAACTCATTCATAAAAAACGGATTACCATCCGTTTTTTTAAATACAACATCTGCAAGTCGTTGAATCTTTTGCTCCGGTTCATTTAATGTATCACTTAACAGCATTGATACATCGGGTACAGTTAATCCCTTTAGTCTTATTTGCCTGATATGGGAATTGTATTCTTTTACTTCATTGAGTGTAACACTCAGCGGATGTTCAGAAGTAACTTCATTGTCTCTGTAAGCAAGCACAATGGTTACGTATTTGATGGAGCTGTCGGTTAATATTTCTTTCAGTAAATCAAGCGAAGCCAGATCAGACCATTGCATATCATCCAGAAAAAGAACAACAGGGGTTTCTTTTGCTGCAATCACTTTTATAAACTGAATGATACTGTAATTAAACCGGCTTTGCGATTCAAATGAGTGGCTGGTTTGCTGTGGCTGTTCTTCACCAAGTAACAACCCAAGATCGGGGATGAGCGAAAGTAACAGTGATAAATTTTCGCCCAACGTTTGTTTCAGATTATGTTTCCATTCAATGAGCTGATAATTATCTTTTGTTAAAAAGTGTTTTACAAAAGAAGTAAAGGCCTGTATAAATGCCTGATACGGTATGTTGCGTTGATACTGACCGAATTTGCCTTCGAGAAAATAGCCCTGTGCTTCTGTTACAGGCCGGTGCATTTCATGTATGATTGAAGATTTTCCTACACCTGAATAACCGCACACAATGGCCGTTTGCAATTCTCCTTTTATTGATTTGCGAAAAGTTTCCAGTAAAAATTCAAACTCCTTTTCTCTCCCATATAATTTTTGTGAAATGATAAACCTGCCGGTAAAATCATTTTGTGCCAGTTGAAATGTTTCTGTTTTGCCGGTTGTTTCCAGCTGTTTCAGAATTATTTCAAGATCATGCTTAATACCAAAGCCCGATTGGTATCTGTTTTCTGCATTTTTCTCCAGCAGTTTCATAATGAGATTCGACAACACTTCCGGTATGCCCGAATCAATCTGTGATGGCGGTATGGGCTTACGTGCAATATGACAATGAATATATTCAATAGGGTCAGATGCTTCAAACGGAAGGCGGCCGGTTGCCAGTTCATAAAAAATAATGCCCAGCGAATACAAATCACTTCTTGAATCAATGGCCCTGTTCATGCGGCCTGTTTGTTCGGGCGACATGTAGGCAAGTGATCCTTCTAACCGTTCGGGGTTAATGGAGTAATCGGACTTGAGGTTGAATTTTGTTGAAATACCAAAGTCTATCAGCGTTACTTTACTTAGATCATTACTTACCAGTATGTTTTTACTGTTTAAGTCTTTATGTATGATCTGGTGCTGATGAATTTCTCCGGTATAGCGTGCAATCTGTATCGCTACTTTTAAAAATTCGGCCACGCTCCGGTCTCTTAATAAAAAAGCTTCCTTTAAAGTAATTCCATCTACATACTCCAGCAACAGGGAGGGTGCACCATTGATCTGTTGAAGCCGGATTGCTTTTCTTACACCACTCAACGTGAGTTCATGTGTTTGCTCAAACTCGTTTTTTAATTGCAGCAATAACTCCGTAGAGGCGTCTTTACTTTTTATTTGTTTAATAACAACGGGCACAGGAAAGTCATCAAGTGTTTCTTTATAGATCAGAAATTCCGGACCTTCATATATCAAATTACCCGTTGTCATGTACGTATAAAATTTATTTACCTGCCACTTTTGGAACCAGATGTTTAGGGCCAGTGAATACCATGTAAATATAAATCAGATCAAGTATGGCAAAAATATAACAGAGGGCAACCAGTGTTGTGTTCTCTCTCAGGTTATAATATACAACCGTTGTGCAAAGACCGGTACCCATTAATTTTAAAACAGCAACCAGTCTATTGGTTCCAAACTCCGGTTGTTTTACTTTTTGCAGTACAAATGCAAGACTCATGTTTACATTCACTATCCAACCTGTAAATGCACCGATATGATCATCAAACTGCGGAATAAAGAAATACAACAGTGCTCCCCACACTAAAATACAGAGTGCGGTTACAAATACATGATTTCTTTTTTCAGAAGCATCCACATCCTGCTTCCAGCCATATTTAAATGTGGAGTATACAATAAAACAATCCAGAAAAAACCAGATGAAATAAGCCCACTGAAATGCTAAACCCATATCTGTTTTCATAAAAATGCTGAGCCCCCAGTAAAACTCCCAGGCAAAATTGCCGGCAACAGCAATAATGGGAATACCCACATCTTTTCGTTTGATGATATCACGGATAACAAAAACATATACAACGGCCCATAACAAACAGCCGGCTAAGAAAGTAATCAATACAAAATCAGAATATTTTGCGGTGTTAAAAAGTTTGTCGAACATGGTTTGGGTTTTTATTTTTTGCGAAAAAGTTTTCTAAAGAAATTGATTACAGCGATGATAAGTTTGAGCCACCATGGTTCATACAACTTCCATGGAAGCCCTTTATTATAACGTTGCTCATCATGATTTCTGAATGGAGCCAGTAAATCCGGTTCATGCAAATTCCATATTTCGCATAATGGTGCTTTTACACCTGAACGATCAATAATGGCATTCACTGCTCTGCGTGCTGCTTCATTTGCTCCTTCCATTGTAGCCAGGTCTGTAAATGTTTTTACATAATCTGCCGCCAGAAAAAAATTGGGAATAGCTGTATAAGCATCCGGACGTAAATCCCATGAGTTAACGGTGTTTACCAACAAGGGTTCTTCGTCTTTTTCTCTTACTCTGTCTCCGGGTATTGCTTTAATATCTCCATCAATATGCCAGATAGCAGGTGTTTTTGCCGGCAATACCTGTTGACCATTTACATTTAAACTGTCGGTGATTTGTTTCCAGATCTCATCTTTTATCTGCTCATGTGTGCATTCTTTAGCTGCCAACCCATTGGATCCTTTTTCTTCCCAATCCGATACATCAACCGATAAAATGGTTTTAATTGTTCCGTCACCTTTTGACCTGATATCATAATCCTTCCAGAATTGTAATTGTGAAATGGAAGTTACGGCCCAGGGCGAATCAGAATAAATACAATGACCGTCTACGAGCTTTGTTTCTTCAGGTAAATAATATTGAACACCGTTCATCCATGCAACGCTGGGGGCCAGTTTTATAATTCCTTGCAAAGTTTCATCAGCATTAATAATTTGCTCAGATAATAAGGATGCAGCACGTTCAACGGGCACAGCAAGTAAATAATAATCTCCGGTAACAGTACTTGTGTGTTGTGTGTTTTTATTTAAGATAACGGCTCCTGCAATTTTCCCATTGTTCATTTCAAGAGCAGTTACTTCATGGTTTTTAAAATACTTCACTCCTTTTTGAGTTAGATAATCGTACCATGGATTAATCCATACTTCAGTTGTTGGTCCGTTTAATACACGATCTGTATGTGTGCCGGGGCTGGCAATATTAAAAATGAGTTGTAAAAAAATATCACCGCCTGTTTTGGTGCTTGCAAATTTTGCGTTGGCTGCAACCAGTGTACGGGTTAATCCCTGCACCAGCAATGCACGATAAGTATCTGAAAAACGATCGGCTTCTAAATAATCCCACCAGCTGAGTTTTTCATAGTCGTTGGCCCTGCGGTCGTAACAGGAAGTCATCAGTTGCCAAACCTTTCCGGCAAAAAATGTTTTCTCTTCTTCAGTTAAACCTGTATTGGCATGCAGTGTATCAACGGCCGCTTTCAAATCATTCAGCGACCGGGGAAAATTAACGATTGTAGTAATGGGCGCTTTTCCTTTTCTAGCCAGCATTACCCGTTCAGTTGAAGTAAGATTATCAAAGACGGTAGCCACTGATCCGTCTTTATTTGTAAACGGAATCCGTTTCATGGTATCCGTTACATGTTTGTAAAAGCCGGGGAAAAAACGAAATCCATGCTCACCCGGTAATGGCTGTTCTTTTTCTTCGCCCGGTACTTTAATGTGTACACTTCGTGCTTTGCCACCTGCGTAGAGTTTATGACGATCGTACACTTCCACTTCAAATCCACGTTCAACTAATTCATGGGCTGCACTCATTCCCGCTACACCGCCGCCAAGTATAATCACTTTGGGCATAAAATGGTTGGTTTTAACAGTTAAGAAAGTTGAGTTAAAGGCGAAAGCAAGGCTAAAAGGTTTTGAAAGGGAAGGAGATTTAAATGTAGCTTTTTTTTACTGCATTAAAAAGCCTGCATTTTATTTTCTGAACAATAATAAAATAGTTTGTGCTTTGGCTAATGGCTTGAAATAGCAGAGCCTTTACCTTTGCGGCCTTATGGGGCAAAAGAAACTGATCCGTTTTTCTGAGATTGAATCATTCAGCAATGTGTTGCAATACCCGGCCAATATGCCGGGCAACTGGCATCTGCATTTTAAAAATAATCATCCGCTAACGTTAGAGCTTGCCTGTGGTAAAGGTGAATATGCGGTTGGGCTTGGCCGTTTGTATCCGCAGCGTAATTTTTTAGGGGTTGATTTGAAAGGCAACCGCATATGGGTGGGCGCCAAAACAGCCTTGAAAGAAAACCTGAACAATGTTTCATTTCTCCGCAGCCAGATAGATCGTGTAGCTGAATATTTTTCTAAAGATGAAGTAGATGAAATATGGATCACTTTTCCTGATCCGCAGCTCCGTTCATCCAAACATAAAAAACGATTGACACATCCTAAGTTTCTGCGTTTGTATCAACAGTTTCTGAAACCGGGAGGGTTCATTCATTTAAAAACAGATTCGCCCGTTTTATATCGTTTCACTAAACAGGTGATTGAAATGTACGGTTTACAACTGCATACAGATATAGATGATCTGTATCAACAAAAAGAAGTAAGTAATGAGCTGAAAATAAAAACGCATTATGAGGGTTTAGATATTGCACAAAGCAACCGCATCCATTATCTTTCTTTTTCACTCCCTGCTCAACCGCTCGCTGTTGAAACCGATGCGGCATTGAAACAATGGGTGTTTGAGCAGGAAAAAGAATAATTTTTCATTTTCTTTCAACAAAAACGGCTTTTGGGGGTTACATAGTTTTAACCCGCATCAAACAGGAACAGTATCATGAAACAACTGACTGAAGGAACAGATTTTTATTACGATGCACATGGCAACATGGTTCTTACAGCAACCTACCATGAAGACAGAGGCTATTGTTGCGGACATGGATGCCGGCATTGTCCTTATGATTATGATAATGTTCCCGAACCCCGTCGTACCTTGTTGCTGAAAGGAAGCAAAAATGAAAGCAAAGAAAACTCCTCCCAACTCTTCGACCGCTAAAAAAAGATCCATTTCAAAACCGGTAACAACAGGACCGGCAAAAGAATATTCGTTTTTTGATGATGTATATGATGTGGTGCGGCAAATTCCCAAAGGCCGTGTTACATCTTATGGTGCCATTGCTGCATATCTTGGTACAAAACTATCTGCACGCATGGTGGGCTGGGCCATGAACGGTGCCCACAATGTACAACCAAAAGTTCCGGCTCAACGGGTTGTAAACCGAAACGGCATGCTGAGTGGTAAAGCGCATTTTGGTTCACCCACACAAATGGAAGAATTACTGAAGAAGGATGGGGTGAAAGTAAAAGACGATACCGTTGTTGATTTTGAAAAATGTTTCTGGGACCCTGCTGTTGAGTTGGGTTAAATAAATAAACTCTTTTGTACCCTTTGTGCTTCCTTTGTTTCCTTTGTGTTACTTATCTTTCTTTTAAATTCTATTCTATGGCACTAAGTACACAGAGTTGATCACAAAGAACACAAAGAAATTATAAACTATTGTTTGTCTTTAAATCAATTAGCAAATGAAACTGCTGCTTTTATTATTGATCCCCTGCATTAGTTTTTCACAACAGACCTATGATGTCATCATCCGCAACGGAAAAATCATTGATGGCACCGGCAACAGCTGGTATTATGCAGATGTTGCTGTAAAAGACGGAAAGATTGCTTTGATTCAAAAACAAATCACTGCTTCTGCTACAAAGATTATTGATGCAAAAGGATTGATTGTTGCCCCGGGTTTTATTGATGTACACGGGCATATTGAAGGAAGCATTTTTGAACGGCCTACTGCCGATAATTATATTTATGACGGTGTAACAACTGTCATCACCGGTAACTGTGGCGGCTCGGCTGATGATCTGCAACAATTCTTTTTTCGGATCGACAGCATGCACACTTCTATCAATATTGCATCGCTCATGGGGCATAACAATGTGCGCCGTATGGCAATGGGATTAAACAACCGTCTGGCAACTCCACAAGAACAGCAACAAATGGAAGCGGTGATTGCAAAAGCCATGAAGGATGGTGCAGTGGGTATGTCAACGGGATTGATTTATTTACCTGGTATGTATAGCAATACCGATGAAGTAATTGGTTTGGCAAAAGCAACCGCAAAATATTCTGGTGTTTATGCTTCGCATATCCGTAATGAAGAAAACGGAGTAGTTGATGCCATTAATGAAGCGATCAATATTGGCCGAGCTGCCAATATTCCTGTGCAGATCTCTCATTTTAAATTAAGCGGTCCTGCCAACTGGGGACGATCAGCAGAAACATTATCACTCATTGAAACAGCACGAAAAGAAGGATACGATGTAACCATTGATCAATACCCTTATACAGCCAGCAGTACCAATCTTGGTGTACGTTTACCCGATTGGGCATTGGCAGGTGGAACTGATTCACTCAAAAAAAGAATCAATGATCCTGTCATTCACAAACAGATGATTGATGAAATGCTGCAGCAGTTAAAACGATACAAATACAAAAATTACAGTTTTGCAGTAGTGGCCAATCATGCAGCCGACAGTACATTGAATGGAAAAAGTATTACAGAGATCAATCAACTGAAAGGAAGAAAAAGCAAACCAAGAGAAGAAGCAGAAACTATCTTAGAGTTGATGCTGGCAGGTGGTGCACAAATGGTGTATCACAGCATGAGTGAAAAAGATGTACAGTTTTTTATGAAGTACCCGTATAACATGATTGGTGCAGATGCAGGTGTAGCAACAGGTAAAGGCATGCCGCATCCCCGTACTTATGGAACCAATGCAAGAGTGCTGGGCAGGTATGTACGAGAAAAGCAGATTATTTCTTTGGAAGAAGCGGTAAGAAGAATGACTTCCTTACCTGCACAAAAGTTTCAATTGAAAGATCGTGGGTTGATCAAAGAAGGAATGGCAGCAGATATTGTACTGTTTAACGAAGCTGAAGTAACAGATAAAGCAACCTTTGAAAATCCGCACCGGTTTTCTGCAGGGTTTAAATACATTTTAGTAAATGGTCGGTTGGTGATTGATGCAGGAAAACATAATGGCACCAGGAGTGGTAAGGCGTTGTTTGGTCCTGCATTTTCTAATCACTAGGTTTTGTTGATTTTTCTTTTCCTTATAAGAAGCAATCTGAAAATACTTCTGCAAATTTCTTGCAAGGCTAACAGTGGTCGGTGTCCCCACCGACCACGGCGGAAAAATTACTCAATCTGCCGTCATTTCGAATCCCGCCATAGGTATATCAACTTGTCAATTTGTTACGGCGGGATGAGAAATCTCTGAATTCCTGATCGATTTTATACAGCTTCAACCATTCAAACAATTTCCTTCCGAAATTCAATTCTATCCAGTAATTTTCTGCAAAACTGAATAGTATGAGAAAATACATGTTTACAGTATTGGCTGCTGCTTTTGTAGTGCCGGCAATGGCGCAACAAAACCAGATTTCAATACAAGCCGACAGTGTGAAAAAAGACACGATGGCGTACACCAAGTTTGCCAATCTTCCTTTAAAACCTGAACGGGAAGTAAAGTTCAACACCAAAGAAGGTACCTGGATGAGTGTGGATGTTAGCCCCGACGGCAGCACTATTGCATTTGACCTCATGGGAGATATTTATACCATTCCCGTTGCAGGTGGTAAAGCCACACAAATCACAAAAGGTATGGCATATGAAACACATCCACGTTTCAGTCCCGATGGAAAAAAGATTCTTTTCACCAGCGACCGAAGCGGCAGTGATAATATCTGGTACATTGATATGGAAAAGCAAGACACCATTCAATTAACAAAAGACCGCACAGAAGATTTTCCTGCAGCGGTATGGACACCCGACGGAAATTATATTGTAGCAAGCAAGGGCCGTCGTATTGCAAAGCTGTGGATGTATCACAAAGATGGTGGTGGTGGTATTCAATTAGGTGAACTTCCTCCCACATTAAAAATGATTGATCCGTTTGTAAGTGCAGATGGAAGAACCGTTTACTTCAGTCAACGCATTGGCTCATGGAATTACAATGCATTGTTACCGCAATATCAAATAGGAACATACGATCGTGAAAAAGGAACAGTGAATGTGATTGCAAGCAGATATGGTTCATCCTTTACACCAACGCTCAGCAAAGACGGGCAATGGATGGCTTATGGCAGCAGGCATGAAGATAAAACCGGCCTCATCTTACGCAACATGAAAACCGGTGATGAAAAATGGCTGGCCTATCCCGTACAAAGAGACGAACAGGAAAGTATTGCACCGCAAGGTGTATTGCCGGGCATGAGTTTTACACCCGACAGTAAATTTTTAATTGCCAGTTATGGCGGTAAGCTTTGGAAACTTCCTGTTGATGGAAGCAAAGCAACAGAAATTGTTTTTGATGCTGATGTTGCATTAGAGTTTGGTCCAAGATTGTATTTCAACTATGCAGTAAAAGATACGAGTGCTGCATTGGCTACTCAGATTCGTGACGGTGTTCCAAGTCCCGATGGAAAAAAATTAGCATTTACTGTGTTGAACAGATTGTATGTAATGGATTATCCAAACGGAACAGCAAAACGTGTAACCAATTTTAATTTTACAGAAGCGATGCCATCATGGAGCCCGGATGGAAATCAATTGGTCTTTGTTACATGGAGCGAAACTGATGGCGGTAATATTTATAAAGCCGTGCTTTCACCCAAACCTGCAATCACTAAACTCACTAACGAAGCTGCGTTTTATATGCAGCCGGTATGGAGTTACAATAACCGCATTGCTTTTTTCCGTGGGCCAAAACGTTTGTTTAAAGATGCAGAAGATCCTTTTTACAGTGGTAATGAAGCAGAATTGGTTTGGATGAATCCAAACGGCAGCAATGTAACCAAGGTTGATCTGTTTGCAGCCAACTACGGCAATATTCATTTCACAAAAGATACCAATCGTATTTATCTCAATACAGGAGGTGGTGCATTGGTTTCTGTGCGTTGGGATGGAACCGATTTAAAAACACATGCACGTATCACCGGTATCACAACATATGGTACAGCAGAAGATGGAGACAATCATCAAACAACCAATGGCAATCAAGTTGCAAATACTGTAAAGTATGTAATGGGCAAACCAATCATGAATACTGATCCTGTAAACCATTGCATGCTGCCGGAGAGTACGGGTAACCGTGAGCCGCAGAATTTACCAACACCTGCAGGTACTATTTTAATGTCGCCTGTAGGCAACCAGGCCATCGCACAGGTAAACAACAATGTGTATGTAGTTACAATTCCTGATGCAGGTAAAGTGCCCAACATCAATGTAGCTGATCCTGCGTTCAGTGCATTCCCTGCAAGACAGTTAACAGAAATTGGTGGTGAGTTTCCTGCATGGGAAGCAAACGGTAAAAAAATTCACTGGAGTTTAGGCAATGGTCATTGGGTATATGATACAGAGCGTGCAAAGTTTGTAGAAGACTCTGTAAAAGCTGCAAAAAAGATCGAAGCAAAAAGAATGGCTGATAGTGTAAAAGCATTGATTGCTTTAGGACCTGAAGCAAAACGTATTGCTGATTCACTTGCAAAGAAAAGTGCTGACTCGCTCGCTGCTATTTTAAAAGTTGATACAGCAAGAGCTAACAGAGAAAAGCTGGCGGCAGAAGCAAAGAAGAAAGCAGAAAAGTATTTGCCTGCTGAAACACAGGTGAAAGTTTATTTCCAGAAAGACTTACCTATTGGCAGCATCTTATTAAAAAATGCACGCATCATTACCATGAAAGGAGAGGAGGTGATTGAAAACGGAGATGTACTCATTGTAAACAATCGAATAAAAGCAGTCGGTAAAACGGGAACACTCACTGTACCTGCAGGAACAAAAGAAGTTGATTGCACGGGTAAAACAATTACACCCGGTTTTGTTGATACGCATTCGCATATGTGGACCTATTGGGGTTTACATAAAAACACATCGTGGATTTATGCAGCGAACCTTGCATATGGTGTTACGACTACCAGAGATCCGCAAACAGCAACTACCGATGTATTAACATGGGGCGATATGGTTGAAGCAGGACAATTGCCCGGTCCACGTATTTACAGTACAGGACCCGGTGTTGGTTTCTGGATGTATAATTTAAAAGATCTCGATCAAACACGCAATGTGTTGAAACAATACAGCAAGTATTACAACACACAGTATATTAAAATGTATCTCGTTGGTAACAGGCAAATGCGTCAGTGGGTGATCATGGCAGCAAAAGAACAAAAGCTGATGCCAACAACAGAAGGTGGTTTGGATTTTAAATTGAACATGACACAATTGTTTGATGGTTATCCCGGTCATGAACATGCCATTCCTGTTTTTCCGTTGTATAAAGATTTAACGAGCACCATTGCAGAAAGTAAAATGGCATACACGCCAACTTTATTGGTTGCGTATGGCGGACCATGGGCAGAGAATTTTTATTACACAACAGAAAGTCCGTTAAAAGATCCCAAGCTCAACCGCTTTACACCGTATGAAGAGTTGAATTCAAAAGCCCGCCGCCGGGCAGGTGGTTTGGGTGGATGGTTTGCACCGGAAGATCATGTGTTTCCTAAACATGCACAAAGTGTAAACAGTGTTGTAACGCAAGGTGGTATTGCAGGTGTTGGCAGTCATGGTCAGTTGCAGGGTCTCGGTTATCATTGGGAAATGTGGAGCGTTGCCAGCAGTGGTATGTCGCCGATCATTATGTTGCGTTCTTCAACTATTCTTGGTGCAACTGCATTAGGGTTAGATAAAGAACTCGGCAGTGTAGAACCCGGCAAGCTTGCAGATATTGTAATTATGGATGGCAATCCATTGGTGAATATCCGTAATACTAATACCATCCGTTATGTTGTAAAAAACGGACGATTGTATGATGGTAATACACTCGATGAAATTTATCCAACGCCACGAAAGATGGATGTTGGGTCATGGACGAAAGAAGTACCGAAGGTGACGACGGAAGTGAAGCAGTAATTTTTAGATCCTTTATTCAAAAGCTCCATCAATTATGATGGAGCTTTTTCTTTATCGAAATATATCTGTAACCTCTTCCAGTTTTGAAGTACGTACAAGAATTTTACCTGAACTATCAATTAATAAATAAGTTGGAAAATGTTCGATCCTCAACTGCTTCACCACATCTGGCTTTTGAAAAGGATGGTCACGTAATTGAATGATCTGTTTCCAGTTTAATTCATACTGCTCAACGAGTTTTTTTGTTTTGATAGTATCTTTTTGCTGTTCATAAGGGAAACTGATGATTTCCAGTTTTGCTTCGTTGTCTGTAATAAAGGTTTTCAGTTTAGGTAAATTAGCAATACAGGGGCCACACCACGAACCCCAAAAATGAAGCAGCGTATATTTTGAATCACGGCGTTTAAAATAAATATCTTCATACACTCCGGTATTCAAATGAGCTCCGAATACCGATTTCAATATTGCGCCTGGCTGTAAGCCTTTCATAGCTTCATTTTCACCCACTTTTCGGAATACCATTGTATCGCCCATAATGCTAACCTTATCCAGCATCAGAATTTCATTACCGATATACAAACTATCTTTTCTTGAATATTGTGGATACGACGTACTGAACAACTGAAATTCATTTTCATTTGCATTAGAAACAGAATAGATGCTGCTGTATAAACTGTACGCTAAATGTTTATTGACCACATACAGTTTAATTAAAAAGCTATCTACCCCAACATGTAATCTTCCTTGTCTTAACTTTCGTGCTCCTCCCCAAGTATTAAATAACGCATCAGGATATTTTTTCGGAAGCTGCCCATCAGGCAATATTTGAAAAGTAAGTTCTTTTGTGTAGGGCTGTTGATGCCAGAAATTTAGTTTGTGCGGTATAGCAAATGTGCGTCGGTTTGCAAAGAAGGAAGTATCCTTGAAATAAACAGGATCATCCGTAAAAATACCGGAGTGATTTGTGTCAAAGATAATTTTCCATTTTCCTTTCAGTAACTGCAGATATACCAGCATCTCATTTTCCTTTTCCCATTTTTTAAGATGAACCGTATCCAGTAAATATTGTTGATGAAAAAGCTGAAGGCTGTCGGCGGAAAGTTGCTTTTTTTTATACGCTGCAAACAGTTGATGACGCATATCAAAACTATAGCTTACAATTTGTGAATTTTCTTCTTTGTTGATTGATACGATACGTAATGGCTCCATTGTTCCGCCAAGTCCGCTTTTGACCGGTGTATCTTTCTCTGTAATAACCGTGTAATAGGTTTCGCTGCTTTGAGCATTTGTACAAAAACAAAAGAATACAAATTGGAGTTGTAAGAAAACAGATCGCATAGTAAATGTATGAATTTGAATAAATGAATTTTACTGATTGATTTTCTTAACCAGCTCCAGAAGTTTCGTACGCAAGGTCTCACCATCATCTGGATTTGGAGCATTCCCATCTATCAGCTTTCCATCCTGATCAATTATAACATAAGTCGGATATCCCAAAACTTTGTAGTAAGCTGCCAACAGACTTTGTTTGTCTAACAGCTGTATCCCCTCATATTTATTCTTTGCTATTGCATTTCGCCAGTTCTGTTCATTTTTATCAACTGAAACAGGAAGAATAACAATGGGTAAATCCCTCACTTCATCCATTAAACGGTTTAAGGCAGGAATACTTTTAATACATGGACCACACCAACTTGCCCAAAAATCAATCAGTATTATTTTACCCTTGAATGTTGAAAGTGAAACCGTATCGCCCTTTACTGTAGGAAACGAAATATCATAAAGTGATCGCATCGTCTTTACTTTTTTAAACGTAGAACTATCTAGATAGCTGGAGAAAAGTTCCCAGTTATCGCTTCGTGCAAAAGCATCGTTCAAAATATATTTCCCAAAACTGCTTTGCTGTACTCTTAACGAGAATATATTAAAATAATACATGACTGTATCAGGAGAGTACAGCCTTTGATATTTAAATAGCAAATTGGAAGAAAAATATGAATCGGGATTCGCTTTAATTTGCTCCAATGCAATAGCAGCTCTTAGCTCCCGTAATAAGCTGAGCCTGCTTTCTAAGTCCCGTATGAGTTTTTCTCTTTCGGTTGTATGATCAGCGTTTTTATCCCTGTGTATTTCCCCGATTTCGTTTAAATATTTTTCATTCTTCTGCAGTAAAATTCGATTTTGTTTTTCCCAGTTACGTTTTTCTGATTGAGCAGGAGACCCTGTCACAATATCCTTTACAATATTGGAATCTGCCATGGTTAACTCTACATTAGTGATTCCTGCTTCAACAATTAACCGGTAATAACTGGAGTCTTCGAACAAAGCTCTGGGTTTACAAATAAAAATGATCTCTGCCGCACGGTTTATTGTTCCTGATAAATGAAACTTACCTTCTTGCAACACAACCCGTTCTCTGTAACCTTGATTTTTCTCACAGTCGAAATACAGGTATGAAATAGTATCCGAATAAGGATTGTTGATTTTCAGATTAACCGTAAACTGTACGCATGAATCAATAAATTTAAACTGAGAAAATGATTGTGTAGTGCCAATTAATAAGCAGGAAAGTAAGAAATGGTGTAGTTTCATTATGATAATTCGCATCTAAATGTAAGAATATTTATACCTCAATCTTGCTAACAAATGAAAAAAGCCACATTTTTCAATGTGGCTTTTTATTACAATAATTATTCTTACTCTTCTTCTTTTGGCGGATAGCTGATATTGATCAATCCTCTTCTGTTCTTTGCCCGGCCGCTTTCATTATCTCTTCCGTTAATGATCTCCATCTCCAGCGGGCAACATTCACCAAATGATTCAAAGCTGATGCGTGCAGTATCAAGTCCCTTTGCCATCAGGTATTCGGCACAGGCTTTGGCACGTTTATCAGATAAAACTTTATTGTATTCAACCGTTCCCTTACCATCGGTATAACCGCTGATCTGTACAGCAGCACCCGGGTTGGAAAGAAGAATATCATAAATGGAATCAAGCTTGGCTGTGGCATCCGGTTTCAGGTTGCTTTTATCAAAATCAAAGTACACCGTTACAACTGTTTCAGGCGTTAAAATGATTTTACGTTCCAATACAATATCCTTGTTGGTGAATTTGTCAGTAGACCAATCTGATTCGTCTGTTCCGGTAATGGTTACTGCCGTTGTTTTTTCTTTATAACGTTGTTTGGTAACAGTGATGTTTTCAACTGTTCCATCGGTTTCAAAACTGTATACGCCGTTTGCATCTGTAACAACAGTTCCTGTTTTACCGGCAGCATCTTTCCAAACCAATGTTGCATTGGCTACAGGTTGGTTATCTTTTCCATCACGCACCATTCCTTTCATGATTTTTTTCTTGGGCGCTTTTGATACCAGATAGGTTTCAAGACAGCAGGATGATCCACGATCTGAACTGAACACCGCTTGTTTTAATAAAGGAGATTTTTCGGGTGCAAAGAAATAAAGATCGTCTCTTGTTGAGTTAACGGGATGACCCATGTTCTCAACATTCTTCCAGGCAGTTTCCCAACCCTTGGCCATAAACAAATCATAACCGCCCATGCCCTGTCTTCCGTTACTTGCAAAAACAAGTGTGTTACTTGTGTTATGATAAAATGGAGAGAGTTCATCGGCTGCAGTGTTGATGGCTGTTCCTGCATTCACTGCTTCACCTGTTGTTCCATCTGCATTGAGCGGCGCATACCATATATCAAATGCACCAGATCCTCCGGGACGATTGGAAGCAAAGAAGATATATTTTCCATCAGATGTGCAGGATGGTTGCTGGCTGCTGTAACCGTTCACATTTAAAGAAGAAAGTTCGGTAACAGTAGTCCATGTATTTCCATTTTTTACAGCATGATAAATTTTAGAAGTTTTTATTCCGTTCACCTGCTTCCATTCTGTAAAATATAAATGATTGCCATCGGCACTGATGCTTGCTGCTCCCTGATTGGCCGTTGCGTCTGCAGTTGTAAGACTCACTGTTTCATCAACAGAAAATACATTGTTCGACAATGTAGTTGTAAACAAACGGCTGTGATTTGGATTAACGCCTTCCTGTTTTGCTGTATCTGTTTCGGTACTTGTAACAAGAAAACGATTGCCGCCCATGTGTACTGGAGCATACAAACCTTTATCAGCACCTGGTGAAAGTGTGGTTGGCTGTAATGCATACATTGCAGTATCCGGACGGCTCAACTGTGCTTTGATATATTTCAAGGTCTGCAATTCTTTTTCTGCAGCTTCTTTCAATGGATTGTTTGCTGTTACGTTACTTAAAAACTTATTGATGCTTTCTTCGGCCACATCGTACTTGCCGAGACTGCGTTCACAAACTGCATACCAGTACCATGCATCATTATAATTTGCTGCATCCATTTCTGCAACGGCTTTGTAACGTTCTGCTGCTTCAGTAAAATAATTGGCTAAGCGAAAACTTTGTGCCTGCCGGTACAGCAAAGCATTTTTTGTAACACCTTTACCCATACCGCTTGCCTGCCGGTTACGTTTGGAATTAAGCGGAAATTCTGCTTTTGATTTTTCTTTTGCATCGGGTTTTAAATACTGCTCGTACAGTTTTGCAGCAGTGTAGTAATCACCGCTTGCATAATATTGTTCGGCCTGTACAAGACGTTTGTCCTGTGCCTGCGTTTGTAACAGAACAGTAATGGTGAACAGCGACAGCAGAATCCGTCTGCCTGTTTTATATTCAGCGTGCATTGTTAGTACGTTTTTTTGAAGAGAGATATTGGTAGTCATGTTCATTGGGTTAATCATTCAACTTCATTCAGGTTATAATCTGGCACAACGGATAAAGTCAAATATGCTTCTTGTTCCGCTGCGTTTAACATACGTTAGACTTAATTCAAAACTGTTTACATTTCTTGTCATGGCACCCAGTTTCGATGTGTTTACATCATAACTCAATCCCACAATAAAATTGCGCCAGTCAACACCCACAAACGGTGCAATGGCATCTTTAAAACGATAGTATCCGCCAAACATAAAATCAGTTTCATTATTTACATTCAACTGTACGTAGGTCCCCAGTGAAATTTCTCTTGCGGTTCCCTGTTGCATGTACAGTATATGCGGAACAATACTTGAACGTTCTGAAAGATTATAGCTTACCCCGCCATGCAATGCATAACGCATCGGAATAGTGTTGAGTGTTGTACTTTGTGATGAAATGATGGGATCTTTTGGTCTTGTTAAATGAAAAACAGAAAAACCTGCAAATACATTCGTCTTCTTTTCGGGTGTTGCATCATAATACAATGCACCTGCTCCTGCATCAAATGCAGTAGCGCCTGTTGCAGCAAAGGTTTCTGATGTTGCATTGGATGAATTGTATCCTGTAATTGGATTCCACTGATCGCCCCACTTAAATTTTGTTTGATCTACACGACGGTTGATCAAACCAGCCTGCAATGCCAATACGAGACGGTGATTATTTTCTTCGCCGAATTTTACACCTGTATAAGCAACAGAGCCGTAAGCATTAAAATAATTAAACCCACCATCACCTGCAGACTGGTTTAATACATTTACACCTACAGCAATATTTTTATTGGTACGTGTATCAAATGATAAACCACTGGTGCGGTAAGGATTGCTCACACTGCCCCATTGTGTGCGGTACACAGATGAGACTCTGTAATCGCCATCGCTACCGCCTGTCATGGCCGGGTTAATGTACATCGGATAGCTGTAGTTCTGTGTAAAGTGCGGATCGGTTTGGCCAACACTTTGCAACACGGCAGCTACCAGCAAACACGCTGTTAAAAAACCGGTTTGTTTGATTGCTTTATTTTTCATTGTACTGTGAGATATAGGATTTTAAAATTTTATTCAGTTTACAAATCATCTTACAAGGGTGATGGATCCTTTGAGATCAATGGTACGTCCGTCTTTCATCACGGCTCTTAGTGCATACATATACACACCCACCGGTTGCGGCTTTCCGTTTTGTGTACCATCCCATCCCTGTGTACGGCTGTTGATCAATGCCACCTGCTGACCCCATTGATTAAAGATGCGCATCTCCAGTTTATCAATGTAATTTCCAAACACCAGCAACTGATCATTCTTGCCATCACCGTTTGGTGAAAACACATTCGGTACAAATACATCTTTGTTTAAAGCCTTCACTGTAATTGTATAAGTAACCGCTGTTCCAATACATCCATTAATACGTGGAGTAATTGTAATGGTTGCAGTAATATCTGTATTGCCTGTGTTTGTTGCAGTAAAGCCGGGAATATTTCCGGTACCGGATGCTGCTAAACCAATTGCCGGATTAGAGTTTGTCCAGGTAACTGTTACACCTGTTGAAGGAACTGTAACAATATTATTGACAGGAATAATTGCTCCGTCGTTTACAACAATATTCTGTTGTGCATTTACAGTTGGGATTGTATTCACCTGCACAGTAAATGTTGCAGTGGTTGCACATGCACCTGCTGATGGAGTAAATGTATACGTGCCGTTTGCAGTATTACTTACAACTGCAGGGCTCCATGTTCCTGTGATGTTATTACCTGATGTTGTTGGTAATACCGGTACTGTTGCACCAATACAAATAGAAGCTGAAGTTCCAAATGCAAATGTTGGTGTAACAATCGGATTCACTGTTACAGTATAAGTGAATGTTGTAGCACAGATTCCTGATGTTGGAGTAAAGGTATATGTTCCGCTTGCTGTGTTACTTACAACTGCCGGGCTCCATGTACCTGTGATTCCATTATCAGATGTGGTTGGTAATGTTGGAACAGATCCACCGGAACAAATGGTTAACGTTGTTCCAAAACTAAATGTTGGTGTAACGTTAGGCGTAACCGTTACAGTAAATGTTGTGTTGGTTGCACACTGTCCTGCAGTTGGCGTAAAGATATATGTGCCACTTGCAGTATTGCTTACTACAGCCGGACTCCATGTTCCTGTAATGCCGTTGGTTGATGTGGTTGGTAATACAGGAACAGTGCCTCCTGAACAAATCGTCAGCGTTGTTCCAAAACTAAATGTTGGTGTAACAATTGGATTGACGGTTACAGTAAATGTTGCAGTGGTTGCACATTGTCCGCTGTTAGGCGTAAAGGTATACGTTCCACTTGTTGTATTACTTACAACAGCGGGGTTCCATGTTCCGGTAATGCCGTTAGTTGATGTGGTTGGTAATGTTGGAACAGTTCCGCCGGTACAAATCGTCAACGTGGTTCCGAAACTAAACGTTGGGGTGATGTTTGGATTCACTGTTACTGTGAATGTAAACGTGGTTGCACACTGTCCTGCTGTTGGTGTAAAGATATAAGTACCGCTTGCTGTATTACTTACAACCGCAGGGTTCCATGTTCCTGTAATACCGTTGGTTGATGTGGTTGGTAACGTTGGAACAGTGCCTCCTGAACAGATCGTTAATGAATTACCGAAACTGAATGTTGGTGTAATATTCGGATTAACAGTTACAGTAAATGTTGTTGTTGTTGCACACTGACCCGCTGTTGGAGTAAATGTATAGGTGCCGCTTGCAGTGTTACTTACAACTGCAGGGTTCCATGTTCCTGTAATACCGTTGGTTGATGTGGTTGGTAACGTTGGAACAGTTCCTCCTGAACAAATCGTCAATGTTGTTCCAAAACTAAACGTTGGTGTGATGTTGGGATTAACGGTTACAGTAAATGTTGCAGTGGTTGCACATTGTCCGCTGTTCGGCGTAAATGTATATGTTCCGCCAACAGTATTACTTACAACCGCAGGGCTCCATGTACCGGTAATGCCGTTAGTTGATGTTGTTGGTAATACAGGAACAGTTCCGCCTGAACAAATCGTCAACGTGGTTCCAAAACTAAACGTTGGTGTAATGTTAGGTGTTACTGTTACAGTAAATGTTGCAGTTGTTGCACACTGTCCGGCTGTTGGAGTAAATGTATACGTTCCACTTGCTGTGTTACTTACAACTGCAGGGTTCCATGTACCGGTAATACCATTGGTTGATGTGGTTGGTAATGTTGGAACAGTACCCCCTGAACAAATGGTCAATGTAGTTCCGAAACTAAATGTTGGTGTAATATTCGGATTCACCGTTACAGTGAATGTAAACGTTGTTGCACAAAGACCTGCTGTTGGTGTAAAAACATAAGTGCCGCTTGCAGTGTTACTTACTGTTGCAGGGCTCCATGTACCGGTAATACCATTAGTTGAAGTTGTCGGTAATGTGGGAACGGTTCCGCCTGAACAGATCGTTAATGAATTACCGAAACTGAATGTTGGTGTAATATTCGGATTAACAGTTACTGTTAATGTGGTGGTGGTTGCACACTGTCCGGCGTTTGGTGTAAACGTATAGGTTCCGCCAACTGTATTACTTACAACAGCAGGATTCCATGTACCGGTAATGCCATTGGTTGATGTGTTTGGTAAAGTTGGAACAGTACCCCCTGAACAAATGGTCAATGTAGTTCCGAAACTAAATGTTGGGGTAATATTCGGATTCACCGTTACAGTGAATGTAAACGTTGTTGCACAAAGACCAGCTGTTGGAGTAAATACATAAGTACCGCTTGCTGTGTTGCTCACTGTTGCAGGATTCCATGTACCGGTGATACCATTATCAGATGTAGTTGGTAAAGTTGGAACAGTGCCGCCTGAACAAATGGTTAATGAATTACCGAAACTGAATGTTGGAGTAATATTCGGATTAACAGTTACTGTAAATGTTGTGGTGGTTGCACACTGTCCGCTGTTTGGTGTAAACGTATAGGTTCCACTTGCAGTATTACTTACAACTGATGGACTCCATGTACCTGTAATACCATTGGTTGATGTGGTTGGTAATGTTGGAACAGAACCCCCTGAACAAATGGTTAACGTAGTTCCAAAACTAAATGTTGGTGTAATGTTTGGGTTGACTGCTACTGTAAATGTTGCTGTGGTTGCACATTGTCCGGCGTTTGGCGTAAACGTATAAGTGCCGCTTGCTGTGTTACTAACTACAGACGGACTCCACGTACCGTTGATGCCATTGGTTGATGTGTTAGGTAATGTTGGAACAGTTCCTCCTGAACAAATGGTTAATGCTGTTCCAAAACTGAATGTTGGTGTAACGTTTGGAATAACGGTTACGGTTATAGTAACAGGTAATCCGCATTGTCCCGCATTCGGAGTAAATGTATACGTGCCGGTTGCTGTATTGTTAATTACTGACGGATTCCAGGTTCCTGAAATACCATTGTTCGATGTAGGAGGCAATGTTGGCGCCGTTGATCCTGCACAAAAAGGAGGAATGGCGGTAAACGTTGGTATAAACAACGGGTTCGATAAGATGACACCGGTAAACAGATTGGTTGTACATCCATTAACCGTTAATGAAAAGTTTGAATAAATACCGGCATTTAAACCACTGAGAATAATTTGTCCTGATGCATTTGCTGTAAGTGTTAACGGACCAACCGGTGCTCCATCATCTGTATAATTTACAGTATAAGTAGTACCGGGTACTAATCCGTTAATGGTAACAGAGCCTTCCGTACCGTTACAGGTAGTTGGGTTTGTGCTTGCTAATGTTGGTGCCTGTATAGAAAATGTTGCTTTATAATTTGCACCACCGTTGTTTAACAGCACAACATCATTACAGGCGGATGTGCTGGTAAAAGATCCGGTTACATCATAATAAACTTCCAGGATATAGTTACCTGCAGGATATGCTGTAAGATTTACAGGAGCATAAGGAACAGTTGTACCGTTTGGAATAACCCGTTGCCATTTTTGATCGCCTGCGCTGCAGGGGCCTCCCGATGGAAACTGACTATTGGGTACATCACAATCATCCAGAAAAGGAAGATCAATAATGCTGAATGCGCCCGGCGATGATGATTGCAGATATACTCTGTAATACAAACGTACACCGCACACATTTGCCACACCGGGGTTCTTAAACGTTTTTACTTCAGCACCTCTTAAAATTAAAGTTGCAGAGTTTTGTGAATGAACACCAAGATTTGCATTGTCGAAAACATTTGCGGGGGGACCTATCAGATTGCTGGTACTTCCTGAAGTATTAAAAAAATTACTTTGGTTACAATCGGTTAACCAAACCGCAGAAGCAAATGTTCCGAAGGTTTGAGCTTTGGATGACGTATAACTACAAAGTAAAAACAACAGGAGAAAACCTGTTAAGGAAATTGGATTTTTAGAATACATTTTAAAGCTGTTAGTTCAGGTTATTGGATGAATGAAGGGTAAATCTAACACACACAAAACAAAAATAAAAGCGTTACAGTATTTTCCCTTAAAGATTGTGTGGTTATACCATAACTTATTTACAACGGTTAAATGAATACACTTAGACAAAATACGACCGTGTATAGTAATGAGTTGAATAGCTATTCAAAAAAAGAAAATATGTTCCCGGCAAATTGATATTTGCAAGATATAAAAGGTATCAGTTGTAATAAGGACTGATCATCCAGAATACAATAACACCTGTTATTGCTACGTAAAACCAGAGCGGCCAGGTGATACGTGCAAGTTTTTTATGTTTATGATATTCACCTGTTAAACCACGGTAGGCAGTAAACAAAATGAATGGGAGAATTAAGCCGGCCAGAATAATATGTGAAATCAAAATGGCGTAGTACACAATTTTTATCAACCCTGATCCGCCATAAGTTGTATCGCCGGTAAATAAATGATGACAGATATAAGACAGCAAAAACAAAACGGAGAAACTGATTGCCCACAACATTAATTTTTTGTGTGTACGGTAACGTTTGTCTTTTACTGCAAATAAAGCTCCCAACAGCAGTAACGCTACAAATGTGTTGATGAGTGCATTCAGCCTTGCAAAAATATGTTTATCAAAACCCAGATTAACATCAATGGTAACACGTCCTAAAATAACCACAGCGGCAAACACTACAGCACTTACTGTGAGTATGAGCACATACGCAAGACGGTCATTTTTCTTAATTGAAGGAGGCAAAGGCATTCCTTTCTTATAACCACGTGAGTGAGACATCGTTTGGTTTCTTTTATTTTCTGAAAAGGTTACGTTTCTTTTTCTTGTCTTTCTCTAAGAACAGCAGGCCAATATCACGGGCCATTCTTGCCATCTCTACAGTATCGGTACCGTTGTACCAGCCTCTGATGACACGGTCTTTATCTAACAGAAAAAATTTATTGGTATGCAGAAACGCTGTATCAATTTCGCCACCATCAATGGTGGCCGATTTAAATTCATTGTAGGCCAGATCATAAATTGCTTTTTTATCTCCGGTTAAAAACCACCAGTTGTTATGTCGCACTTTATATTTATCTGCATATTGTTTCAATGCCTCCACACTGTCTCTGGCCGGATCTACTGAAAAAGAAATAAAATGAACCAGTGAATCTGTTTTCAAAAATGCGTCCTGCATTTTCTTCATGTTACGTGTAAGCAAAGGACATGGATTGGGGCAGCGGGTAAAAAAATAATCCACAACCAGAATTTTTCCTTTCAGAGAATCTGCACTTACGGTTTTACCCAGTTGATTGGTAAATGTAAAATTGCTGATCTTGTGCCAGAGCGTATCTTTTACTAACTGACCTCTTTCCGTTTTCTCTGTAACAGAATCAAAAAAATAACGGCGGGGCATGTTTACTGCATCTTCGCTTGTATACTTTACAATAAGATAAGAAGTAACAGGAATACCAACGGCAATTAACAATGCCAATATTGCTTTTTTACTCATACACGGATCAGTCGCTGCTTTAAAATAGACGTCCCGATTTTCCTATAAAACAGGAATAACCGGGACGGGTTCACTATAAATTAAACTAAATTATTTCAATCCGCCTTCTTTTGCCGGAGCTGTGTGCTCCTGTTCCTGTTTAATCTGTTCTTTGGGGTTGTATTCGTTCCGGAGATTTTTCCAGGAAACACCATCCGCTAAAAAAGCAATGATAAACCACACAAATAAAACCAAGGGAACAACGATGGTCATAATCAGATTACGGATTTCATCGCCCAGGTGCATAAAGATGGAAACAATGTAAAATGCCTTGGCAAGAGAAAGGATAATTACCGCACCTTTAAATGCCAGATCAAGTCCTTCAGAAAAATTAGTGAGATACAACAGGTAACCAATCCCTAATTCAAGAATAGTTATACCCGATAGAATCCAGGTTGTTCTCCAGATCCGCTTTTTCGAATCATCACCGGGTGCCTCGTGTGGCATGGTTACTTCGCCGCCAAATGTTTGATGCTCCATAATAAATTTTATTTCAAAAAAATAAATTGAATGAATTGGTTATACCAGATAAAAAAACAGGAATACAAATACCCATACCAGATCTACAAAGTGCCAGTAGAGACCGATCTTCTCAATCATGAGATAATGTCCTCTTCTTTCAAACACACCTCTCCATGCCATGATGGTTACAATAATATTAATCACTACACCGGAGAATACGTGAAAGCCGTGAAAACCTGTGATGGTAAAAAAGAAGTTAGCAAAATTACTTCCTGCAACTGTTCCATCTGCATTGGCAAAAGGATTGCGACCCCACCATGCACCCTGATCGTGGAGGTGATGCCATTCCCATGCCTGGCAACCTAAGAAAGCAAAACCGCCGATAATGGTCCAGATCATCCACTTCACTACACCTTTTCTGTTTCCATGATGACCTTCATGCACAGCCAGTACCATTGTTACAGAACTTACAATGAGAATGAATGTCATTAAACTCACAAACACCAATGGCAAATTTGCATGCCCGGCTAATGGAAATGAGTTAAACACTTTGTTGGGATCGGGCCATGAGATGCTGCTCATCCGCACCGTTCCGTAAGAGATCAGGAAAGCGCCGAATGTAAATGCATCGCTCATTAAAAAATACCACATCATCAATTTCCCGTACTCCACGTTGAAGGGGCTTTTACCTCCGCTCCACCATTTTGTGTTAACTGCTGCTGCTTGTGCCATTTATGAATTTTTATTTGTTCTCAATAATGAATCAGGATACCAGTAAGAAAAATACAAACAGGTAAACCCAAAGGATATCTACAAAGTGCCAGTATAAACCGGCTGTTTCAACAGGTGTGCTGCTGTAAAATTTTGTTTTAGAACTGTATGCTCTGCTGAACAAAACCGCTAACGCAATTACTCCACCAATCACATGTAATGCATGCACTCCTGTGATAATATAAAAAAACGAACCTGCTACACTTTCTTTAAACGTGATCTTCTGTTGCCACAACTCCGAGAAACCAAAAAACTGTGTAACAACAAATGCAAGACCCAGCACTGCTGTTGTTGAAATCAGCGTTCTGTATTTCGCCATCTCTCTTGCACTCATTGCTTTTTGTGCAAGATAGATCGTAAGACTGCTCGCCAGAATAAGCACTGTTGATAAAAAAAAGATCTTGGGCATTTGTACAGGCTGCCATCCCGCCTGATTACTTTTAACGATGTATGCGCTGGTGAAACCGGCAAACATCATTGTAATACTTCCTATGGCAATCCACAATGTAAATTTATGCGGATGCATTTTTTTACTGCTTTCACTACTCATAACCTTTTCCATGGCCCCTTCCTCCTTCTCCTTCCCCGAAGGAGAAGGAGCGGTGCTTTATACCGTTAATAAATTATTTTTTCTACCACATCAACAAAAGAACTTTACTCATCACTAATTACCTGCTTCCTGTTTCATCAACGACTCCGAAAAGCCAGCCCTGGCCGAGCAATCCTTTCGCTTCGGAGGATTTAGGGTACTGTGGTTGCTATTTTATCTGCCAGCAATGCAAGTAACACAACCGGCAAATAAATATAACTGCTGAACATCACTCTTCTTGCGCTCTTTACATCCATATTTATATACAACCTTACACACTGGATCACCATATATAAATTGGCTGCAACTAAAATCCACATGCTCACAACACCACTCATGTTAAAGAAATAGGGCAACATTCCTACAGGTATCATCAACAAAGAATAAATAACTGTTTGAATGGCTGTAAATTTAGTTGGTCCTTGTTGAGAGGGTAATAATTTAAACCCTGCCTTTGAATAATCCTGATGCGCAACCCAGGCTATTGCCCAAAAATGAGGGAACTGCCAGAGGAACTGTATTGCAAACAGAATCAATCCGCCCGTCCATGAAAATTCATTTTCATTGTAGGCGGCGGCCCAACCAATTAAACAAGGTAATGCCCCCGGTACTGCACCTACCAGTACAGCAATGGAATTAATTTTCTTCAACGGTGTATAAACAAACCCGTAAAGAAATAAACTGAACAATGCTATACCTGCTGCATACCAGCTGAAATACAAACCTAAAATCAAAGAGCCAACAATTGCTGCAATAAAAGCGAAAGCCGTTGCTTCCTGTACACTCATCCGTCCGCTTGCTACGGGTCGGTTGCCTGTACGTTTCATTACTGCATCTGTATCTTTTTCTGTTATCTGATTAATGGCGTTGGCACTTCCTGTAACTAACATGCCGCCAACAAATAACAAGACAATACTTAACAAATCATATTCAACCACATTTGGGGCCAGCATGTATGCAATGATACTGCTGAACACAACTGTAAAACTGAGCGTAAACTTGATGAGCTGTTTATAGTCTTCAATTTTGCCCATCACACCTGACTTCACTTGTTTTTTATCTTCCGGTTGACTGCTCAATTTATTTTATGATAACAACGGTTATCTTTTTACTTCATTAATGTTTACTCTCATCTGCACTCACAGGTGTAGTTTGCGTAGTAAATTCTTTTCCGTCTTTTCCATAATCATACGCCCAGCGATGCACCTCAGGAATTTCACCAGACCAGTTACCATGACCGGGAGTGATTGGTGTTGTCCACTCCAGTGTGTTTGCACCCCATGGATTCTGTGTGGTTACTTTTCTTCCCTTCCAGATACTGTAGAAGAAGTTCACTAAAAACAGAATCTGCGCAAGGAATACAATGATGGATACAATACTGATGAACTGGTTGAGTGTTCCAAAATGCTTGAAAGATTCCCAGATATCAAACTTATAGTAACGGCGTGGCATACCTGCTAAACCTTCGTAGTGCATAGGCCAGAAAATAAGGTACGCACCGATCATGGTTACCCAGAAATGGATATAACCCAATGTATTGTTCAGATAACGACTGTACATTTTCGGATACCAGTGATAAATACCTGCAAACATGCCAAACATAGAAGCAACACCCATTACAATATGGAAGTGTGCAATTACAAAGTATGTGTCGTGCAAATGAATATCTAGTGAGGAGTTACCAAGGAAGATACCGGTTAAACCACCCGAGATAAACAAGCTTACAAATCCCATTGCAAATAACATGGCCGGTGTAAAACGGATATTTCCTTTCCACAACGTGGTTAACCAGTTAAATACTTTGATGGCACTTGGTACAGCAATTAATAATGTAAGCAGTACAAAGAACGCACCGAGGAACGGATTTAATCCGGTTACAAACATGTGATGCGCCCATACAAGGAATGCAAGAATAGTGATTGCAAACAAAGAGCCCACCATGGCCATGTAACCAAAGATTGGTTTGCGGCTGTTCACGGATAGAATTTCTGATGCCATACCCATGGCCGGTAACAGAATGATGTATACTTCCGGATGACCAAGGAACCAGAACAGATGCTGATAAAGAATAGCACTGCCACCTTCATTTGGTAAAGCCTGTCCGTTAATATAGATATCACTCAGGTAAAAACTTGTTCCAAAGTGACGGTCAAAAATCAATAAGATAAAACCGGATAACAATACAGGGAATGATAATACACCCAATACTGCTGTAAAGAAGAATGCCCAGATGGTTAACGGCAGGCGTGTCATGCTCATACCTTTTGTACGCATGTTCAACACCGTTGCAATATAATTTAAACCACCTAATAAAGATGAAACCACAAACAGTGCCATGGAAACAAGCCATAGATCCATTCCCACTTTTGAACCGGGTGATGCTTCACCCAATGCACTTAACGGCGGATAAGCCGTCCAGCCACCACTAAACGGACCTGTTTGTACAAACAAAGAAGACAACATTACAATACTGGCAGTAAAGAAGAACCAGTATGAAAGCATATTGAGAAAAGGAGATGCCATGTCTCTTGCACCTACCTGTAATGGAATTAAAAAGTTAGAAAACGTTCCGCTTAAACCTGCTGTTAATACAAAGAATACCAGTACGGTTCCGTGCATGGTTACTAATGCATAATAAGCTTCGGCTTGTAACTGTCCGCCTTTTGCCCACTCGCCCAATAACATTTCAAGCCAGGGAAATTTTGCTTCAGGAAAACCTAACTGCAAACGGAAGATTACAGAAAACAATCCACCGATCAATGCCCAGAACATCCCCGTTATCAAAAACTGCTTGGCAATGGTTTTATGATCCTGACTGAAGACATACTTGGTGAGAAATGTTTCATGATGATGACCATGATGAATTTCTACGTGTGTCTCATGAGGAACAGTAAGTGTTTGCTGCTGTACATGTGTCGCTTCGCTGCTCATACTCTTATTATTTTTTCAGTTCGCTTAAAATAAATTATTTGTTTACAACGGCTGCAATTGCGGCCGGCTTTGCAGTTGTATCCGCAACTGCAGGTGCAGCTGACGGATCTTTCTCCGGTTTGGCTACATAATAGTTTGGCTTTTGTTTAGCCATCCAGACATCAAACTCTTCCTGTGTTACCACTTCAATAATTCCACGCATGGAGTAATGTCCGTTACCGCACATCTGATCGCAGGATATTTCATATACAAAGTCCGGATTACCTGTACGGATTCTTCTTTCTTTTGTTGTTTCATTTGGTGTAAACCAAAGTGTGGTTGGAATACCGGGCACCGCATCCATTTTCAAACGGAAGTGATTTAAACCAACATCATGAATCACATCACGGCTTCCGATGATCAATTTCACAGGGCGGTTTTTTACAACATACATGGTTGTTGTTGTTACCACATCATCGTAGTTCGCAGGATCGGCTGTTAATTTTAATGAATCATTATTTTCCCAAACCTGGCCGAGTGAATTATTGTTTTCGTCGCTGATAACTCTGAAGTATGTGCGACCGAAATTTTTATCCTTGCCGGGATAACGCATAATCCATCCAAACTGTTTTCCTACAATCTCCACTTCTAATGCACCTTTGGGAGCATCGGAAGTAATACGGAACCAGAATTTCAAACCAAACACCACAAGTACTGTAAGGAATATGGCAGGTACAACCGTCCAGATTAATTCCAGCTTGTTGTTATGCGGAAAATAAAATGCTTTCTGACCTTCTTTTTCCTGGTATTTCCATGCGAAATAAAACAGGAGGAATTGAGTGATTACAAAAATGAGACCTGTAACCGCTGTAGTGATCATAAACATCTCATCAATCTTTTCTCCTTCAACTGAAGCAGATCCATGCGGAAACAAGGTTGTTTTATACAACAGTTTGTTGCAATACCATACACCAATAAATCCAAGGATCATAAAACCAAGTAACATAAACCCGTTGATGCGGTTGTTTTGTTTACGGGAATGATCTTCTCCTTTTAACACACTTACATACTCACTGGCTTTTGCAATCTGAAAGATTACAATGAATACCAGCACTGCTGCTGCAATAACCATATATGTTGTAGTACTCATAGCTTGTGCAAATTATTTATAGTTCGTCAATTCTTTTTCGTTTGTTCAATCTCCTTAGGTGTGATGAATGACACTTTCTTTAACTAAAGGATGATTTTTTGCCAGCAATGGTGCTTTTGCAAGATACTTTGCCGTTAAAAAGATCACCAGTCCTAAAAATCCTGCACCAATACCAAGGCTGTATAAGAAATGTGAAATTGAATTTGACTCCTGACCTAATTCCTGTAACGGACCGGGTGTAACCATTTGATAAAAATCGAGCCAGTGACCGAAAATGATTACAACAGCCATCAACGTTACAATCGTGTAGTTACGTTTTGATCCACGCTTCATCAGTATTAACAACGGAGCAAGGAAGTTGATGAGCAGGTTGAGAATAAAAATTGCTTTAAACGGTCCGGGCTGTCCGGGTATACCAACTCTGTCAATAAAGTATTCTGTTTCTTCAGGCTGGTTACTGTACCAGATCAACATAAACTGAGAGAACCACAGGTAGGTCCAGAAGATAGAAAACGCAAACATGAATTTTCCGATATCATGAATGTGTTCATCATTTACAAACTCTAGGTAACCGAGGTTTTTCAGATACACCACAAACAACATCATCAACGAAATACCTGCTACCCATGAACTGGCAAATGTATACCAGCTGTACATGGTGCTGTACCAATGTGCATCAATACTCATTAACCACATCCATGGTAATGTACTCAACACGGTTAAACCATATGTTACCAGAAATGCTGCAGCAATGGCTAACGATTTCCAGTAAAACGATGTATCGCCTTTACCCGCCAGATCTTCTGCCAGAGAATTTTTGCGGAACCAGTTACGGAACCACATCCATAAACCAACTGCAGTGATTGATAATACGGTATAAAAAGTTGGATTCAGGAATCCGCTTTTTGCTTTTAACTTTTCATCGAGGTGTGATGCATCTTTCCAATGGTAGATATGATGATCATCAGAAATCCATACATAGGCCAGTAATACAACCAGCGCAACGGGACCCAGCACGTTCATGCCACCGGAAATTGCTTCGGGTACACGACGGAATGCAAGCGGCCATCCGCCCTGTGCAAGTGTGGTTGCACAAATAAAGAAAAAGCTTGAGGCTACCACCAGCAACCAGAAGATGCTGTTATGCATCAGTGCCATCCAGAATTTTGTTGCCCCGTAGGCTTCTGCTCCGTGTGCTTCGCCATGACCACCGGAAAAAGGATGCAGGAATACAATGCCGAGTATGAGTGTTAATGCACCCACACCCATCAATGCATAGCTCCATTTTTTAAGTCCGCCCGGTATTTCAAATTGCTCTTTCAGTGCCATTGAAGTTCGTTTATAGTTGAAGATTCGTTTTGGTTGTACTTAATTTATTTTGTTGCTTTTGTTGAATCAACTGCAGGAGCTGCTGCTTCGGTTGCCACCGCTTTACCGCCCGGCTGCATGCTCTTGATGTAGTGAATCACCATCCAGCGTTGCTTTGTACTTAATTGTGCTGCATAACTTCCCATCAGGTTTTTACCGTAGGTAAGTGAATACATCATTTGTCCTGCTGGCATTGTCTCATATTTTACATCGCCAACTAATGTTGCCGGCTTTGCAGGATATGGACCATTACCTTCTTTATACAAAGGACCATTACCATTTAATTTTTCACCGTGACAGATACCGCAGTTCACACTGTACAAACGCTTTGCTTCTTCCATGTCCTTTTCGTTGAGAGCAGGAACAGGATTCTGTATTTGTTTTGATGCGTTATAATTGGTCGTATCGCCTGCTTTGTCCATTGCCAGTGGGAAATACGCTACATCACCACGTTTAACTGTACCTGCAACAGGAGTAGCATCATAATAAATACCGGCTTCTGTAAGGTTGCTGTGATCGGCATAAGTTTCCACCGCACGGCTGTAAGCCATATCCGGCATATAAATACGGCCTGTATCACGACGCACACCGTTGTTGCAGGATGATGCTGCAAACAATACTGTAATAAATCCTGCTGTAACAATCTTTGTTGAACGCATGTCAGTTTTTTTATGCTGTAACAATTTCTTCTTCTTTTTCAAATGCCTTTTTGGTTGAGTCGTAGCGCCCAAGCCACCAGCCCGTTTCAGCCGATTTTTCAAACACTTCTACTGCACCTGCACTTTTAAAAAATGCTTTTACTTCTTCTGCATTTGTTTTATCGGTAATCTCTATCGGCATCACAAACAAATCATCTGTAGCTCTTAAATGAAAATGATCTTTCCGTACAAACGGAGCAAGCTGGCATAAATAACAGAATGTAAGTACCATTCCCACTGCTGCACACAATACTGTTAATTCAAACACAATGGGAATAAAAGCAGGTAAAGGCAAATTCGGTTTACCACCAATGTTTAACGGCCAGTCTTTTGTAAACACCCAGCTCATAAAAGTAAGAGCGGTTGTTGTACCGGTGATGCCGTAGATAAAGCCGGCGGTGTGCAGACTTGTATCACGCAGACCCATTGCATGGTCTAAACCATGAATCGGAAACGGTGTGTACACATCATGAATCTTGTAACCTGCCTTGCGTGTGTTTTTCACCGCAGGGAACAGCGTTTTTTCATCATCAAAACAACCGACTACAAATTTTTTTACAGACATATTATTTTAGCTTTTGGCTGTTAGCTGTTAGCTGCGAGCTTGTGAACTATTATTTCAACTTTTCTTCTTTATAATATTCAATCTCTTCAATCCTAATGAACATCTTCAAATAAGTTTGCCCTGTGTCTGGCAAGTCCCCCTTTGGGGGATTTAGGGGGCCTAGTGTGCATGTACATGCTCCTTGGCAAACTCTTCTACTGTTTGCGCTTCAATCGGATCCATTTGTTCTTTATAGCTCTCACCATTCTTTTTCAATACATGTTTGATCTCTGCAATAGCAATTACAGGGAAGTATTTCGAGAACAGGAAATAGCAGGTAAAGAACAAACCAAATGATCCGAGATAAAAACCAACTTCCCAGATTGTTGGACGATAATACACCGACCAGGAAGAAGGAAGATAGTCACGATACAGAGATGATACGATGATCACAAAACGTTCGAACCACATACCGATGTTTACCACTACACTCATTAAGAATGTAAACGCAATGTTGCGGCGTAATTTCTTAACCCAGAACAACTGCGGTGTGATTACGTTACAGGTCATCATCAACCAGTAGCTCCATCCGTAAGGACCGGCAATACGGTATTTAAAGAAAATATCCTGCTCATATTTCACGGCACTGTACCATGCCATGAACAACTCAGTTAAGTATGCACAACCCACAATAGAACCGGTTAATACAATTACCTTATTCATGTTCTCAATGTGGCTGATGGTAATATAATCCTGCAGGTTCATTACTTTACGTGTAACCAACATCAGTGTTTGCACCATGGCAAAACCGGAGAAGATGGCACCCGCAACGAAATATGGAGGGAAGATGGTGGTATGCCAACCCGGAATAACCGATGTAGCAAAGTCGAACGATACGATGGTGTGTACAGATAATACAAGTGGTGTACTCAAGCCTGCTAACACCAACGATAAACTTTCATGACGCTGCCAGTGCTTTGTAGAACCTGACCATCCGAAAGAAGCAACACCATAAAATGCCTTTGCCCATTTCTTTTTTGCACGGTCACGAAGTGTAGCCATATCAGGTAACAAACCGCTGTACCAGAATAAAAGAGATACAGTAAAATAAGTAGAGATCGCAAATACGTCCCACAACAATGGTGAGTTAAAGTTCACCCACAATGGACCACGTGTATTGGGGTAAGGCATTACAAAGAACGCCATCCACACACGACCCATATGCCAGATGGGGAACTGGCCCGCACAAATAACCGCAAAGATGGTCATAGCTTCAGCCGCACGGTTTACACCTGTTCTCCATCCCTGACGGAAGAGTAATAAGATGGCAGAGATCAATGTACCGGCGTGACCAATACCCACCCACCATACGAAGTTGGTGATATCCCAACCCCAGCCGATGGTTTTGTTCAGGTTCCACATACCTGTACCATACACTACTTCTTTATACAAACTCACTACACCAAACAGGAGTAATGCAACCGAGATAATAAAACCGATCCACCACAAACGTGATGGGGCGGCTTCCACCGGTTTACAAATATCTTCTGTAACGTCGTGGTAGGTTTTATGACCATCAACCAATGGTTCCCTAACCTGTGATTCGTACCGTAGTAATGACATATTCTTGGTTTCTTTAAAGCCCCACCTTCTTTTCCTCCCCGAAGGGAAGGAAGGCCAGGCCTTGTTTACTATTTCAACTTTTGTTTTTCACCTATCAAGTTCAGTTGACAAATGAACCTTTACTAATTGACCTTTTAATCTATTTTCAAAATCTCCAAAAAAGCGAGCCTTGTGCATAGCAAGTCCCCCTTTGGGGGATTTAGGGGGCTGGCTCCCTTAATGTGCTGCCGCTTCTTTCGTTTCTGAATGTGCTTCACCGTGCCCTTCTTCTTCATGATTTCCAACTACACGTTCAGTATTTCTCACTTTTGCCATATAGCTTACGTTCGGCAATACGTGTAACTGCTCCAGTACATAGTAGGTGCGGTTCACTGCTTCTTTTGTACGTGTAATACGGATAGCACTTTCTTTATCGTTCATATTACCAAACACAATTGCACTGGTAGGACAAGCCTGCTGACAAGCTGTTTTAATATCGCTGTCAACCATCGGACGGCTGTCTTTCTTTGCATTGAGTTTTGCTTCCTGCAAACGCTGTACGCAGAACGAACATTTTTCAATTACACCACGGCTGCGGACAGTTACATCCGGATTCAACACCATGCGTGTAAGTTCTTCGTTCATGTCAAGCGTTACTTCATTGATTCTTCCGTACTCAACCAATGGTTGCTGATTGTCTTTAAAGCTGTCTGCACCATTCCAGTCGTGCCAGTTAAAGCGACGAACTTTATACGGACAGTTGTTGGCACAATATCTTGTACCGATACAACGGTTATACGTCATCTGGTTCAATCCTTCGCTGCTGTGGTTGGTTGCTGCTACCGGACAAACGTTTTCACAAGGAGCGTTATCACAGTGCTGGCAAAGCATAGGTTGAAACACCACATCCGGGTTTTCCATATCGCCGCTGAAATAACGGTCAATACGCAACCAATGCATATCATGGAATTTCGCCACCTGGTTTTTACCTACAACTGAAACGTTGTTTTCTGCACTACATGCTACCACACAGGCGCCGCAACCATTACAGGTGTTGAGATCAATGCTCATTCCCCATTTAATGCCGGGCTTATCAAATACAGGATACAGTGTTCCTTCTTTTTCAAATTTTTCCAGATCCACACCGCCATAATCTTTCAACTCAGCATAGCGTTCGTTGAGGAAATGTTTCGGATCTTTTTTGAGTACTGACAGACTGGTTTCTTTCACTACTTCCACACGGTTACCATAAGTACTGTGTGTCTGCATCTGCGCAACTGGGTAATCGTCCAAAGTTGTTTTTTCAACCGTTACATCGCTAACAGTGTATTCATATGTCTGGCCGTTAAAGCCAACCATTGGATAAATATTTTTACCTGCGCCGAATGCTGCTCTTCCTACTTTCTGGCTGCGGCCATAACCTGTTGCAATTGCAACAGTATGATTATTTGTACCGGGAACAATGATCAACGGAAGTTCAATTGATTTTCCTCCCGCAGTTATTTTCACTACACGCTTTGCCGGTTCTACTTCGTATGCATCTAATTCAGATGATGTTTCATACCCAAACTGCTTAGCTGTTTCAGGAGAAATGATTGCATAGTTATCCCAGCAAGCTCTTGTAATAGGATCAGGCATTTCCTGCAACCATGGGTTGTTGGCCATTTTACCATCACCAATACTTACTTTCTGATAAATCACCAGTTCGTACTTCCCTGCTTTTTTTACAGCGCTCAGTTTTGCAACAGCATCTGTTAATGCAGATCCGTTGAAAGAAGCACCTGCAACAACAGGAGCAGCGGGTTCCATAATACCATCCTGTAATGCTTTATCAAAAGCAAGCTGTCCGCCAAGTTTAGTAATCCAGTAGTTTTTGAAATAAGTTTCGTAATCAGGAACTGTACTTCCACTCCACTTCAACAATGAAGTTGCAAATGCTCTTGTTTTAAATAAAGGATGAATCGTAGGTTGAATAAAAGAAGTGTAACCTGCTTTAGCTTCAGCATCGCCCCAGCTTTCAAGATAATGATGATCAGGCAATACATAGTTGCAGAGTTCGGTTGTTTCATCTTCTCTTTCATTAAAAGAAACCGATAAACCAACTTTCTTTAAACCATCTGCAAACTTCTTACTGTCACGATAGGTGTAAACAGGGTTTGCGCCGTGTACGAGCAAAACTGCAACATCAGCTGTATTCATATCATTCACCAGTTGCTCCATGTCAGCATCAACTCCCTTACGGTAGTTTACAGTTGTACCAAAGTTGATCGTTTTGCCATTGGCGCCGATCTTATCATTAATAGCGTTAATTAAAATTTGTGCGTTTACATCGTTGCTTCCGCCAACAACAAGTGCATTTCCGCCTGCTGCCAGTAATTCTTTTGCAGCAGCGTCAATTCCTGCAGCCAAACGCTTATCTGCAATGGCAGGCGCAGTAACTGCTCCACCCACTTTTGCATAGAGTGCTAATAAAGCAGCACCCAGCTCACTTGGTTTGTGTGTATAACGTTCATCGGCACTTGCACCCGTCATGCTGTACATACTTTCGAACTGAAAGTGACGGTTCATGGTTGGGTTTTTCTCATCAATTCTTCTTCCTGCTGCAAATTGTTTTGCAAATTCAACAGGGCTGAGCCATGTTCCTAAGAAATCAGCACCAAAGCTTACAATCACTTTTGCCTGATCGAAATGATATGAAGGTATAAACCGGCTGCCGTAAGAAACTTCGTTGGCCTGCAACATACCGCTGTAAGAAACTGCATCGTATGTTACATGTTTGAAAGTGGGATATTTTGCTTTGAACTCATCAATCACTGCTGCTACAGATGGTGAGTTGATAGTAGAACTTAATAATACAATTTGCTTACTGCCTGCAGCAGCTAATGCAGCAGCAATTTTTTTATCTACTGCTTCGTAAGTAGGAGCTTCTTTAAAACCATCGGCCGATTTTTCCATCGGGAAACGTACACGTGCCGTATCGTATAAACTCAACACAGAAGCCTGTACACGTTGAGATGTAGCGCCTTTAGTAAAGCCCATTTCATTTCCTTCGAGCTTAATGGGGCGGCCATCTCTCACTTTCGCCAACACCGGAACAACATCACCATCCTGCACAAACGTGGTGGCATAATAATTAGCAACACCCGGTACAATATCAGCGGGTTTGTTTAAAAAAGGAATGGCTTTTTTTACCGGAATTTCGCAACTGGCAGCCAATGTAGCAGCTGCTGTGCTGAAGCCAAGATATTTCAGAAAGTCACGGCGGGGTGCTTTTGCACCGCTGTCGTTCATTTCAAAAGGCAGATCTTCTTTAAACTCATTCTCTGCATCTGCATTGTATGCCTTTGTATTGTTCAGCTCTCCGAAACTTTGCCAATATTTTTTACTCATATGCTTGCTTGATAGCTAATTTGAAAATTTGTCCTTCGACTCCACACCGGATTAAAATCAGAATCAGGTATATATTAATAGTGACATTTCTGACACTCTGTTCCGCCAATTTTCTCAACGGTTACGCTGTCCATTTTTCCATTCTTAATGTCGTTATGGAACTTCTCGTACATGCTGTAAAACCCGTTCTCTTTAAACTTAACATTGGTTTCACGATGACAGTTAATACACCAGCCCATGCTCAGGTTGCTGAACTGGTACACTTCGCCCATGTTCTGGATTTCACCATGACAGGTTTGGCATTGTACACCACCTGCTTTGGTATGTTGTGAGTGGTTGAAATATACATGATCGGGCAGGTTGTGAATCTTGATCCACTCAATAGGTTTTCCCGGTTTGGTATATTTATTTGTTGCAGGATCCCAGCCGGCGTAGCTGTATAATTTTTGAATTTCGGCAGTACCGTTTACTTCTGTACCATCTTCACGAACCATCTTTGGTCCTTTGTATTCGTTGATGGCCATGTGACAGTTCATACAAACATTTACACTTGGGATGTTAGCATGCTTGCCTTCCATTGCACCACCATGACAGTATAAACAGTTTACCTGGTTTACACCTGCGTGTACTTTATGTGAATAGTAAATGGGTTGTTCCGGTTGATAATTTGTCTGGCGGCCTAAACCAATTGCACCCTGTGCAAGGAAAAATCCTGCAACAATAAAGAGAACAATGGTTAATGTAGCCATGTAGGCTTTGTTTTTCCAGAAAGCAACCGGCTCAGGACGGTTTACACCTTCTTTTTCGTCGGTTAACTTACGGAGGTTGCTGTTAATCTGTAATAAGATCAATGCAATGACTGCGAGTACCAATGCAAGTATACCGTAGAGAAGAGAGTTATCTTCTTCTTCAACTAAGGCAGGATCGCCTGTAGGCACATCCGGCTTCTTATTCGCTTCTGTATTAACATGCGTAACAACCGCATCAATTTCTTTATCGCTCAAACCGGGGAAAGCAGTCATCAATACACCATATTCCTTAATTAACCCTGCGGCGTATGCATCAGTTTTTGCAAAACCTGCCGGGTTACGAATCCAGGCATATAATTTTTTACGGTCGCTCCAGGAGCCCCTTCCTTCTAAGCCGGCCAATGCAGGACCGGTTAATTTTTTTCCAACCGCATGGCAGCTTGCACAGTTCGCCTGGAACAATGCTTTGCCATCCTGCGCAAAAGCCTGATTGGCCATGAATAATGAAACAAGTACCAAACAAAAAGTGAGCGACCTGCGGAGTAATAATTTTGGTTGATTCATAACGTTCTGGAACCTATTGTGATTAGGAAGAATATCCTGTGTGTACAGGCTGCAAATTTAGGGGAGGATACTGACATAATATCCACACATTGAAAAAATTTTTTACTTAGTTATGACTTGTAAAGTGAACATTTTCATCCTCTTCAATCATCACATGTAAAATCAATTAAAAAAATTCACTTTTAAAAGTTTTCTGTAACCGCAGAACGTTAAACAAAGTTTTTCGCCCATTTTTGTACGCATGTTTCAAAAGCTTCGCAACAAATGGAAAGTAAGCGGTTGGCAATTACTCCTTATACTCTGCACCTTTGCCATTGGTGGAAGTTTAACCGGCTATATAGGCAAGCGTTTGATGCCTTTGTTTGGAATTGAAAACCCTTGGATTGCAGTACCGGTGTACATTTTACTGGTTACTTTGTTATGGCCGATGATGGTGATGCTGGTTAGTTTTCCGTTTGGACAGTTTCGTTTTTTCAGCAACTATCTCCGTAAAATGGGTAAACGAATGGGATTGGTAAAGAAAGCCCCCTAAATCCCCCAAAGGGGGACTTTTGCATAACACAAAGCCAACTTATTTAATAAGTTTTAAAAAAATGGAGAGTTTGTTCTTTGTGTTGAATTTGTAATCGCACAAGTTTAGATATATTATACTGCACCGTTCTTTACACGTGGGGGAAATAGAAGGAAAGCTGCTAACGTTGTCCTAACTCTTCCAGCAACAGTTCAGCCGCCATATAACCAAAGCTTCCCCATTGACCGCCAGCTATTACTCTGCCCAGCAGATCTACTCCTTCTGCAGCATGACCAATACTGATATAATAATTACCAAGTGCAAAACCAATTGCCGGATTCGACATGGGATGGGTTTCATCTAAAAACTTTGTTCTTATTTCAGCCGGTCGTTGCAGCCCTTTGTAGATTAATAAGATGGTATGGTAATCGGTGTTTTCAATGAGGTTCATTTTCTTCTTAATCTTTTTAAGTACCGCTTCAGCCTCTTTTACTTTATTCAGCTTCCACAACGTAATATATAACCAGTTGGCTGTTGCCACATACATATCCGGGTTATTTGAAACCAGTAAACACTGCCTGTAAGCTGCTTCTGCTTTCTCTAAACTGTTTTGCAGATAATAAGCCAGTCCCAGATGATACCAGATGTTGGACTGCAGCGTACTGGTTGGAATATTTTTTTCATTGGGTATGCCATCGGGCTCAATCTCATCTTCCCTGCCCTTGATTAACTCAGCCGCTTTTTCAAAATCGGCAATGGCTTTATTGTAACAACGGGTAGTAAGGTAGCGATGCCCACGGTGCCGGTACATTCTTGCATCGGTTGGGTGAAGTGCAATTCCTTTACTGAAAACAGCAATTGCTTCGTCGTACCGGGCCAGATAAGCCAACCTTCGTCCATACCAAATAATATGATCACCCTTGCTACTGTCTTTGTCGTATTTTATTTTTGCCTGCTGCAACTGATCGTTCAGTTGTTGTAAAGCTGAAGCAGAAAAAGATGGAGCAGCATAGGATTTGCCATTACAGATTGTGTATTGTGCAGGAAGTTGATGAACTATAATCATCAGGGTACAAAAAAGAAATAGTTTTAGCATTGCAGAAAGTTACAATTTTGCACGCAATGAAATGAGCTTCTTCACTTCAAAAAAAAGAAAAATGAAAGGTGGAGGTTCCATCTGCCAAAACGAACCATAAAAAAACCAGATGACACGAGTAGCCATTTTTGCATCAGGGGCGGGCAGCAATGCACAAAAAATCATTGAACATTTTCATCAGCATCCACTGGTGCTCATTGCATTCATTGTTTGCAACAAACCGCAGGCCGGTGTTTTAAAAATTGCTGAAGAATTTGCTATACCCACACTGCTTATTGAAAAAGAACAATTCTTTCGGGGCAATGCGTATGTAGATGAATTAAAAGAACAACAGATTGATTTAATTGTATTGGCTGGTTTTTTATGGAAGATCCCTGTAGCATTGATCAGGGCTTATCCGCAGCACATCATTAATATTCACCCTGCTTTATTACCCAAGTATGGAGGCAAGGGAATGTATGGCCGCTTTGTACATGAAGCAGTGATTGAGCATAAAGAAACCGAAAGCGGCATCAGTATACATTATGTAGATGAATTGTATGATCACGGCAAAATCATCTTTCAGGCAACATGCGAAGTAAAGCCCGATGATACAGCTGAAACGCTGGCGCAACGCATTCATACTTTAGAGCACAAACATTTTGCTGCAGAAATTGAAAAACTGCTTGTTTTATAAAAGCTTCCTAAAATGAACCGCATGCTCTGTTTTTTCAACTGAAGGGTTTATCATTGCAACAGTTTTGAAAAAGTTACTCCTTTATATAACAGTCATTCTGTTTACCCAAACCGTCACTGCACAAATTCAGTTAAACGGAACGGTGTACGACAGTACCAAACGCAACCTCGTAATGGGTGTGCAGGTCATTTGCACTTGTGGTACCATGAGCTTTACCGACAGTGCAGGCAACTACAGTATTTATGTAGGCGAAAAAGATTCGGTGTTCTTTTTCTTTCGCAACAAACCCACTCAAAAATTTGCTGTTGCAGCCATCCGTGATTTTTCTGCGTTTGATATTTCCATCAGCTTACATGTACCCGGCAGGTACAAACAACTGAAAGAAATTATTGTGTATGGAAAAAACAGACGGCAGGATTCTATTGAAAACCGTTTGCAGTACGACAAAGTATTTAACAACGACAGAAGCGGTTTGCGTTTTACAGGAGCAAATGCTGAAGCAGGCACCAGTGCAGGTATTGATCTGGATGCTTTGATCAATGTGTTCCGTTTCAGAAAGAACAAAAGCATGGCGTTGTTTCAGCAACGGTTGATTAAAGAAGAACAGGACCGCTATATCAACTACCGTTTCAATAAAACCATTGTGCAACGTTTAACCAAATTAAAAGAAGGTGCGTTGTTGGATGAATACATGGAGCTGTACCGGCCTGAGTACGATTTGCTCACACAGATACTGGATATTGAACTGTATTTATATATACAGGAAACGGCGAAACGATTTATTGCGAGGAAGGAGCGGTAGTTTTTATCAGCTATAATTTTACATACCCAATTTGTACTTCCAGTTTTTTATTGTCACTTTTTTTGCGGAAAAAAAGTAACCAAAAAAGCCGCCCGAAAACGATTACTGCCCGTTTTCGGGATTGTTCCCTGATTTTATTTTTGTGCTACTGTAAACTCAGCTTCAGTTCTTTGCACTTATCAACTCGATGATTTTTTTTGGAAAGAACTTATGACCTTTCTTCCTGAGGAGAGGATATAAAATAATAATTCAGCTTTTGGTAATACTGCTCTGCAAAGGCTTGTTTGCTGAATAAGTTTTTTGATTGCAGAAAATCTTTCATCAAAGAAATACCGTAACCCTGCTCTTGAAAAAAATCAAAGAGTTGTTCAGGGGTTGTATCATATACATCTGTTCCGCCAAGTCCGCATTCAAATACAATCACCGGACGATCCCGTTGAATTAATGCAGCAGCTCCTTTTAATACAGCCATCTCTCCACCTTCTACATCAATTTTAATGAAATCAATTTTTTTACTGAAAGGGAGAATGAGTTCATCGAGCAGATTTTGTTTCACTGTAATAACGGTATCCGTTTCGTTGCTTCGATCGTACTTTCTTTTTTTGATGCCGCTGTACGATGGATTACTGGTTACATAATTAAAACTGGTTTCGCCTGCTTCATTGGTTAATGCCACATCAAACAATTGCACATGATCATTGCCGGTATATTTTTTCTGCAAAGCATTGTATAAAACAGGAATGGGTTCAAAACCAAAATGAACACCATTGGGCGATTGCTGGATGAGCAGATCAAGAATATCTCCCGTATGTGTGCCTACATCAATGGTATTACTGCCGGGCTTGCAAACCTGCTGTATAATCTGTTTGGTTTGTACATCGTATTGCTGGTTACGTGTAACAGCAATGGGCAGCTTCTTAATTAAGCGTTTAAGATTCAATAAAATACCGGTATTGAACAACTGGGTCATGAATGATTTTTACAGGTTACTTTTCAACAATACAGAGTAGCAAGATAAACCCTTTTTAAAAGAAAGATTTACTTTGAGGATAATTTAAACAGAACAGATGCAGCAGCTCAGGAAAATATACAATGCTTTTTTCAGACCCGGCAGACTGGCACAGTTAGATTATACGGTGCAGCCTGCTCCTGTTTATACAAAAGAGCAGCCGCATCAAAAATTATTACAGCTCATTGAACAGCATAAAAACAATTATGTGCAGTTGCTGCAACAGGGATTGCAATTGAAATCTATTTTTCTGAGCATGAAAGATGATCAGTCAACTGCATCTGCAACAGAACCCGGTTTTAACAATCAGTTTTTGCCCGGTTTAGATATGCTGATGCTTTACAGCATACTTTCTGTTGTAAAACCTAAACGTTATCTGGAGATTGGCAGTGGTACCAGTACCAAGATGGCTGCAAAAGCAAAAAGGGAACAACATCTTCATTGCAGTATTACATGTATTGATCCATCACCACGCAAAGAAATTGCAGCCGTTGCAGACGAATGGCTCAACGTTGCATTACAGCAGGCACCACTTGCTTTGTTTGAACAATTAGAAGCAGATGATATTCTTTTCTTTGATGGCTCACACCTCTTACATGCCAACAGCGATGTGCAATGGTTTTTTATGGAAGTAATTCCCCGTTTGAAAAAAGGAGTGATTGTACAGGTGCATGATATTTATCTGCCCTACGATTATCCGCAAAATATGTGCAATCGTTTTTATGCAGAACAATATATGCTGGCAACAATGCTGTTAAGTAATCCTGAACGTTATGAAATTCTTGCAGCAAATTTTTATATAAGTGAAGATGAAGAGTTAAAACAAATTTTGCAACTGGTGTGGAAAGAGTTGCCGGGTGTGGAGAGACATGGGGGATCTTTTTGGTGGAGGGTGAGATAACTCACCACAACAAACACATATGTGGTTGGTCGGGATACACAACCACGGCGGGCTTCATCGTTCAATCATCTATTAAAT
>JALHRP010000001.1:0-77434 GCA_022841365.1 Chitinophagaceae bacterium | reverse complement strand
GAGATCATTAAAAGATGTCTGACGTCTTAACGACGTCCTGACATCAGCCTCCGAAATTCAGAGAGTCAGTGCTGTCAGGACCTTGCAAAGGTCAGACAGCTGATAAAGCTGCAGATATCTTTCTTGCAGTGCATCTTCGTTTCCCCTTTCAGTTGTACTTTGCTCTATCAAAAATTTTCGCACATGGAACAAACAACTCTCGGCATTGGTACACGATTGCAACATACACAACACGGTCCCGGTGTTATTGTCGGTATCCGTTATGCAACCTACCTTATCTCGTTTATCAACAGCGGTATTAAAGAAATTGATAAAACTGATGCTGCATTAGATGAGATCATTCCCGAAAACGTAACCGAAGAAATTGAAACGCACAGCGAAGTGGAAAAATCCTTATTGAAAATTTTACGTTTATGGAATGGTGTAAGCGAAGTTGTTCCTTTAGGTGAAAAATGGGAAGGCGGCACCATGTTGTTACAACCCAAAGACAAAGCACTCAAGCCCAAAGAAATTCCTGTTGAAGATTTTTTTCACAAAATTGTGATGCTGCGAGACAGACTTCGTGTACTGGAACAAAACATCAACAGCAGTAAAAACCTGAGCGATGAAGAAAAAGTAAACATCCAGCAATACATTACCAGATGCTATGGTTCTTTAACAACCTTTAATGTGCTGTTTAAAAATAAAGAGCAGTGGTTTGTAGGGGAGAAAACAAGCCCCCTCTAAATCTCCCCCCGAGGGGGAGACTTGCAACGCACAAAACCTCACTTTTTTAATCTAATGAGTATTGCTCAATTTTTTTCTATGCTGAAGTGGAAGAAAAAATAGAATGGATTTGTTTGAAGCACCGCCTTCTCTCTACCGGAGAGAAGGATGGGAAGAGAGGCCAAGGCTTTTCTCCATATACACAACCCCCTCCAACGGATTTTCATAATAAGCAGTGGTTTCAACAAAGCCATAGTTTTTATACAAGCCAATCGCAGGTTGCAGTTTCTGCAACGTATCCAGTTTCATTTTTGTATAACCAAGCCGTTCTGCATCCTGCAGCAATTGATCCACTAATGCTTTGCCGATTTTATGTTTCCGGAATGCCGGTTTTACATAGAGCCGTTTCATTTCACACACTGCAGCTTCTTTCAAAGGCAGTAATGCAATACAACCTGCCACTTCATTATTCCATGTAGCGATATATAATACTCCATGTGGCGGTCCGTATTTCTTCAACGGATCTTTCAGCTCTTCTTCAAAACTCTGGAAACACAGGTTTTCATCGAGCTCCTGCTCGTATGCACGAAACAAAGTTCTGATCTCATTCATCAAAACCCCTTCTTCTTTTATTTGAATCAACTGCAACATTTTATATAACTTAACCCCAAACTTACAATCTTTCAATCGCATGTTTCTACGTACGCTGCTTCTTTTACTTATTCCATTTTTTTGTTTCGGTCAGAAATATAAAAAAATACATAACAGATCTGTATTGGCAGATACGCATAACGACATCCCCTCATCGGCCATTGAAAAAAAACTGGCGTTTGATACCAACCTCAAAGGAAAAACACATTCTGATCTTAACCGGATGTTTAAGGGTGGATTAGATGTACAGATGTTTTCTATTTTCTGCGACGGTGATCAGACAAATCCTTACAACTATGCCAACAGAGAAATAGACAGTGTATATGAATGGGTGCGGCGCAATCCTTCAAAGATGATGATGGTGTATACTCCTGCCGATCTGCAAAAAGCATTGAAAGAAAAAAAACTGACAACCATGTTAGGTGTTGAAGGTGGCCACATGATTGAAAACGACCTGGGCAAACTCGATGCACTATATAAAAGAGGTATGCGCTACATGACCATTACCTGGAATAACTCTACTGATTGGGCTACGAGTGCGGCGTATGAGACCTCCCTCCAACTCCCTCCAAAAGAGGGAGAGCAAGCCCCCGCAAGAAAAATTGGTCTTACTGAATTTGGAAATAGTGTTATTAAACGCATGAATGAGTTGGGTGTAATGGTTGATGTGAGTCATGTGGGTGAACAAACATTTTGGGACATTATCAAGATCAGCAGCAAACCAATCATTGCATCGCATAGCTGTGTGTGGAATCTTTGTCCTCATCGCCGAAATTTGAAAGACGATCAGATAAAAGCCATTGCTAAAACCGGCGGCGTTGTGTTTTTAAATTTCTATGCAGGATTTATTGACAGTACCTACGAACTAAAACGCAATGCGTTTATACAACAGCATCAAACTGAAATTAATCAACTCGTTCAGGAAGGCAAACAAAAAGATTATGCATTGATGATGGTATCAGAAAAATATAAAAGCGAAATGGATGGGTTACGTCCGCCATTATCGCTGTTACTTGATCATCTTGATTATATTGTAAAGCTGGTGGGAGCAGATCATGTAGGTATGGGCAGCGATTTTGATGGCATTGAAGCACCGCCTTTGGAATTAAACGGTGTGGAAGATTATCCACTCATCACGAAAGGTTTGCTGGAAAGAGGTTACAGCAAAAAAGACATTAAAAAAATATTGGGTGGAAATTTTATAAGGGTGTTTAAAGCCAATTCAAATAAATAAACACAGAGTTAAGGAGTTACAGAGGAACACGGAGAAAACTCTGTGTAACTCCACTCCTCTGTTACTCTGTGTTAAAATAAATACTATATGAGAAAGATTTTTTTACTCTTACTGATTGCTGCAACAACAGGCAATGCACAAACAATTGAAAATTTATTATCTCCTGCTTTCCCAACTAACTTAACTGCAAGTGCCGATGGTAAATCCATTGCATGGGTATTTAATAACAAAGGAAGCCGTAATGTATTTGTTGCAGATGCATCAGGAAACAATACCAAACAAATTACCAACTACACAGGGGATGATGGAATGGACATGAACAGTCTTTCCTTTACACCCGACGGAAACAAATTGATTTTTGTTCGTGGCAACGCAGCTAACGGCAAGGGAGAACCGGCAAACCCGGCACAACTGCAGCAATCAACCGAACGGATGATTTGTGTGATCAGTAAAGATGGCAAAGGCTTTCGCAAAATTGCTCCCGGTTTTTATCCAAAAATATCGCCCGATGGAAAAACAATTGTTTATTTAAGTGGCGGACAGGTTTGGACCGCTTCGCTTCCCGATTCAAACAACAAACCACAAAAGCTTTTCCAGGCAAGAGGTTCACAAGGTTCTATCCGCTGGAGTCCTGATGGAACAAAGCTGGTATTTGTAAGTAACCGTGGCGATCATTCGTTTATTGGCATTTATAATTTCATGAGCAAACAGATTACCTATCCTAATCCTTCTGCAGATCTTGACAGTGATCCTGTTTGGAGTGCCGACAGTAAATTCATTGCTTATGTTCGTAAACCAAATGTTCGTGTTGATGTTCCGTTTACACCCAAACGTGAAGGTTACCCATGGAGCATCCGTTTGTTAAATGTAAGTACTGGCGAAGCAAAAGAATTATGGAAAGCAGATGCAGGAAAAGGTTCTGTATTTGTTGATGACCTGCCTGTTGCTGATAATAAATTATTATGGGCAGCAGATAATCAACTCATCTTTCCATGGGAAAAAGATGGGTGGATGCATTTGTATGCATTGGATATTGAAAAACAAACAACCAAACTTTTAACCCCCGGTGATGGTGAAGTGGAGAATGTAATTCTATCGCCCAACAAACAGGTATTGTTTTATACAAGCAATATAAATGATATTGATCGCCGGCATATCTGGCGGTCAAATTTGAGTGATGGTTCAGTGGTATGTATTACTCCCGGAGAACAAATTGAATGGAGTCCCGCTCTTACAGCCAATGGAATAGCCATGTTGCGTTCATCTGCTGTAAGGCCCGCCTGGCCTGCGTTTTATAACAATGAAACGGTAGCTGATATTGCTAAAGAGTTGTTTCCAAAAGAATTTCCAACACAGCTTATTACACCCCAAGCCATCAAGATCCGTGCAACAGATGGTATGGAAGTGCCTGCACAACTTTTCCTGCCTGCTAATTATAAACCGGGAGAATTATATCCCGCTGTTATTTTTTTACATGGTGGAAGCAGAAGACAAATGTTGCTGGGCTTTAATTATGGCGCATACTACAGCAATGCTTATGCGGAGCATCAGCTCTTTGCATCAAAAGGATTTATTGTACTCTCATTAAACTATCGCAGTGGTATTGGTTATGGATTAGATTTTCGTGAAGCATTGAATTATGGTGTAAGTGGTGCAAGCGAAGTAAAAGATTTGATTGGTGCAGGCGAATATTTAAAAGAACGGAAAGATGTAAACCAGGATGCCATTGGTTTATGGGGCGGCAGTTACGGCGGTTATTTAACAGCTCATGGTTTAGCCAAACGCAGCGATTTGTTTGCGGCTGGTGTTGATATACATGGTGTACACAACTGGAACGATGAGTTACCAACGTTTGCTCCATGGTACGATTCAACCAAACATGCAGAGATCGGCAGAATCAGTTTCGAGTCATCTCCCATGCATTTTGTAAAAGGATGGAAAAGCCCTGTATTGTTTATTCATGGTGATGATGACCGCAATGTGCCTTTCAGCGAAACAGTGCACATGATGGAAAAGCTTCGTCAACAGAATGTGTATTTTGAACAGTTGGTATTACCCGACGAAGTACATTTTATGTTGCTGCACCGGAACTGGATAAGGACGTATGAAGCCACGTTTGAATTTCTTGAAAAGCGGTTGAAGAAGAAATAGAATGTTTACACAGCTATTAAAACCATTCCTTATTGAATCGTTTCATACGAACAGTTTTTTGATTATCTTAAACTGAAATTAAGTTGCTTTTTTTGATTAACAGATAATCTGCCTGCCCCTTTAAGACTATACAAACCAGTAGTACAGTTGTAATTGTTTTTTATGAAATGGTATACTTTCCGTTTTAAGTGCAGATTGATTTGTTGTTTATTTTTCTGTTGTTCCATTCACACATGGGCACAGCCATTTACAACTACACGGCTGAAACAACCTGCAGAAGAGTTGTTTGGCTCAGATGAAGTATTGCAGATAACACTCAAGGGAACTCTTCGTGAATTATTAAATGACCGCTCAGGCGAACCGAAAAACTTTCCATTGCTTCTTTCGTATGCCATAGCAAACAACAGTATTGTTGAGTTTCCGGTTGAAGTAAAAACAAGAGGGAATTTTCGCAGAACATCAGGCAACTGTGCCTATCCTCCACTGCTCATTCAGTTTGCAAAAGAAGGTTTGCATCTCAACTCCATTTTCAAAGAACAGCGGAAACTAAAATTGGTAATGCCCTGCAAAGGCGATGAATATATCATCAGGGAATGGCTGGCGTATAAAATTTACAATCTCGTTACTCCAAAAAGTTTCAGGGCAAGACTGGTAAAGCTAACATTGGAAGATACCAGAACAAAGAAACAGGGCCCTTCATTTTACGGCATCCTGCTCGAAGAAGAAGCACAATGGGCCAAACGGAATCAATTGCTTTCTGTTGAAAAAAAATTACAGCCGCAGCAAACACAGCAAACTGAATTTTTAACCATGGCTGTGTTTCAATACCTGATTGGAAATACAGATTGGTCTACGCAATATATGCAGAACATTAAGTTTTTGGCCAAAGATGAAGCCACTGCTCCCTTTGCAGTACCCTACGATTTTGATCATGCCGGTTTAGTAAGTGCACCTTATGCATTACCGGCAGAAGAGTTGCACATGACTTCGGTTCGCCAACGCCGTTACCGTGGATATTGTGTACAGGATCTGAGCGTATTTGAACCGGTGATTGCACACTTCAATCAATTGAAACCGGAGATCTATCAACTTTATACCGGTTGCACTTTGATTGATGAAAAATATCTTAAGACAGCAACAAATTATCTGGATGCTTTTTATACAACCATCAACACAACCAAAGCGTGGCAAAAAGATTTTGCGTATCCATGCGATAAAAAAGGAACAGGGAATGTGGTGATTAAAGGGTTAAAAGAAGATGAGCCATGATAATAAAAACTACAAACAAAAATTGCAGAATCAAAAGAACTCAATAAAACAATACAGGTCAACTGATTAATATGTTCTCTTTTCTCATCTTCATAATTAAAATGAACAGTATGAAAAAACAATCACTGGCTTTTGCACTGTTACTTACCTGTTCTGCATTTGCACAAACAGGAAGTAAAGTACCTGCAGCAGGTTTAGCTGCTATTAAAGAAGCAGATTTAAAAAACGATTTGTACCAACATGCCGATGCAAAGTTCAAGGGGCGTGGTGCAGGTACCATCAATGAACTGAATGCTGCTGTGTGGATTGCAGAAAAATACAGAAGCCTCGGCCTAAAACCTGCAGGTGAAAATAATTCATACTACCAGTACTTTAATATGTGGCGCAACCGTGTTGCTGCTGTGAGCACGGTTTCTCTTAACGGCCGTTCTTTATCATTGTGGAGCGAAGTAGCGGTTGCACAAATGGCAGCTGTTACAATTGATCAGCCAATTGTTTATCTGGGCAGCGCTGCTTCTATTGATGTAAACAACATAGATGTTAAAGGCAAAGTAATTGCAATGGATGCCGTACCCGGAATTGTAAACTACAACATGTCGTTACCCTACTGGCGCTATCAACGGTTCATGATGGCAAAATATGGAAGTGCTTTAATTGCAAAAGGTGCACTTGCATTAATACTCATTGCAGATAACGAAACAGAAACAGCATGGCCCGATGCTGTTGAAAATTTTAAAGAAGGCAGTTTTGATCTGGAAGGCGGGCCCAATGAAAAAGTAACAGCTACAGTGCCGGTGTTATGGTTACATGCAACTGCAAAAAAAGAAATTGCTGCTAATACTGCTCAATTAAAAGCAAACATTGTAATTGAACGCTATCGTTATCCATCTGTAAATATTGTTGGCTTGATTGAAGGAACCGATCCTGTGCTTAAAAAAGAATATGTGTTGTACAGCGGTCATACAGATGCACATGGTATTCGCAATAATATTGATGGAGATACCATTTATTATGGAGCCGATGACAATGGCAGTGTAAATGTGGCCATGCTTGCAGTAGCCAGGGCCTTTAAAAAAAATCCCGGCAAACGTTCAGTGCTGTTTGTGATTCATGGTGCAGAAGAACGGGGGTTATTAGGTTCAAGATGGTATTCATCGAACCCTACGGTTCCTATCCAAAATATTGCAGCTGTATTAAACGGAGATATGATTGGCAGAAATCATCCCGATAGTGCTGCTGTTTTAGGTATTCAGGCACCACATCGTACATCCAACGAATTAACGCAAATGGTTTTGGATGCTAATAACGAAGGACCGAAGTTTAAGTTAGATACATTGTGGGATAAGGTGGACCATCCGGAATTCTGGTTTTTCAGAAGCGATCATTTACCCTATGCAAGATTGGGTATACCTTCTCTCATGTTCTCAACGCTGCTGCATCCCGAATATCACACACCAAAAGATAATGCAGCAAACATTGATTACAAAAAACTGAAAAAAATGACCGACTGGATGTATCGTACCGGATGGAAAGCAGCGAATGCGACACAACGGCCGGGGCGGGTACCCAATTTTAAATTAGAGCGATAATACGTTGAAGAGCAGAATAAGAAACATAGTAGCAATGAATTCGTAATCTGCTTTGCGTCCTTCGTGAAAATCTTTTTGTTCTTTGTGTAACTACAAATTATCAAAAAAAACAGCACCACAAAGGACACAAAAAAGGCACAAAGTCGACAAGCAAAAAAATAATAGTCAGCATACCAAAGGTTTTAAATAAATGAAAATAGAAATCATGAGAAAAACAGTACTATTCCTTCTGATAGCTCTGTGTACATACACAATACATGCACAACAAATCTATTTCCCAGATGCTGAATGGCAAACAAAAAAGCCCGAAGAGCTAAAGATGAACAAAGTATTGCTCGACAGCGCCGTGAATGTTGCGTTGAAAAGTGAAAACAAAGTGGAACGTGATCTGCGTATTGCCAATATGAAATCCTACTCACGGGAACCCGGTTATAAAATCATTGGTCCAATGAAAGAGAGAGGCGGGCCTGCAGGACTCGTAATTAAAAACGGATACATTGTTGCACAGTGGGGCGATGTGAACAGAGTAGACATGACATTTAGTGTAACCAAAAGTTATCTCTCCACCGTTGCTGGTTTAGCTGTTGATCATGGATTGATCAAAAATGTAAATGATAAGGTTGGTCAATATATTTGGGAAGAATATTTTGAAGAAGTTCATAATTCAAAAGTAACCTGGGATCATTTGCTTACACAGTCGAGCGATTGGAGTGGTAGTTTATTTGGTTTGCATGACTGGGCCGATCGTCCGCCAAGAGAAGGCGGCATTGATGAATGGAAAAACCGCAAGCTTCTGGAGCCCGGTACAAATTATGAATACAACGATGTGCGTGTAAATCTGCTGGCCTATTCATTGTTACAGGTTTGGCGCAAACCACTGCCTGTTGTACTGAAAGAAAAATTGATGGATCCTATTGGAGCATCCACAACATGGCGTTGGTTTGGTTATGAAAATTCTTATGTAACACTTGATGGGTTAACCATGCAATCTGTAAGTGGCGGTGGTCATTATGGCGGCGGCATCTTTATTAATACGCTTGATCATGCACGATTTGGTTTGTTGTTCTTACGAAACGGCAAATGGAAAAACCAACAACTGCTTTCAGAAAAATGGGTCAATACTGCCATACAACCTTCTGTTGCCAATAAAAATTATGGTTATCTGTGGTGGCTTAATACAGAACAGAATTGGAAGGGCATTTCATCCAAAGTCTACTATGCAGCAGGTTATGGTGGTAATTATATTGTTGTTGATAAAGAGCATGATCTGGTTGTTGTTACACGCTGGATGGATGATAGTAAAATAGCAGATGTGGTAAGGTTAATTATTCAGTCGGCAGAAAATAAATAAGAATATGATCAAAGGATACATTGCTTTTGTACTGTTGCTTTTTACAACCGTTGTAACCGCACAATCTGTAAATAAAAAAGAACTGGCTGTTCAGCAAACTGTTGAAAAGATGTTTACCGCTTTAACCACAGCTGATACAGCAGCTTTAAAAACATTTGTAACTCCCGCTGTACGTTTTTATGAGTATGGTCAGGTGTGGACGATTGATACGCTGATTCAAAAAGTAATGCTGTCAAAATCAATTCCTGATTTTAAACGAACCAATAACTTTGAGTTTGTAAGCACTACCATCAACAAAACAACTGCATTTACAACGTACTATTTACAATCAACCATTTTCAGAAACGGAAAAGAAGAGTTGATAAAATGGATGGAAACCGTTGTGTTGCTGAAAGAAAAGAAAGTGTCGAAAATAAATGTATTGCATTCAACAAGGCTTCCTAAAAATTAATAACATCAGCATGAAAAAACAGATTGCCCGATAGGGCTCATAAAAAACGAAACTGTTTTTTCTACGAACATGTAACCCCTACGGGGCTGTTAGTTAGAATTGAGTTATCAATAAAAACGTATTCCAAACTATGCAACGCAGAAACTTCATTAAACAATCATCACTCACCGTCTTAGGCATGAGTGTATTTGGTTCCCTGCTTTCGAACAATACAAAAAGCAGAGCTGCTTTAAGCGTTAACGGCAAACGTATTGAAAGCCGCATTTTTGAACTGGCAAAATTTGGTGTGGATGAGAAAGGGTGTGGTTACCGTGTTGCCTATACCAGAGGCGATATGGAAGGCCGTGCATGGTTTATGGAACTGATGAAAAAAGCAGGCCTTGATCCAACCATTGATGCAGCAGGTAATATCATCGGCAAGCGAAAAGGAAAAAATTCATCACTCAAACCCATTGCATTTGGTTCGCACATTGATATGGTGCCCGATGGTGGTAATTATGATGGTACACTCGGCTCTATCAGTGCATTGGAAGTAATTGAAATACTCAATGAAAATAATGTGGTTACAGAACATCCTTTGGAAGTGATCATTTTCGCCAATGAAGAAGGTGGAACTATTGGCAGCATGGCCATGGTGGGAAATTTAACTGCAGAAGGATTAAAACAAAAAAGCCAGAGTGGATTAACACAGGCAGAAGGCATCAAAGCACTAGGCGGCAATCCGGATAATATTCAATCAGCCAAACGTAATAAAGGCGATCTCCATGCATGGATTGAATTGCATATTGAGCAAGGTGGCATTTTAGAAAGAGAGAAGATACAGATTGGTGTGGTGGAAGGTATTGTGGGTATTGTGCATTGGGAAGTAACGGTGGAAGGCTTTGCGAATCATGCAGGTGCAACACCAATGAACATGCGGCAGGATGCCTTGCTGGCTGCATCAAAATTTATTATTGCAGTAAACGAAGTGGTGAACAGTGTAAAAGGCACACAGGTAGGTACTGTTGGAAAAATTGCAGTACAACCCGGTGCTTACAATGTGATTCCCGGTAAAGTAGTGTTGGGTTTAGAGATCCGTGATTTAAATGCTGCAAAAATTGAAAGGCTCTTTAAAGAAATAGAGAAGCGTGCAGCAACCATTGCCACATCAACCAAAATAAAAATCAGTTTTGAACGGCAGGCCAATGAATCAAAGCCTGCATTGACTGATAAAAAATTACAGCAGATCATCAACACTTCTGCAAAAGCATTGGGCTTTAGCACAAAGTTTATGCAAAGCGGTGCCGGTCATGATTCACAGGAAATAGCAGAGATAGCACCCGCTGCCATGATTTTTATTCCGAGTGTGGGCGGCATCAGTCACTCACCCAAAGAATTTTCAACAGCAACAGATATGGCCAATGGAGCAAATGTATTGTTACAAACGATTTTGAAAATAGATAAAGCATAATTCAACCATGGAGGAAGAAGAAAAACAAGAAAGTCCACCGCCAACAGACGACAGTCCACAGCAAGACGCACAGTTGAATGTTCCTTCAACTGATGAACCCATTGTACCTGCTGTTGAAACATCAGCCATCATAAATCCTACATCAGAAATAAAAGATATGGAAGTACATCATCATGCCCACGACCCTGCTGCACCGCACCACAAGAAAAACTGGAAAAGTTATTTCTGGGAATTTTTAATGTTATTTCTTGCTGTGTTCTGCGGTTTTTTGGCAGAATACCAGTTGGAACATAAAATAGAAAGAGACCGGGCAAAAGAATTGGCCAGGAGTTTTTATGAAGAACTAAAAAGTGATTCGATTGCTATTTCAGAGAAATCCCGGAACAGAATAATGCTTGAGAACTCGATACAATACATGAAGGAGTATTTCAAGGATAGCAGCTTTTCAAAGTTTTCAAAACAATTTGTTATTCACTTCCATCGAACTTTTGCTTTTAACGCTCCAACTTTGTTTGAACCCAAAAGGATTATTTTGGAGCAATTGAAAAATTCGGGTTCACTTCGTTATTTTAAAAACGATGAATTACAAAAATTAATTGGAGAACTAACTGTTGTTATTGATAATATAAATGTAAGGCGTGAAATGGAAGCCGCTTACAGGCAATCGTACATTATCCCTTTCCTGATAAAACATTTTGATTCAGATTTTGAAGAAACCACAAGAAAATTAGGTGCACAAAACTTAATTGATTTCATTAATGAATATGAAAAGAATAATACAGAGATACCCTTCAAATTGAGAAAATCTGAACAAATAGATACAGATGAGGCGAGGAACATGTTAAGTGTATTTGCTATAACCTACAGAGGCACAAGAACTATTCAATTTCAAAAGTACATTGAAGTTAATGCTGCGTTACTGGATGAACTTCGTAAACAATATCATCTCCAATAATTTATGGAAGAAAACAAACCTATCCACAATGAAGAAGAAGTAAGGCCGCCAAGCAATGAGCAGCAGTTGAATACTCCTTCAACTGATGAACCCATTGTACCTGCTGTTGAAACATCAGCCATCATAAATCCTACATCAGAAATAAAAGATATGGAAGTACATCACCACGCCCACGACCCTGCTGCACCGCATCACAAGAAAAACTGGAAAAGTTATTTCTGGGAATTTTTAATGTTATTCCTTGCTGTGTTCTGCGGGTTTTTAGCAGAGTATCAATTGGAACACGTGATAGAGAACAGCAGAGAAAAACAATTCATGAAAACGATGGCTGAAGATCTGAGATCCGACTCGGCAGCATTAAACAGATTAATCAGGTTAAGAAAGTCACGCATCAGGGAACTGGATACATTGTTTCATCTTATTGCCAGTGATGAATATCTTACAAATGGAAGAAAGGTACATGAATTGTATGAATTTCCTTATTGGGATATTTTTCGATTCCACCCTTCGGACAGAACCATGCAACAGCTAAAAAATGGTGGTAACCTGAGACTGGTACGTAAAATAAAGGTTTCAAATGCATTGATTAAATATGATGTGTTGGTGCGATACAATAAAGAATACGAACCACTACAGACAGAATTGGCAAATCAAATCAATCAGCATCTTGAAAAACTGCTGGACCCCTTAGTTATTGAAAAGTCATTAAGAGCTTATACTGATGAACAACTGGTTACGGATACGGTTCTTCTCGGCAGAAGAGGTAGAAGGAATTTGCCTTCTGATATTGCCATTTCAAAATTAGCAGACGCAGATAAAAAAATCTTTTTAAAATATATCAACCAGGTAAAAACACTTTACCTGCAATCTATGAGAGATAATATGCGGACAAAGGAACTGGCAGAAGAAACACTGGCATTAGTAACAAATGAATATCATCTCAAATAAGTTATGGAAGATAACAAACCCATCCACAACGAAGAGGAAGAACGTCCACCGTCAACAGACGACAGTTCACAGCAAGACCTACAGTTGAATGTTCCTTCAACTGATGAAACAATTGTACCTGCTGCAGAAACATCAGAAATTATCAATCCTGAATCTGAAATAAAAGATATGGAAGTACATCATCATGCCCACGACCCTGCTGCACCGCATCATAAGAAAAACTGGAAAAGTTATTTCTGGGAATTTTTAATGTTATTCCTCGCTGTGTTCTGCGGTTTTTTAGCAGAGTATCAGTTGGAGCATGTAATAGAAAACAGCAGAGAAAAACAGTTCATCAAATCTTACATAGAAGATCTGAAAACAGATACGGCTTCCATCAACCGGAATCTTACTTACCAACTCTCAAGAAAAGAACAGTTAGATTCGATGATGAAGTTTTTAGAAACACAAACGATCAAAGGCAATGAGAGTGAATTTTATTATTTGGGGAGAGTTCTCATACGAACCAGACGTTTTCAACCAAGTGACAGAACCATTACCCAGTTAAAAAATTCAGGAGCACTGCGACTGATCCGGAATGAACAGGCGGCAGACAGTATCATCAGTTATCAGAAACTGGTTGAAACAATTCTTGGCAATATAGCAGACGAACGGGATGAGCGAAGAGATGTTGATCCGTTGATGTCACTCATATTTGATCCCTATGTTTTTGATAAAATGCTGGATGATAACAACATCATCCATAAACCTGCAGGTAATCCGCCGCTGCGATCGTATGATGCATCCTTGCACCAGGATTTAGCTTATCGTATTCATCAATTAAAAGGAAGTAACCGGATTCTTGATACGAGGCTCACATTATTGCGTGAAAAAGCGGCAGGTATTATTCGCTTTTTACAAAAAGAATATCATCTTAATTAAAAAAATCCTTGATAAAATTCTTCCCTTTGTTATTCACACTCATTCAATGAATCATCCCGACACACCCCCACAACCACCAACACTTAAACGTGTATTGGGTTTAACCACCGGCATTTTATTAACTGCGGGTATGATGATTGGCTCAGGTGTATTTAAAAAAATTGTGCCCATGGCCCAAACAGGATTGAGTGAGTGGTGGATTATTGCTGCATGGGTGGGTGCCGGCCTTATTACCATGTTTGGTGCATTTACATTAGCAGGGCTTTCGAACTTAACCGAAGAGTCTGGTGGTGTGTATGAATACCTCCGTCTGTCGTTCGGTCATTTTGTTTCATTCATATTTGGCTGGACAGATTTTACCATTATGGGATGTGCATCAGTTGCGGCACTCGGTTTCATATTTGCTCAAACTGTGAATGTATTTATTCCATTAGGAAATCCCTTTCAAACGCTGGAGCATCTTTCTGTGGGCGATATCATTTTTCCGTTTGCAGATGGGGGCATTAAATTACTTGCCATTGCTGCCATTGTTTTATTAACATGGATCAATTACCGTGGTGTGCAAAACGGCGGACTGGTGAACAATGTGGTTACATCAGCCAAAATAATCGGTATTCTTTTTCTCATCGTTCTTGGTTTATCATATGCACCTGTTACTGTAACCAATGTACCTGAAGTGAATCCTTCTTCAGGTTTACATGGAGCTGCATTACTCAGTGCTGTACTAACAGCCATGCTCAGTGCCTTCTGGGCATATGATGGATGGAGTAATGTTACATTCATCACCGGTGAACTCAAAAACCCCAAACGCAATATTCCCATAGCGATCATAAGTGGTGTAGCCATTGCCATGCTTCTGTACGTACTGGTGAACATCGCCTATATGAATGTGCTTTCATTAGATGCATTAAGAGCGGTTAATCAAAGCAGCATTGGTGCAGCTGTGGTTGCAGAAACTTTGCTGGGCAAAGCAGGGCAATCGTTGATTGTTGTATTGATCATGATCTCCGTATTTGGATCGCTTAATGGAATTATTCTTGCACATGCACGAATTTATTTTCGTATGGCACAGGAGAAATTCTTTTTTCAAAAAGTTGCAACAGTGCATCCTGTTTATCGTACACCATCGGTTGCATTAATTTATACCATGGTCTGGAGTTGTATACTGGTTCTTTCGGGTACATTCGACCGGCTTACCAATATGGTGATTTTTGCAGGATTTCTTTTTTACAGTTTAATAGCACTGGCCTTATTTAAAATGAAACGGAATGGAACCATTCGGGAAAAGGTAACAGGTTACCCGTTTATACCTGCTGTTATTATGCTGTTCTCCTTTGCATTACTGATCAACACGGTGATTACAGAACCGGTGGAATCACTGATTGGTTTATCGCTTGTGCTGAGTGGAATTTTGTTTTATGTTTATTTCAAACGTAAGAACAAATAAAAGGAATAGATCAGTTCATAATAATATGACGTTCTTCATTGCAAAAACAAAGTCTGCAAACTATCTTACGCTGTAATACAAAACCAACTGCTGCTGCATGCATCCAAAATATAAAGCTGATCGTGTAAACTGGAAACAGGTGTTAAGGGTAAACAACCTCCTGCAAACCCTGTTTGGCTGCGGACTGGCCGTGCTGGCCATGCGTGGTTTTATGATCCCCAATAAATTTTTAGACGGCGGCATTACCGGTATCTCCATTCTGCTGCACGAAGTGTTTCATCTCAATATCAGTTTGCTGGTAGTGGTACTTAATCTCCCTTTTATATATCTTGGATACAAACGGATTGGTAAAACCTTTGCTGTACAAACCATCCTGGCCGTTACTATTTTAGCTGCGGGTTTATTGTTTATTGATATCAAACCAATTACATCAGACAGATTACTCATTGCCATTTTTGGAGGATTACTGATTGGCACCGGTGTGGGGCTGGTACTGCGTTCCGGCGGAGTAATTGATGGCGCCGAAGTGCTGGCAGTTTTCACCAAACGGAAAACAGGTTTTTCCAACAGCGAAATCATTTTACTATTTAATGCACTCATTTTTGCAGCCGCTGCGTTTCAATTTGGTTTAGAAACCGCCATGTATTCACTCATCACTTATTTTACTGCTACAAGAGCTACCGATTATGTGGTGGATGGTATTGAACAATATACCGCTATTAATATCATCTCCGGGCAACAGGATGCAGTGAAAGATTATCTGGTAAACGAGCTGGGAAAAGGTATTACGGTGTACAAAGGAGAAAGGGGGTATTTGCCTGGAAGTTTTGAAGTAAAAACAGAATGTGAAATTATCGTAACCATTGTTACCCGTTTAGAAGTACATCAGATACAAACTGCTATTATGGGCATTGACCATAAAGCATTTGTATATGTACAGAGTATTAAAGAAGCTGCAGGAGGTATCTTAAAAGCAAAACCACATGGACACAGCTGAACAAATGCAGCAATTTGTTTTAAGTCTGCTGAACGAAAAACTACCGTCTTATTACAGCTATCATAATACAGATCATACGCTGTATGTTCAGCTGAAAGCAGAAGAAATTGCAAGGCAGGAGCAATGTACCGAAGAAGAAATAAAACTCATACGCACAGCAGCTCTGTGGCACGATGTGGGTTGCATTGTTTCGTTCTACGGGCATGAAGAAGAAAGCTGCAAATTTGCTCAACAGTATTTACCACACTATCATTTTACAGAGAATGAAATTGCTGTTATCTGCGGCATTATTCGTGCAACAAAAATTCCGCAAAGCCCCACGAACAGGTTAGAAGAAATTGTAGCTGATGCTGATCTGGAATATCTGGGCACCGATCTGGCAGTTCCGCTGGCACAGAGATTATACGATGAACTGCTCCACCTGCATCCGCAGCTTACAAAAGAACAATGGAACCATGTGCAGATTTCTTTTTTACAAAAGCATCAGTACTTTACTGCTTATTGCCGTAATGTAAAAGAGCCTGCAAAACAAGAATACCTCAACTCACTGAAAAATATCCTGTAATTGATCTGCTGCTTATGTGACAAAGTTCACCTGCTGTGAATGTTGCAGCCTTTAGTTTTGCCTGCATAAAATTTTTAACCGCTTGAAGTATTTCTTCTTACTCATTTTTTGGCCGCTGTCTTTTACAAACAGCATTGCACAGCGTACACGTGAAGTGCAAACCCAGCAGCATTTCTGGTGGAGCATCAATAATCAAATTCGTTTGTGCGATCAGTGGAGTGTGGTTGCAGATGCGCATATGCGTCGTACAAATTTTTTAAAGAATAACAGTTTCTATTTCGTTCGGTTAGGTGCTGTTTATCATGTAAGCGGGCAGTTCACAATTGGTGGAGGAGCCGGTCATGTGTGGTTGGCCAACCGTAATGGTGCCACAGAATTATTTACCAACGAAAACAGATTGTATCAACATGCACAACTAACACATTCATTTGGTAACATACGGTTACAGCAACGGTTGCGTGTGGAAGAGCGCTGGCAGCAACGGGTGGTGAATTTTTTACCAACAACAGAATACCGTTACAGTACTCGCTACCGTTATCAGTTATCCATCAACATACCTGTTAGTAAAAAAACGTTCATCCCCTCTATTGCTGTGGCTGATGAACTATTGCTTCAATCCGGTAAAGACATCGTTTATAATTCGTTCGATCAAAACCGTGTGTTTGCAGGTATTCGGCAACAAATCACCAACTCCCTTTCATTCGATATGGGATACATGTTGGTATATCAGCAACGCCTGAGCGGTTATCAGTACAACCGTAATCATACCATTCGACTCTTCTTTTACTGGCAACCGGATTTTAGAAAAAAACAAACAACAGCCACCGCTCATACCATTTTGCCGGAAGATCAATAACTGCTTTTGTTCAAACAGGAATGAATACTTAGCTTAGTAGAATTGATTAATTCAATTCATGTTATGAAGTATTTACTCGTTGTTTTTTTGCTGCCTTTACAAATTTTTGCACAAAGCTTTTCGCAATCAGAAATCAAACGCTGGAAACAACAGGCGCAACGTGTAACCATTGTTCGTGATAACTGGGGCATACCGCACATTTACGGAAAAACAGATGCCGATGCGGTATTTGGTTTGCTGTATGCACAATGTGAAGATGATTTTAAACGGGTAGAAGCCAACTATATTGAAAAGCTCGGCCGCAAAGCTGAGGTGGCAGGTGAGAGTGAATTGTACAACGATCTGTATGTACGTTTAATCATCGACAGTGCAGAAGCAGTTGCAGATTATAACAAAGCTCCGCAATGGCTGAAAACTTTATTGAATGCGTATGCAGATGGCATTAATTATTACCTCTACACACATCCAACAGTAAAACCTGCATTACTTACACGTTTTAAACCATGGTATCAGTTACTGTGGACCGATGGAAGTATTGGTGCCATCAGCACCGGTGATATTACAGCAGCCGATGTAAGAAATTTATATGGCGATGGAAATGCGCCCGTTGCTTTTCATCCAAAAGAATTTACAGACAACAGCAGCGGATCGAATGGTTTTGCCATTGCTCCTTCAAAAACAGAAAACGGAAAATCCATTTTGTATATCAATCCGCATGTTACCTTTTATTTTAGACCCGAAGTGCATGTATCAAGTGAACAGGGATTAAATGCATACGGTGCTGTTACATGGGGACAGTTTTTTGTTTACCAGGGTTTTAATGAATATTGCGGATGGATGCACACAAGTGCCAATGTAGATGTAGCTGATATGTATACCGAAAAAATAAGTGGCAGTGGTAAGAACATGGTGTATACCTACAACAATGAGCAGCGCTCTGTAAAACAAAAACAGATCAGTATTAAAGTAAAACAGGGAAATGAGCTGATTACAAAAACATTTACCACTTACTCTACGCATCATGGTCCGGTAATGGCAAAACGCAACGGACAATATATCAGTGTACGTTCCAGCAACCGCATGATGAATGGATTAATTCAAAGCTGGCAGCGCACCAAAGCAAAAGGACTGGATGATTATAAAAAAGTAATGGCGCTGCGTGGCAACACCAGCAACAGTACAGTGTTTGCAGATAACAAAGGAAATATTGCCTACTGGCATGGTAACTATGTGCCAAAGAGAAATACCAAATTTAATTGGAGCAAAGTAGTTGATGGAAGTATTGTTGCCACCGAATGGATGGGCCTGCACGAATCAACTGAAACAGTACAGGTGATCAATCCATCAACAGGCTGGATTCAAAATTGTAATTCCACTCCATACACGGTGAGTGGCGATGCAAGTCCAAAGAAAAAAGATTATCCTGCCTACATGGCTCCTGATGGAGAAAACTTTCGTGGCATCAACGCAGCAAGGCTGTTGAGTAAAGAAAATAAATTCAATATTGATAAAACCATTGCTGCCGGTTATGACACCTACCTGTCTGCGTTTGAAGTATTGGTACCTGCCTTGATCAAATCGTTTGAAAAAAGTATTCAGCCAACAGATTCAATGTATCGTTCACTCGCAGCACCCATTGCTGTATTAAAAAGCTGGAATTATTATTCATCCAATCATTCTATTGCTACCACATTAGCGGTTGAATGGGTACAACGTCTCAACGCTGCTATCCGTAAAGTGTATGTAGAAGATGGCGAAGATGATCAGGTAACAGCTACCAAACGTTTTGCTTCAATAGCAACTGCAGATCAGTTGTTGCAACCATTGCTTGAAACAGTCAATCACCTCAAAAAGCAATTTGGAACATGGGAAGTACAATGGGGCGATATCAACCGTTATCAACGCATCAGTAATGATCTTGTTCAGCAGCACGATGATAACAAGATCAGTTATCCCGTTCCGTTTGCATCTGCATTATGGGGCATGTTACCATCTTATAACAGCAGCACTTTTCCCGGTACAAAAAAACGCTACGGCTTTCATGGAAACAGTTTTGTATGTGCTGTTGAGTTTGGAGATAAGATCAAAGCAAAATCCTTACTGGCCGGTGGCAACAGTGGCGATGTAAACAGTAAACACTTTACAGATCAATTAGAAATGTACACCAAAGGACAATTCAAAGATGTACTGTTTTATAAAGAAGATGTACTGAAACATGCAGAGCGTACCTATCACCCCGGAGAATAAAAATGTGTTGCTGATAAAACAGTTGATTGGCCCTGCTTATTGTTTTACATCGGTATAGGTTAAACTGCCCGGCTCTGTTGCCACGCTGATGCAACGGTTTAAGTTGGATCGGTATTCCCGCAGGTTCTTTGTATAATACCTGATGTAGCCTGGCTCAGGCCGTTCAAGTTTATATGTAAAACTGATGAGTCCTGTGCCGCTGTTGTTCTGATCAAAATTAAATTGTGCTGTGTAGGTAGCAGGTTGGCAGGGACCATAATATGTATCTTCTGATGCATAATCGGGAACAGCATCATTACTGTCATTAAAGTTTCCTGAACGCAGATTACACCAGTAATCACATCCTGCACAGGTTGGGTGGCTCAGGTTTTGTATCCATCTGAAATAGATCAGCCCTTCTTCAGGTTCGTTATTTGCTCCTGGTTTAATACAGGAAAAAAAAGAAACACATAAACAAAAGAGACAGCTGAAAAGGAAACCTTGCTTCATACTTCGTTATTAAATATTGATACTTAAAATAAAAAATAAAACTATTTGAAAGCCTGTTGCTGCACAATACCAACAAAGGAGTATTTTCATTCTTTTAATTGATCTCTATATTGTGCGTACCATTAACCGGCTATAAAAACCATCAAACAAACCTTACCATATATTTTATTATGCCTGCTCATGTTAACAGGCACGCACTGCAAAGCGCAGCTTTATTTTTTTGAGAATGAAAAAAAAATCACTGTCAATGAAGCGTTGGTGAGTTTTTATATAGACAGCTCTGTGAACCGAAACTTTTCACGGTTTGAAGAAATTAAAGCAAAGCTGCAACCGATGAGCGGAGGTTATCCCGGCCTCAGTTATCAAAACCAAATGCTTTGGTTAAAAATTCCGTTGAATGCAATTACAGGTGTTGAAGGGATGAAACACATCATGATCCGCAATCCGCATATCAATTATCTGCAGGCATGGTTCTTATCGGGCGACAGTGTACTCCGTGCATTTGCAGCAACAGGAGATCATTACCCCTTTGGCAGCCGCACTTTAAACTATGCCGATTTTGTGTTTCCTGTTCCGTTGTTTAACAGAACAGATGTGTCGGTTTTATTTCTGATTGATAAACGAAATGAACAGTTAAATATTCCTGTACATTTTTTAACTGAAAAAGGATTCTCCTCCTACAACCGGCGAAAAAACTTATTAGCAGGTTTAATGACAGGTATGGGTTTGTTTCTGTTTCTGTTCAGCTTTTTTTTATTTTATACCATGCGTGAAAAACTGTACGTGTATTACAGCCTGTACATTCTCATGGTATTCTTTTATATTTTCAGTGATTATGGTTACTCGTTCATGTACCTGTTTCCCAATCATCCCTTTCCTGCAGATTTTACCAGACCGCTTGCCATCAGCTTTGCATCGCCTTTATATATGCTGTTTGCATTGAACTTGCTGGGTATAAAACGAAACCTTCCGGTACATTATAAATGGGCCATTCGTTTTTTATTGTTGTATATGGCCACATTGGTTGCAAGTTTATTTTTAATGCCGGAGACGGGCATTGTGCGTATTGTACTGGTTTGGATGATGCAGATTTATCAAAACATTACTGCTGTGTTCATGCTCATTATTGCCATTACTGCAGTGAGAAAAAAAGTACCGTATGCCGGTTATATAGTTGCCACCAGTCTGGTATTGCTGATTTCGTTTTTTCTTTTTATGCAGTTTGTATCGGGGTTTATTACTGATACGTTTATTACCCGTAACATGATGAACATTGGCTTTACCACTGAAATCAGCATTCTGGCTTTTGTGTTAACGCTGCGTTTTAAACAATACAAAGAACAGTCTGAGCAGCTGCTGCGTTCTACCAATGTACAGCAGGAACAGATTTTTAAAAACATCAGTGATTACCAGCAGATAGAAATGCAGCGATACAGCAGTTTGCTGCACGATTCTGTAGGGGCTCAGCTTTCTGCCATTCGTTTTAATCTGGAATCAATACAAACAAACGCATCACCTGAACATTTTCAGCAGCAAATGGAACAATCCATTAAAGACATCAGCAGCCTTGCAGATGAAGTACGTGAATTTTCGCACAGCATTTCGCCGGTGCTGTTACAAAAGAAAGGTTTGGTTGAAGCTATAACCGAAACCATTGAGAAAGTGAACAGGAGTGGCCGTTTGTATGTGCAGTTTGAATCAATCGGCACCTTACAGTCTACTTCTTTCCGTTATGAATTGCTGATGTATAATATTTTTCAGGAACTGCTGCAGAATATTATTAAACATGCAGAAGCCAGTGAAGCAATTCTTCAATTGATTATTGAAAAAGAGTTGATTTACCTTTTTGTTGAAGATAACGGCAGGGGTTTTAACCCGATTTTTATGAAAGAGGGTTTGGGTTTTTCTCAGATCAAACAATTGGTTACTTTCGTGAAAGGAAATTTACAAATTGATGCTGAAGTAAATAAAGGTTGTAAAGTATCTATTGAATTTCCTGTTCTACCAGATGAAGCAAACCATCCGCATTCTTATAGTTGACGATCACCCTTTTTTTTCCGAAGGGCTTATCAATGCACTTCGGAGTTACCCCGAGTACATTGTTGTTGCAGCTATACAAAACGGGAATGATGTTTCCACAGCCATTAAACAACACGGGCCCGATATTCTGATTCTTGATCTGAATTTGCCAGGCACCAATGGAGTTGCCTTATTCCCCCGGTTGAAAAAAGAGTTTCCTGCGCTCAAGATCATGATCCTGAGTATGTATATGCCTGCTGATATCCGTATGCAACCGGAGAAAGAATTGATTGACGGATATGTAGTGAAAAATTCCGGAACAGATGTGTTGATTACTGCGTTGCATGAACTTGCATCCGGTAACCGTTATTTTGATCCCATTATTAAAACCAGCAACCATCACAGCGGCGATGATTTCAGCCGTAAACTGAAACTCAGCTCCCGTGAAACAGAAATTCTGCAATTGCTGAAAGAGGGTTACTCCAACAAAGAGATTTCACAAAAACTTTTTTTAAGTGAGCTGACTGTAAAGACTCACCGCAAAAACATTATGGCAAAAATGGATGCAAAGAATATAGCAGATTTATTGAGAAAGGGAAATTGATTTTTTCCTGTTAGTTTTTTACAATCAGTTTTATAAGTAGTTTAAGTATGGTGCGTTACTTTTTAAAATAAGGCGTATGTTCATCTGCAAATGTTTTGTCGGTTTTTTGCCAGCTGTTTACTAGTTCATTACTCGTTTTATTAACTGACTCTCCCGTAGCATTAAAACTGTTTACAGCTGCATTCATTTCATTCACCGCCTTGTTATACAGATCTACATCCTGTTGGGTGCGGTCCCGCTGCGATTTGGCATCGTATGATTTTTTTACTTTCTCAAAGTTTTCACTCTTTAAAATAAAATCGGTGAGCTTTGGTACGTCCGTTTCGGCCATGCGTTTGTACTGGTTCAATGCATGTTTACACACATTGGCAAGTGAAGGATCGCCTTCAAAATTTTTGAGCGTATCCAATCCTGCCATACCTTCTTTTGCATAAGTGATCAGTGCATTGCGTGCCTGTTCGATGTCGTTTATTTTTTTATTATCAATGGCTTTATTCAGTTCACCCCATTGCCAGTTGCATTTAAAAAAGATCAGGTACACCTGATTGCGGTATTTAATTACATCCGAAGCCTTTTGCATTTTTACTCCCATGTCGGAATTACCTTCAATGAGATTGATATTAAACTTCAACGCAAATTCCTTTGTTGCAAGCTGGCGTTTGATCTGTGCTTCTTTCAGCTTCTCTGCTGTTTTTTCCTGCAGCAGCAGATAGGCCTGCATTTCATTAAACGACTGCTCGGCAATTTCTTCTGTATTCACAATCTTAGCATAATCTTCTGTAAACACCAGATACAACAGGTTGAGGTAATCAATACTGCTTTGACGCAACACTTTATCACCTTTATAAAAAGGTATACCAATTACATTGTTACGGCTCTTCAAAATACCATCAATCAACTGTTGCCTCAGTTTTTCAATTTTCCGCACTCGGCCGCTGTGTGCTGCAGTACTTACATAAACAAGATATTTCTGTGTAGCTTCCTGCTCTGCTTTTTCAATCTGGTTCATATAAGTAACCGGGCTGTCATCCTGTGCAACAAGTAAAGCAGGTATACACAAAAACAGAAACAGGTATGTGCAGAATATTTTTTTCATAACAGTTACGATGTGTTTTTTCAGTTTTGAAAATTAAGTATAAAATTGAGATGTTGATGAATGCTGTGTCAGGGTTTAATCATTTTAAGTAATAGCAGGTAACAGAGATGGATGTAAGGGTCCTGTGCCACTGCTTCTTTTGTTTCATTATCCATTTCTGCCAGCCATTCACTTGCACGAAGCCGTTCTTTCTGCAGCGAATGATTTGTAACTGTAAATGGGTTTGTCTGTTGCCAGTTTTCAAAAAAATCAAGATAGGCCTGTTGTTCTTTTTTCACCTTCAGTACATCATCCAGCTTTAACGAAAACTCTTTTTGTTCCAGAACAGTTTTAATCCACTGATTGTATTCCTTCAGTTTTTTAAAATAAACAGCTGTATCTGTTACATTACCTGCCATTCTTCGCAATACTTCATTTGCAATGGGTGCGGCGGGTTTATAGTATTTATTTTTTTCGATGGGCGAAAGTGTAAATGAAAACTGTTCGTCTTTTTCTTTTTCACCAACGGTTTGTAACAGATCGGGTAAAAGTACATCGGGCACAACACCATGCTGCTGGGCAGTTTGGCCGGTAAGACGATACAAGACAGATGTGGTTAGTTTCACATACACATCGGCTTTTTTTTGTTCTAACGTTTCGAGTGTAACAGTTGTATCAAGCGGAAAAATAATTTGCCCGGTTGCTTTACCATAAGTTGGTGTGCCTGCAACAACCGCTCTGTTGTAATCCTGCAAAGCACCCGAAAACAATTCTGATGCTGAAGCGCTGTAACCATTGACCATAATCAGTAACGGGCCATCAAAAATACTTCCGCTGTTTACATCTTTTAAAGTATAAGGTTTGGGTTCTTTTGCTTTCAGTTGTGCAACGGGTCCGCCATCAATAAAAATACCCGACAGCTCAATAGCTTCCTGCACGGATCCACCGCCATTGTAGCGGATGTCAATAATTAATCCATCTATTTGTTCTTTCTTCAGCTTTAGAATTTCCTTTGCCACATCATTTGCACAGCCGTTGATGCCTGTTTCGGTATTTTCCCAGTCAACATAAAAATCAGGGATTGAAATATATCCGATATTTTTTTCTCCTTTAAGGATATAACTCAGCACCAGATCTTCTTCATCTTCTTCTGTTGCAAAACGTTCTTTGTACAAGGTTACCTGTTTGGTTGTGCCATCCGGTTTTTTTATTGTAACAATCAGTTTATCGGCAGTGGATTCATTGATGAGACTGTCTGTTTGAAATAAATTAAAACCGGAAACATTCACCGGTTGTTTTCCCGGCTCCTGCATGGTGATTATTTTATCACCTGTATTCATTACACCGCTTTTATATGCAGAGCTGCCCGGTTGCAGATGATCAATGGTTACTTCGCCGCTTTCATTTTCATTGAGCCCAAGACCGAAACGCATTGGTTTTTGTCCCATGCCTTCATCAAATGCTTCTTTCTCTTCAGCTGGCATATAGCTGCTGTGCGGATCGTAACAAAGTGCAAGAACATTACAGAACAAATTTCCCAGCCGCTGTTCGTATTGTTGTGCACGTTTCACCGCAACTGTTTCTTTGGAATAAGAAGTGGCTAATGATTTGCGTAAAACAAGCTCCATACTGTCTGCCCGTTTTTTATTGATCTCTTTGTTTGTTTCAGCTGTTTCGAGTAAATGATCTGTAATGCGATCGAGTATGCGCCATTTTAACATGCGGCTCAGCTTTTGTTTTTTCTGCTCCACATTAATTGCATACAAACTATCGTCGGCCTCCCTGTATGTTTCAGTAAGAGAAAAATTAAATGCAGTTTTACAAATTACCAGAGCGAGTGAATCATTTTGTTTTACACGCTTTTGCCAGATGCTGTTAAGTTGCTGCAGAAAATTTGTTTTACGTTCGGTTATTTCTTCATCGAGCCTGTAACGGAAAACAGAAAGAGCATTGATATCTTCCTGCAAAAAAATAACATGGTCTTTGTCTGTCGTTTTTAATACCTGCTCAAACAGCAGGTTACTGAGTTCATCGTTGAGAGGTTTTGGCTGAATGTGAAATTTCTCCGCCATTCGTGTAAGCAAATAAGCATGCTGCATGGGTTTAGAAAAATCCTGTGCAATACTCTTTACACAACTGCATACAGCAACAAAAAAGAAAAGGCGTATGATCATGCAGCAACTGATTAAAAAGGAAAAATAAGTCTTTTTTATATTCAGTTGATTTTTTATATGTGCATTTTACTGCAGGATAAACAACAGAAGAAGTCTTAATAGTTCATCAGTTTTTGAACCGTTTCATCTAATCTTGCTTTGGCCATAAAATTCTGTTCCAGTTCAATGTTAAACGGAATGGGTGTATCTAAACTTGCACAACGCATCACCGGTGCATCAAGTAAAGAAAAACAATGCTCCGCAATCCACGCAGCAATTTCGCCGCCAATACCGCCAATCAATGTGTCTTCGTGCAAAAGTAATACACGGCCGGTGCGTTGTACAGCAGAACGAATGGCATCGTAATCTAACGGTGCTAATGAGCGCAGATCAAGAATGTCAATCGAAGTTTCCGGATGCTCTGCTGCATAATCTTCGGCCCAATGCACACCTGCGCCATATGTGATGATGGAAACTTCATCACCACTTCTTACATGCCTTGCTTTACCAATTTCAATTTCATAATATTCCTCCGGCACTTCACCACTTACTGAACGATACAATGCTTTGTGTTCAAAATATAAAACAGGATTGGGATCATTGATAGCAGCAATCAGCAAACCTTTTGCATCCATGGGTGTAGATGGATACACAATTTTTAATCCCGGTGTTTTGGTAAACCATGCTTCGTTACTCTGACTGTGAAACGGACCTGCACCAACACCGCCACCTGTGGGCATACGTATCACTACATCTGCATTTTGTCCCCAGCGGTAATGAATCTTCGCCAGATTATTTACGATCTGATTAAAACCAACCGTAACAAAATCGGCAAACTGCATTTCCATTAAGCCTTTGTATCCTTCTAAACTTAAACCCAATGCTGCACCAACAATGGCGCTTTCACAAATAGGTGTATTACGTACACGTTCTTTTCCAAATGCATCTACAAACCCTTCGGTAATTTTAAATGCACCACCATACTCCGCAATATCCTGTCCCATAATAACAAGATTGGGATGTTGCGTCATGCTTTGATGAAGGGCTTCTTTGATGGCGTCAACAAAACGGGGCGGCCCCCCCACCCCCCGAAGGGGGGATTGGCCCACAGCACCAACCTCACTTTTTATAAAGTCATTATTAATAGCAGAGTTGTCAAGAAGCAGGGGCTGTGCTTTGGTAAGTCCCCCTCCGGGGGATTTAGGGGGCTTGGGGGCAAACAAATCATCCAACTCTTCTTCCGTATCAATCACCATTGGCTTCGCTTCATTGGCCAGCAACAGTTCACTGTCAATTAAAAGTTTAAATTCAGTACGGATGGTTGTTACATCCTGTTCTGTTAACACTCCTTCTCTTAACAGATAGGTTTCATAATTTTTGATAGGATCTTTTTCTTCCCATATCTCAAACAAATGTTTGGGCACATATTTGGTGCCGCTGGCTTCTTCATGTCCACGCATACGAAAGGTCATGCATTCAATTAAATAAGGTTTCTGATATTGAATACAATAATCTCTTACACCTTTAATGGTATCAATCACCGAAAGAATATTGTTACCATCAATCTTTATTCCATCCATGCCGTAACCTCTTGCACGTTCAACCAGGCTTTCACATTTATATTGTTCATTAGTAGGCGTGCTTAAGCCATAACCGTTGTTTTCAATAATAAAAATGACGGGGAGATTCCAGACTGCAGCTACATTTAATGCTTCATGAAAATCACCTTCACTTGTTCCGCCCTCACCTGTAAATGCCAAGGAAACTTTTTGCTCGTTCTTTAATTTATATGCCAACGCTACACCATCTGCAATGGCCAGTTGCGGACCAAGATGAGAAATCATTCCACACACATGATGTTCTTTACTTCCAAAATGGAAACTGCGTTCCCTTCCTTTACTATAGCCTTCTTTATTGCCCTGCCATTGCATAAATAATTTATGCAGCGGCATATTGCGTGTAGTAAACACGCCGAGATTACGATGCAGGGGCATAATCCATTCGTCCTCCTGCAGTGCCAGTGTGGCTCCTACAGCAATTGCTTCCTGACCAATTCCACTAAACCATTTGCTAATTTTTCCCTGCCTGAGCAATAAAAGCATCTTTTCTTCGATTAATCTGGGATACAGCAAGGACCTGTAGATGTTGATCAGCTCCTGGTTCGTGAGATTTTTGCGATCAAACTGCATGATTAAAAACAATATCTGGTGAAAAACAAAGTTCAGGTTTCAACACTATTAAAAAAGAATTTTCTTTTGCTGATGATCTGCAGCGGCTGGCTGTTGCCTCAACAGGCGGTTGCTCAGGCAAAACCGGTTGACAGCTCTGCCGTTTTTAAAACAAGAACTACGGGGGAATTAAAGATCAGGCAACAGGGTACTAATTTATACATTCAGTTTCCACGTACAGATTTCCGCTCTGCTTTAAAGCTCATCAATACCAACGGATCTGTATTAAAAGGAGTCATGATTGATGAAGGAGCTGAAACAATTACTGTTTCGGTGATTGGCTTACCAAAAGGCATCTATCAGTGTTTGCTGGAGAACCGCACACAACGGTTCAGTAAAAAAATTCTGCTGCAATAAGCTTACTGCGCTTTATTCTGCTGTTCGTCTTTCAATACCCGTTTATGTACAAATGAATTGATGAACGATAAACAGATACTGAACAGCAGTGCATACCAGAAACCATCTACTTTAAAGCCTTTTACAAAATAATCATCGAGTAAAATAATACAGGCGTTAATTACAAACAGAAACAGTCCTAACGTAAAAATAGTAGCAGGCAGTGTAAACAACACCAATACCGGCTTTACCACTGCATCGAGCAGGGCCAATACAAATGCCACAGCAATTGCTGTAAAAAAATTATTGATGCTGATGCCCGGTAACAGGTATGCTAATACAAAAGCATTTACTGCGGTGATGAGAACTTTTGCTACAAATTTCATTTTTAATGTGTTTAATTGTTTTGAACCACAAAGACACAGAGGCACAAAGTAACACAAAGCATACCATTCATTTTTTCTTCTCAGCGATCTCTGTTCCTCTGTGTGAAACTTTCTGAACACTTACACTACTACCAGCTCATAAAACTTCTCGGGATGCAGATATTTATTCGCCAGCTCCTGTATTTCTTTTGCAGATATTTTCTTGATGGTTTCTACTGATGAATAAAAATAATTCTCATCGAGTCCGTTGAGGATTAAATTTTTCCATCGTCCGATGATCTGAAACGGTCCGTCGAGATCGCCAAGGATGGTGCCAATGAGATAATTTTTCACCAACTGCAGTTCATCATCATCCACCGGCTCATTGCGCAGCTCTTCCATTTCAAAATAAATTTCTTTGATGGTAGCTTCACATACATCTTTACCTGCTTCGGTACTGATCATCCATGCTGTTGAAGAAATATGATTAAGGATATAACTGTGAATGCCATATGTATACCCTTTATCTTCCCGTATATTACTCATAAGCCTTGAGCCAAAGAATCCGCCAAACAAAGTATTGAGCACCTGCACGGGTTGAAAATCGGGATGGTGGCGGTTTGGAAAAGGCTGAGCCAGACGAATAGCTCCCTGCACAGCATTTGCATCATTGCTGATGCGGTATTTTTTTTCTTCAGCAGGTGTAAGCGGATGAACAATGGCCGGAAGTATTGTTTTGTTCAAAGGCAACTGACCAATGCTTGCATTGAGTTGTTGTATAAAACCTGCAGGTAAAACACCTGCAGCAAAAATGGTACAATGTCCGTTGGTATAAAACTGTTTATAATAATCCAGCAGTTGCTGTTGCTGCAATGCATCGTAATGTTCGGGATTGCTGTACACACCATACGGATGATTTTTACCAAACACATACTCATCAATTAATCGGCCTGCAACAAAATCGCATTTCTTTAAGTTTACACTCAGGCGTTGCTGCATGTTCTGTTTGTAAATATCCAGTTCGTGCTGCGGATAAATTGCATCGTTGATCATTTCTGCAATCACAGGCAGGTGTGTACCCATGTGCCGGTTGATGCAATGCAGAATAATCGTTGCTGTTTCATTATAACAACCACGGCTGAGGTGTGAGCCGTAATAATCAAAATGTTCATTGAGCTGAAATGCTGTTTTAGCTGATGTGCCGTTCTTGATTAAAAAGTTGCTGGCTGCAGCAACATTGTTCTGCTGCTCATACCAGTTACCTGCTTTAAAGACCAGCTCTACACTCATCACTTCCTGTGTGCCTGCGTGCACGGCATACACTTCTACTCCGTTGTCGAGTACATATTTTTCATAAGGCTTTAGTGCTAAAGTAAATTCGGTTGCATCTTTTATAACAGGTGCTTGTATTCTATTTAACATTCATTATAATTGTGGAGAGCGAAGGTAATTACTTTATCATAACATCCTGATTTGCTGTTTTGCCCAAGGGTAAAAGCAAAATTTAGATGATATAATGCTGATATAAACGAAGTTTGGATCATATTACTGTTTACATCTGCATCAGAAGTCGGTTTAAATGAAATGAAATGTCACAATTTAAAAGCAAGCTTTTACTTGATCTTACTGCTGTTGTATTAGTGATGATTTCATTGCTCTCACTTTATCTCCTCTTTTCAAAAGATTACAAAGGTTTCATCAGCTGGTTTGTACAAGCTGTTCACAAACCGCACCTGCAACAGAAAGCATCTGCGTTCTTATCAACGCAACAATTCAGTTTACTGCGGATGGTTGCCTTGCTGTTTTCACTGTTCTGCTTCATGCTGCTGCTGTATTATTTCAAAAAAAGAGAACAACTTGTTCAACTTACGGCAAAACTGGCCGGGCAGGTACTGTTTGCAACAGTTACATTTCTTAAAGATCTTGTTCCGGAGAAACCGCTGCAGAAAACAATATTGCTTGCACTTCTGTTATTCTACCTGCTCCGGAGCATCGTTACAATTATTTATTATCCCATTGACTTTGATGAAGCAGACACTTATATGCTGTTTAGTTCGCAGGGGCCGTTGGTTTCGGCAACGTTTTATCCACTGCCTAATAATCATATTCTGTTTTCAATCATTACTTCCATTACAAGTTTATTGCCTGTTGATCCGGTGTATACATTGAGACTTCCCTGATACCAATCGGGCTTTTGTGTATGCTGATGATGTATGCCCTGCTGAAAAAAATATGTTCAACACAATCCGCTCTGATCGGGCTCAGTTTTTTTATTTCGCTCTATCCGCTTTTTATTTATTCATTTTTAGCCAGAGGTTACCTGTTGCTGTTATTCTTTTACATCCTCAGCTTATATACTATACTTCAGATTTGTATTTTAAAGTCAAACAGAAAACGACATTTCTATTTATTTACCTTTGCTGCTGTTGGCGGGCTGTATACTATCCCCTCTTTTTTATATGCTTTGAGTGGATTATTGTTATTTGCAGCAGCCGGTTTGATAGTACAAAAAAGAACAACTGCTTTGATCGGGTTATTTAAATCATGTATCATCATTGCACTTATAACAGTCACCTTGTATTTACCGGTTTTCATTTCTGCTAAATGGGAGTTGCTAAAGCCCTACTTAAATCCGGTTTATGAAAAAGGAACAACAGCCGTTGCTTTTACATCGAGCTACAGCATTCTGGCTAAAGCTTTTTTATCGCCCTTCAATCCTCTTGCAATTCTTACAGGAGCTTTTCTTGTGTTGGGCTCTTTTGCAGTTTTCATGAGCAAACATAAAACCAATCGGATGATTGTGTGGTTTGCCTGGCTGCAATTGATTTTATCGTTTCTGGTATTCTTTGTTTTTAAACAACAGTTTCCACCAAAACCCTGGATGCATTTTGCAGTAGTATCAGCATTACTGTTTACAGCTGTTGTGCAGTTATTAGTGAAACAAAAAACACTTCCTTCTTTTATTCTTATTATCGTATCGCTTCTGATTGTGAGCAGCGGAACAATTGCTGCGTACAACTATAAAAACAGCAACAGTGTTGCAACAGGCTACAATAGTGTTTCCAAACTGTGCGAACGTTTTCTGATCAATAACAATGTAACAGAAGTGTACACGGAAAATTCTTACTTTAAAACAATGATTGATTATTATGCCATCAAAAATAAACTGCAGGTAAAGATTTATAACAGCAGGCCCACCAGCCAGCTGTATGCAGCATTTGACTCCGGTAAAAAATATGACATGATTATAGCCAATGCACAACAGTCAAAGCTGGCGCCATTGCACTATTTATACGATACAGTAATTAAGCAGCATAACACAATTGTGTTGCTGATCAGGAAATAAAAGGATTTAATTTTTAGCCAGGTAATACAACGTATTGCTGTTGGTTTCTTCAAAAATAGTTTTGCTCTGCTCCATCAGTTCATTGGCGGTGATGCTCTGGTATACACCCAGTTCGGTGTTCATCAGTCCGGCATCGCCCAGCAATTCATAAAAAGCAAGACTGTTGGCACGGCTCATCACACCCATGTCTTCAAACAACATGGTGCTCTCCGTTTTATTAATTACTTTTTGTAACTCATTTGCATCAACCGGTTGTGTTTTCATTTTCTCCACCTCTTCATTCACCGCCTGTTCTGCCAGTTTAATGTCTACACCTTTTACCAGCTTGCCTTCAATGGTGAGTAATCCGTTATCAATACTGCCAAAATGATAACAATCCAGACTGCTGAATAATTTTTTTTCTTTCACCAAAGACTGGTATAAACGGCTGCTGGCACCGCCTCCAAGAATATCCGTAATTAAATCGGTGATGTAATAACCCCGTTCCATACGGGATGGCATATGCCATGTTTTATAAAATGCATCCAACGGCACATCGGCAGTTACTTCCATTCGCCGTGCCTGTTGCTGTTTTGGTTCCTGTGGTAAGTTGCGTACATATTTTTCGCCTGCAGGAATAGGGCCAAACCATTTTTCTGCCAGTTGCATTACACGTTCAGTTTCTACATTACCCGCCACTACAAGAATTGCATTGCATGGTGTATAATGCTTAAAGAAAAAGTTTTTTACATCCTGCAGTTTTGCTTCTTCAATATGTTTTAGCTCTTTGCCAATCGTCATCCATTTATACGGATGCTGCTGATAGGCCATTTCTCTCATCTTGTGCCATACATCGCCATAGGGTTTGTTGAGATAATGCTCTTTAAATTCTTCGCTCACTACTTTGCGCTGCACATCTAAACTTTTTTCATCAAAAGCCAGACTTAACATACGATCACTCTCTAACCAGAAAGCCGTTTCTAAATTTTCTGCAGGGAGCTGACAGTAATAATTAGTGAGATCATTAGTGGTATACGCATTGTTTTCTCCACCTGCTAACTGTAACGGTTCATCATAATCAGGAATATTGATGGAGCCGCCAAACATAAGATGCTCAAACAAATGTGCAAAGCCTGTGCGGTTTTCTTCTTCGTCTCTTGCACCCACATCGTACAGCACATTTACAACAGCCATGGGTGTTGCAAGATCTTTATGAATTAAAACTTTTAAGCCGTTAGAAAGAACAAAGCGTTCGAAATTGATCATAGAAAAACATTAAAATAAAAAGAGATCAATCCTGATCTCTTCCGTGAAAGGAAGTTGTAAAATTCGGTAAAAAACAGTTGCAGGAAGCGATTACTTTAAAATACTGCCAATTTTTAACTCGATGAGCTGCGGTTGATTGTTACGGAAAATAAGCACTCTTACTTTTTCGCCTGCAGTTTGCATTAACGCTTTGTATTGCTGTATGCTGTTGCTGAAATTATTTTCTACACCAAAAATAATATCACCCGGTATAAATCCTGCTTTCTCTGCGGGTGAACCCTGCTGCACTTCGGTGATCACAACTTTTCCTTCAATAAAATAATAATTCATGCCTGTGTAAGAATAATCAAACGGATCTTTCAGGTGTGTGTTTGGGGTGAGGTGAAAAGTTTGTTCGGGATAATTAATTACAAGATTAAACCGGCGCAGCAAATCACTGCCCATTAATCCCGATACAAACGGATAACTCAAAACATTGAGCGAATCATCATAAATATGAACAGGAACTTTTGAAAATTTATACGGACCAATCTTCATCCGTTTAATGGTAGTGAGGCGCATCCCTATTTTTCCAATCAACCCTTCTACCTGTGTGCTTACCATTTTTCGTTTTTTGCTGATGAAGTTGCTGTCTTTTATAAACTGATCAGTAAACAGCATACACATACCGGCACCGGTATCAAAATAAAAATTCAACAGATAACTCCGCTCATCTGATACTTCATGTTTGGTGATAGGAATAGAAGCAAAGGTTGGTTTTAAAAATGTACCGCCTTTTGGATATTTATATTTCCCCGGCGCATACACAGATATCATTTGCTTATCATAATCCAGCGTAACAATATAACGGCGAAAAAAAGAATAACCTATAATTCCATCTACCCGTAAGCCATATACCTCACTCAAAATTTCGTAATCGTTTATATGAAAGTCGAGCTTGTCTACATCCAGTCCTTTAAAATGCAGACTGCCGCCCCGGTAATAATGCAGTTGCTTTACACCGCCAATACCACGTACGGTGCGTTCACTTGCTTCCAGTTTTAATTTATAATAAGCCGCCGTTAAGGTATCGAGAGAAATACCGCCGCTTCCTGTATCTAATATAAAATTGAGTGTATCGCCAAACTGATCAAGGGATGCATGTAAAATAACAATACCACCCGTGAGTTGCTCAAACTTAAAACTGGTGAGGAGTTTGGCCGGCGGATAGTCTGTATCCTGCGCCGGCAAACGGGTACAGAGGAGTAACAGGCATATGGTTTTAAGCAGCTTCACGTTTCAATTTAGCAGAAAGTTATGTGTTAGACAAAGGAAATGACAGAAACGCTTCGTGGTTGGTAAAAAATCCGGCTGTACCTTTACTTTTAATAGGCAACAGGCAAAGTGGAGGTACAACTTTGCATATTGCCAATTGCTCATTGTTTTTCGTTTACTCAACATTGAAATAGCAGCACATGAACCTGAATGATCTTTATAAGAAAGCCTCCGCCTTTGAATTTTTAAGTGTTGAAGAAGGCATGTATCTGTTTGAACACGCACCACTCACCGAGCTGATGTTTGTGGCCGATGAATTACGCAAACAGCAGGTGCCACATGGTAAAGTAACCTGGCAAATTGATCGTAATGTAAACACCACCAATGTGTGTATTGCCAACTGCAAGTTCTGTAACTTCTTTCGCATACCCGGACATGCAGAAGCCTATATCACCGATATTGAAACATACAAGAAGAAAATTGATGAAACCATTCGCTGGGGTGGCGATCAGTTGCTGTTACAAGGCGGACATCATCCTGAACTCGGATTGGATTTTTATGTGAATCTGTTTAAAGAACTCAAAGCATTATATCCAAACATTAAACTGCACACACTCGGTCCGCCCGAAGTAGCACATATCACCAAACTTGAAAAAAGCACACATCATGAAGTGTTGAAAGCATTGAAAGAAGCGGGTATGGATTCATTACCAGGTGCCGGTGCTGAAATTTTAATTGACCGTGTACGCAGGTTGATCAGCAAAGGAAAATGTGGTGCGCAGGAATGGCTGGATATTATGCACGAAGCACACAAGCTCAACATTACAACAAGTGGTACCATGATGTTTGGTCATGTAGAAACATTACAGGAACGTTTTGAACATCTGGTAAAAATCCGTGAAGTGCAAAGCAGAAAACCCGAAGATGCAAAAGGCTTCCTTGCGTTTATTCCATGGACTTTTCAGGATGCAGATACACTGCTGGCAAAAATTCGTGGTGTACATAATTTAACCACGGCCGAAGAATATGTACGGATGATTGCGATGAGCCGTATTATGTTACCCAACATAAAAAACATACAGGCAAGCTGGTTAACTGTTGGTAAAGAAACGGCGCAACTTTGTTTGCAGGCTGGTGCCAATGATTTCGGCAGTATTATGCTGGAAGAAAATGTGGTGAGTGCTGCCGGTGCACCGCATCGCTTTACGTACAAATCAATACAGGAAGCTATTCGTGAAGCAGGCTTTGAACCGCAGCTCCGCACACAGCAATACGAGTGGAGAGAATTACCGGCGGTGATTGAAGAACAGGTGGTGGATTATTGATGATGATCGTTAATAGAAACACGGATGACGCAGATGGCTGCGGATTGAAAAGATAAAAACAGCCGATGTTTTGCATCGGCTGTTGTGTTTTTATGAAGCATTATTACTATCAGGTGTCTGACCTTTGTAAGGTCCTGACACCAATACCTCTCCGATTGTTGGAGGGTAATGTCGGGACGTCGTTAAGACGTCAGACATCTTTCAATACTGATGACGCAGGTTATTGCGGATTGAAAAGATAAAAACAGCCGATGCTTTGCATCGGCTGTTGCGATTAGAACGGTAAGGACTCTTCGTTTAAAATAATCTGTTTTTTAATCAGCCCTTTTTTTAATTGCGAATAACTGATTCGTTTGGTATGACCCCTTTTTCTGTAATACAATTTGTTTTGATGTATTTCCGGAATCATCTTTTCCTGTTGTGGAAACTGATACACGGTTCGCCAATCAAGCATCGCCATTTGCAGTTGTTCATTCCAGTATTTTAGTATAATCATTTGTATAAATTTAAGCTGAAAATCAGTTGTATTTTATACAAGAAGGTGCGTATATTTATGAGTTGCATGCAAGCGTAAAGCGACATTCCGTTCTCCAAAAAAGCACTTTTAGACACTTGACAATTATGGGTAATCAAAAATCATTTTTAGAACTTAAAATTGTTTGGAAGGACGACGATATGTTTGAACTAAAAGTTCTTGCATCAAATGGACGCTACACAGGAACAACCGAAGTTTATGACACAAGTACCTCGTTAGAAAATTTTGCAAAATCTTTAGTCGGTTATCCAACTGTTGACACAAAAACTTTAATACATGAGGCAGGACAAAAAGATAGTTACTCTTACTTTGCTATGACTTTTTATTGTATTGACAATTCTGGACATATTGGAGTACAAATCGAATTAGAAGAAAGTGTGGCAACGAACTACAGAAAAGAAGAAAAGGATAAAATTAAATTGGAAATAATTGTTGTTCCAAGTGGCATTGACAAATTTCAAAAGGAATTATTGCAACTTGCGACAACTCAAAATGGTATAGCAACTCTTTATGGACAAGACACACCAAATGAGTTGTAATATCTTGACAAGTAAAGGGCGAACGCCTCCGGGCAACATTGGGTTTGCTGCAAGCCAAATGAGACATTCCGTTATATTTAGTGTTGCATTTCTACTGGCGATTTTTATCTCCTGTAATTCTACAGACCAAAAAAGCCATGTTGACACTATTCCTTTTCCAAGAATAGAATATCAATCAGTTAAAATATTTTCAGTTGACAGAGATAAAGAACAAAACGGTACATTAAAGCCCATGACATACCTTGTAGGAAATGAAGCAACGGGAATAATTGACTCAACAGGCAACCCAATTACAAAAAAAATCAAGACTATAGTTTTATCTCAATCCCAGATTGACAACTTATCTATTATTCTGCGACCTCGACCAATCAAGAAAAACGAAAAATGGACAGATGGTGATTGCATGCCTGCTTACCGTGACGCAATTATATTTTTTGACAAAAATAAAAAGCCTGTTGCTTGGGTAAATGTTTGCTTCACTTGTGAAAGGACAATGTTTGTTCCTACAAGTCAATACATGTTTGGCTTTGACCTAGACCAGCATTTAGAACTAAGACAGTTTTTTAAAAATTTAGGATATGTGCCAGAAGGTCGTCCGTAATAGCCTGCATGCAACAAAAGGTTTTGTGCAATTGGGGCTGGACGTTGAAGCAATCATCGGCAGTGCATATCCAAGCTTCATATTCGGCGGAGGTAATTCTGTTGGGCAGTAGTTCTAAACTTCGGCTTTTAGTTATAAATTTAGCTTCAGTTCCGGGCGGACAGTTGGTCAATTCCCCAACTGCACAAAGCCTCGAACGTTGGCTGCAAGTTTTCAACAGCTTCAAATTTAATAAGTGACATCGACAATTTTAAATGAACAAAAAATATTTCTTCTTTTTATTGGATTAATATTTTTGTGCAACTCCTGTTGTCCATTTATTAAAGAAGAAAGTCTTGGAAATAACTTTTATTTATCCGAATATGATAACGTAGACAGAAGAATTCTTTATTCTGAAAAGGCTTGTTCAAATTCAGGCATTGAAATCGTTCCCATGACAGTTACAGAATATGGATATGACTTAAATTGGATTATTGCTAAGTCTGCATTATCAAGACAAGAAACAAATTTTCAATATTGGATTATCGACAAAGGTTTTAAAGTAAAGATTATACAAGACAATGACAGTACAATTAATTTGATAAAGTCTCATGTCTTGGGGCCTTTTGACTCAACAAAATTTGTTCAAATATTATTTGCTAAAGACATTAAATTAAAACTTAAAAAGATTCAATCGAAATAGCAAAAGCAAACCAAACCTGCAGCCAACATGAACTGTGAAAAACCATCCTTCACTTCATTACTTCTCTTTCAATCCACTCCTTCACATAATTGGTATAAACAACCGCACCTGTTGCATTGAGATGAATGGCGTCGGCCAGGTAAGCCGGGTTGTTGATGGAACGGAGAAGTTACTTCAATGTTCGTTGTGATCATTTAACATCCTAAGATTTGGATAGTTACCAATATTTGGTAACTTTATTAAAATTTTAAAACAATGGGACGCAATACTTCCATCTCACTGGGAAATCATTTTGAAGATTTCGTTGACAACAAAGTATTAACCGGGCGGTTCAAGAATGCCAGTGAAGTTATACGTGCAGGTCTTCGACTGCTCGAAGAGGAAGAAACTAAAATACAAATGCTTAAAAAAGCGATTACAGAGGGCATAGAAAGTGGTACAGCCAGAAACTTCGACGCCAAAAAACATCTTGAAAAATTAAAGACTGCCAGAAGAAAAAATGGCTGATTACATACTTACCAAAAAAGCTGTTCAGGACTTATCTGCAATTTGGGAATATACAGTTAACACCTGGTCAGAAAGGCAAGCTGACAAATATTACTTCATGCTGTTAGATACATGCGGGTATTTGGCAAATGGCAAAGCATTAGGAAAAAACTATCCGGAAATTAAGAATGACCTTTTGGGATTTAAAGCCGGTCAACACATCTTATTTTACAGAAAGCTTACCGTGAATAAAATTGAAATAGTGAGGATATTGTACGCTCAAATGGATTTGAAAAATAAACTACAAGCGTAAAATCACAGCTTACTTAACCTGTACAAGAACCATCCTTCACTTCACTACTTTTCTTTCAATCCACTCCTTCACATAATTGGTATAAACAACCGCACCTGTTGCATTGAGATGTATAGCATCGGCCAGGTAAGCGGGGTTGTTAATAGAACGTAGAAACGAGTCGCTGTAACGCAGTTGATGTGCAGCGGAAATATTGTTGTACAGATTAAGCAAGCGTTTTTTTTCTGCAGGGTCGCTGATGGTAAGGGGCAATACAAATAAAACTTGGCTGTTGGTTTGCTTTGCAGTTGATAAAAGTCGCTGCAAAATGGTATGATAAACGTCGGGCAATGTTGCCGCTGTTGCTGCAGATGCGATGTTTGCTGCAGTAAGAAATGTACCGGGGTTGTAGTTGAGACTATCGTGTTTTTTTTGCTGACCAAACAATTGCTTTAACTGATAACTCCCGGTATATAATTTCATATACGGTTTGGGATTGATGTAATCGGTGAGATACGTTTCTGTAAACGGACCATACACATGGTACAGCTCTTTGAGAGTGGTGGTTTGTACCAGCGGCCACATAGCTGTTGCAGTAGTTGCAGGATCACACAACAGACTGAAATGATCCGGCATTCGTCCATTGGCTACCGACAATTCAATAATAACTGTTGCATGCTGCACTGTCCGCATTATTTTTTGTGCAAGTACCGCATTGCTGATAAATGTGCCGTATCCCAATCCTGCATTAAAGCACTGCACCTGCGGAAGATCGTTGTTGAGCAGTGAATCATCAATGGCGCATTTGGTGCGGCTTGTTCCAATAAAATAAATATTGGTTGTACCCGTCTGTTTCGGTTTGTACACAGCAGTAAACACATTGTTCACCTGCAGTTTTTTTAATACCATCGTTTTCACTGCAACAATCACTGTTGCCATGAGCACTGTAAAAAACGCCAGTTTGTAAAACGATTGATATAATGATTGCTGTTTCATCAGAATCTGAAATAATAAGAATTGATTGTCCAGTTAACCGTAAAAAATAAAATACACACTGCTGTAATAACATATGCCGTCCATCGCACCCAGCATTTTTGTTTACCCCAGTATACTTCAATCGGTTCGTTACCCATACGTCGTGCAACCAGATCGAAGGGAATAAAAAACAACAGCACCAGTCCCGTATGCAGCAGCAGGAGTTGCGGTGCCCCTGCATCAATCGTTGTTGCAGAAAACAATGCCTTGTAGGCGGTAAGCGGATCTGCTGTACTAAACAGCAATGCAATAAATGCAGCAATGGAAAGATGATACAACATACCGGCATGTTTACGCACTGCCGGTGAAATAAATGAAAAATAAGGTTTCAACTGTTGTTCTAAAATCATCCACAAACCGTTGGCAATACCCCAACATGCAAAGCGCCAGGAAATGCCATGCCACAAACCAATGAGAAGAAACGTAAACAACAATGCAACATTAAATGCCCATTTTGTTTGAATGCCTTTTGCAAGCGGAAAAAATACATAGTCCCTGAACCAGTGATTGAGTGTAATATGCCAGCCTTCCCAAAACTGTTTGCGTGAAGAGGATGCATACACCCTGTTGTTGAAATTCTTTACCAGTTGTATGTTAAAGATGCGTGCAATACCGCTGAAGATGTCAATATAAGAGCTGAAGTTAAAATAGAGATACACAAAAAAAGCAAAGCCCTGCAGCAATACATACCATCCGCCTGCATGGCCACGTTCAATAGTTGTCATTAAAAAATAACACTGTTGCGAAAGCACAAAGTTTTTAAACAGTCCCCAGAGCAGCAATCGAAAGCCTTCTGAAAAATTTTCAGCTGATAACTGCAGCTGATTTCTGAATTGTGGAAACAATTGCTGGGCACGGTGCATGGGACCTGCAAGTATGATGGGAAAAAATGAAATATACAGCAATACAAAAAAATAGTTGCGTGATGGGCTGATATACTTCTTGCGTACATCCATTAAATAACCAATACCGTTAAAAGTAAAATAAGAAATACCGGCTATTTCAATCAACTGCGACTGATAGGCTTTGTATTCTACAGGAATAGCGGGTACTAAACGGATGATCGCTTCCGGTAAAAACGGAAGCAGCTTCACCAGCAGTAACGGAAGTAAACTGATTGCTGCAAAAAACTGCGCTCTTTTTTTCCGCTTCCGTTTATCATCAACGGTATCTGTTACAATTGTGCCGGCGTAAATAATGGCTGTAAACAGAAACAGGATCAGCACCTGCAAACCTGTCAACAAAAAATAAAAGAATAAGCTTGCCAGTAGTAAAATAATCCAGCGATGTTGCGGTTTGCAACATAAGAAAGCAATCACTGCAAACGCAGTTACAGAAAATAAAACAGAAAAGCTGATGGTTAGCATGGTTTAGTTGCGTTCAATGATGAGGCTTTTTAAACCACGCATAAAAATTGTTTTTTGCCAAACTGCTGTGGTGCCTGCTGCAAGTTTGTACTGCAGCAGTTGTTTGTTAACCGGTTTCAGCCAGCTGCGTATTTCGTTTCTGGCAACTCTTGCACCAAGGCAGGAGTGCATGCCCGACCCGAATGAAAGATGCGGATTGTATTTTCTGTCGGGTACAATGCTGTCGGGATTTTCAAATACCGCCGGATCTCTGTTTGCTGAAGCAAGACATAAGAACAAACGGGTTCCTTTTGCAAACCGGTGTTCACGAAACTCCACATCTTCATGTGCTACACGTACCGTGTATTGCAGCGGCGATGCAAAGCGTAAAAATTCTTCTGTAAGAATATTGATCTCTGTTTCCGTTGCAGTTTCAATATAAGCAGCCAGTGCTGGATCCTTTAATATTTCGTGCAGGATCACACTCATACTGTCTTTTGTTGTTTCAAGTGCCGCCATAAAAATAACCGTGATGAGCGAAATCATTTCATCATCTGTTAACTGATAACCTTCTGCTGCATTTAAATTGTGCAAAAAATGAATGAGATCGGGATTAGCATTTGTGCCGGCTTTTTTATACAGCTTTCCAAAAAAAGAAAACGCCCATTCAAACTCACTGTTTACATCACGGTAAGTTGTTTTAGAAACAAACAGATCCTGCGATACGGCCAGCAGGTGAGAAAAACGCTTTACCTGTTCATACGTACACATGCCGCTGGTGCCCATCAATTGCTCCACAATGTACATGGGTATCTGTGTGGCAATATCAACCACATCCAGTTGCTGCGCTGTTTTATTCTGCTCAAAGCAAACAGCAACAGCCCTTTCAATGGCCGGAGTAAAATTAAACTGACGGATGGCGGCATCAGCCAGTGAACGGATACGTGTATGATCCTTTCCTTCGAGATACATTAACCAGGATTGGGTACCTTTTGCAAGAAACGGACAGGTACCTTTTTCCAGTATCACCGGTTCTTTTTGTGTAAAGTATTCGCTGAGACGGGAAGCACCAAACGCAGGTGAGCGCAGGATTTCTTTTACATCTTTATAACTGAACAACAACCATTCTTTATGTACACCAATCTGCACCGGTGCTGTATTGCGGCAATCAGCAAGGTGGTGGTAAGGATGATTAAAATAACCTGCTGTATAAGGATTCCACACTGCCATTACGGAAGAGTTTCAATAGCGGATGCCAGTTTATCAATGGTATTATGCTGCCAGAAAACAGTGGGATCAATTTCTTTTCCCAGAACCGTTTCGAGATCATACGAAAGAGAGATCATTGAAAGAGAATCGAGGTTAAATGTATCAATGGGGGCGTTGACGTCAATGGTCTCTGCTTTGAGATCTGATTCTTCAGCAATTTTTTGAATGAGCCAGTGTTTGATTTCCTGATTCGTCATGTGTTTATCGGTTAGTAAAAATGAATGATTGATTTTAAGCGGCGAAGATATAAATGAAATATGATATAAAAAGCACACTGCAATCAGGTGATTTTTTTTTGATTGATGCCGATGAGTATACTTGAAACAATATGCTGCATCTGTAAAAGATTTTATTCTGAGAATAACAGAAAATAAAAAAGCCGCTGCAATGCAGCGGCCATATCATTTCGTTTATGATCAATTGGTTTTTACAACTTTAAAACTTTCTGTTTTTCCTCCGCTCTGTACCTGTATATAATAGGCGCCAGATGCATAAGCGCTGAGATCAATCATATAGTTTTGAGCATTTACAGCATGGTATCTGTTCAATATTCTTCCGTTTAAGTCCATAACCATAATTGAACTTTGTAACTGACTGTTACTGGTCACCCATACTGCATTACTTGTAACAGTTGGGTATACCTGCGTTTGTTTCTGATCGCAGGATGTGGTGGCTCTGCTGATACCTGAATACACAACATGATTATTTTGCTCAATTACTTTTAACCGGTAGTACCAGGATAATTTTTCGTTTTGCTCATCACGAACGCTGTAACTGTTTATAAAAGATCCATTGTTCTTTGCAGCAACTGTTTGAAACGTTTTCCAGTTCTTTGCATCACTGCTGCGTTGTAACTGATATTCGATTACTTCTGATTCATCCTGCGACACCCAGCTGATACGTACACTGCAGTCGGTTTCTGCTGCTGTTTTAAACGAACTTAATTTTACGGGTAATACGGCGCTTTCAGATGCAAACGTAAACGGACTGAAACTGTTCACCATGATGCTTTTTACTGTTCCTGTTGCGGTATTGCCACTCCCGGTGCCACCTTCACTTATCCATCCAGTTCCGGTAACGTAGTGCCCTACACGAAGACCGGCAGGCAATGCATGATTCAATACCTTACGACTGTCGTTCCATTTCAATGTAATTTCTGCAGCCGAACTTCCGGAAACACGGTCGAGTGTCCAGTACTCTTTATCAAACACACTTACCAGCGGAGCAATGGCTGTGTAGGCACCAAACCCGTTTCCAAAATATTTGCACTGAAACTGGGTTTCTGAGGAGAGTGATGAAATATCCAGATCGGTACGATAAGTTCCATCACCAATGGGATAAGTAAAATCAGTAATTCCTCTTTTACTGCAGTAACCAATAATATGTGCAGCATTGCTGTAACCGCTGTAACTGCTGTTTGGATAAAACAATACATCCTGCAAAGCGGTGCCGCTTTCTATTTTTCCATTTACAAATTCCAGACTTCCTGTTGTTCCGTTTCCTATTCCCACTCTGTTTTGCAACAGCACACCGGCACTGTTGTTAACGATCCATGTATGAGTGCGCATTTCAGCCGTACCTGTTACAATTTGCTGTGCTGTTCCTGTAAACCATAGTTTACCCGAACCGGTGATCATTCCGGCCTGATTGTTTTGCAAATGTTGCTGCACATAAATATTCCCGTTGGTATTTTGTAACGATGCGGATGCATTGTTTACAAGTGACCCGGTAATAAAAATCGTATCGGTACTGTTGGTTGTATAAATAATATCGTTGCTGTAAACACTTGTCTGGGAAAGAACAACTGTTTTCATGAAGAAGCAACAGATAATCAGCATTGTTGTTTTCATAATCTTCAGTAGTTGGTTAGAGGATGTTATTAATCGAATGAAACACCGCCGCTGATGTAACCAACAACTGTATTAGCCAATGTTAAACCGCTTGCTGTTGCTGTTGTTACAAACAATAACCTTGTACCTGAACTAACGGGAATGGATAATCCTGAAATTGTGCCCGTTGCAATTGTTCCCAAAGAAACAATACCGGTTAAACCGGGTGATAAATCAACGGATGCTCCGGGAATAGCAGTATAGGTATTGCTTAGATTATCGCTTTTGTAAAGTTGTGCTTTAAGTGTAATGGTAGTGCCAATGAGGTTTAACGCTGCAATGTTAGAAAAAACCACTGTGATAGATTTAACTGTTGCAGCTCTGGGCATACTAAATCCATAATTCAGGTTTAAACCGGAACCTCCTGTTAAATCAAGTGTAGTTCCTGTAACACTAATACCAGAAACAGAATTTCCAAAACCAATTAACGCTGCAGTACCGGCAGCACCTGAAATAAGAGTAGTAACGGTTGATGGTGCAGCACTTGCGTATGGTATAATAGAGCTGCCGATTGGCAGTATACTTTGCCAGTTACTGTTACTGTAAACAAACTCACAGCTTTGAAGAGCCGGAATATTAAATCCGTTTAATACTCCGGTAAATCCGCCAACAGTATTGTTGTAAATAATTAATCGTTGTCCGGGGTTTGGTGCTGCAGGTGCTGTAATAGAAATTGTACCTGTTGCTGTACCTGTTAAACGCACCAGTGATACGTTTGCAGGTATTGAAGCATTGTTTGATGTAACTGTAATATTGGTTTCTCTGATGGTAAATCCGCCGTTCACATCAAGTGTTGTTCCCGGTGTAGTGGTACCAATACCTACCTGTGCATGTAAAAGTGAAACTGAAATAAAAAATACAATTAGTACGAAAAGATTTTTCATAAAATTTTAGCTTGTTGGTTTTAAATAAGACAGGAAAAATATCAAATACAATTAATATATTTAAATGTAAATATGTATAAGTAAGAGATTTCAACTAACACTACAATTGGCCTTTTAATTTTACTACAACAATGTCTTTAGAACTTTATCAACGGATACAGATCAGCACGCCACATGTTGTAACAGCATTTGCATATCGCCAAAAAATAAGCTGCAACAGTTTATTGCCGGGCTTGCATTCCTGTTCGCACATACATCAACTATAAAACAGAGTTGATGAACATGATCAAACAATCAAAACAAGAAATAACAATCATGAAAACTTCCGCTGTAAAAACAGTTCTCCTTTTATTGATTCTTTCGCTGACAAATTCTGTAAAAAGCCAAACAAGAATTGAAAAAAAATACAGTGATTTTGGTGATTTAGTTCAAACTACCGAGTACACTAAATTAGGAGGTAATAAAGAGCAGGTTACGATTAAAGATTATATCAATAACAGGGTTTCTTCAAGCACCATCTATTTTACAGTAAATGGGAAAATTGAGGGGGAATATAAAGAGTACAGTGGTTCAACCCTTCTGCAACTATTTACTTATAAAGATGGAAAAGCAAACGGAAAGTATGTGAGATATCATTCCAATGGAAAAATAGAAACACTGGGTGCATATCTGAATAATCAATTTGACGGTGTATGGAAATCATACTATTTCGATGGAACAATATGGAAATCGGGTATGTATATCAACGGTAAAGAAGAAGGTGAATGGACCTATTATCAAAAAAACGGAAAAATTGATTTTAAAGGATCGTATGTTAAGGGAAAGAAAGATGGTATCTGGCGTACCTATTTTGAGGATGGCAGTCTGGAATCAGTTAAAAAATTTATCAATGGAACAGAAGATAAACATTTCGTTTCAACTGAAGCTGTAAGTAACCCTTGTCCCAATCTAAAAAAGCTTGATAACATTTGCATATCAATAAACAATCGAACGAAGGATCCGAAACCAAAAGGTGACTATTATTACATGTATCAGCGTAAAATGCTGGATGCTGCCTGTGTGGATGTGGAGAAAGACAGCGAAGAAATTATTGGTGAAAAGATACGTAAGATGTGGGATGCTGCTTTTGCTCAAAAGAAATTGAATTGCCATAGTATTCAATTCTATCCAAGTGGAGGCAATGTTTTGAAATTTGCCGTGTCTACCAAATTCAATGAATTTATTGAAGATGCCATTTGGTGGAAAGTAAATCTGAATTTTATTGATGATGTGGATAAGGAAACCGTTTTAGATTATGTAAAAAACGAAATTGAAAAAAACAAAGGCTTCAACATTGTCTCTAAACTTGAATATTATTATAAAATTTTAAGAGAGGCGGGTGCGAAACATGCAGCAGAGTTAAAAAAATAATCGTTACTGATCTTCATAAGAAAATTGTAAGTCCGGCCTGCAGCAACCGGAGTTTTTGGGCATTTATCAGCCACGCTTCATTTCCTGTGATGTAATAACCTCTGTCAAAGTTTTGAATTACTGGAATGCTGCAATCTGTCTCTTACAACTTTGGAAAAATTGGTTTCGCTACCAATGAGTTTTATTTATAGTTAGCATCACTGCCAACCGCTTAAAGAATTTCCTTTTCAGCTTCTTTCAGAAACATTAACTTGAACATCCAAACTATTTTGTATGAGAAAAATTCAACCGCAGTTTCGTTTACTGTTTCTTCTGTGCACAACAATCATTTCACTTGCAGCTACGGCACAAGGCACTTTATTATTACGCCAGCCATCGGTAAGTAAACAGCACATTGTATTTGTGCATGGCGATGATCTGTGGGTGGTATCCCGTGAAGGTGGCGATGCACGACGGTTAACAACTGCTGTTGGTGCCGAAAATAATCCACGCATCAGTGCCGATGGAAAATGGGTTGCTTTCACCGGACAATACGATGGCAACACCGATGTGTACCTGGTTTCCATTGATGGTGGTGCCCCAAAACGTCTTACCTGGCACCCAACACCTGACCTGGTGCAGGGCTGGACAAACGATAATAAAATTATTTTCACTTCCGACAGGATGGGTTATCCCACCGCCAATACAAAATTTTATACTGTATCAACATCAGGCGGTACTCCTGAACCAATGATTATCCCGTTTGGTTTTGTTGGCAGTATGAGTGATGACGGCAGCATGATGGCTTATCAACCATATCGCTTCTGGGATCCCGAATGGAGAAATTATCGTGGCGGACAGGCACAGCCTATCTGGATCTTCAACATGAAAACACATGAAACAACAAAAACCATCCAGGGCGATAAAGAACGACACACTGCACCTGCATGGGACAATGGCATTTTATATTTTCTCAGTGAACAGGATTATGCAAACAATGTATGGATGTACAATCCAAAAACAAAAACGCAGAAGCAGCTCACCTTTCATAAAGATTATGATGTAAAAAATTTAGCAGCCAACAACGGCGTTTTGATTTATGAGCAAGGTGCACGCCTCCACAGTTATGATCTTGCAACAGGTAAAACAAAACCGTTAACCATCAATGCCATTGGCGATCTCAACTGGGGCCGTGCAAGATGGAATAATATTTCTGGTGCTCAATTGACCAATGCAAGTCTTTCACCAACGGGCAAACGGGCTTTGTTTGAACATCGTGGTGAAATTTTTTCTGTACCAAAAGAAAATGGCGACTGGAGAAATATTTCACGCACTACGTCTGCTGCTGACCGTTATCCCGCCTGGTCGGCTGATGGACAAAAGATCGCCTGGTTTTCTGATGCAAGTGGAGAATACCAATTGATGGTTGCCAATCAGGATGGATTGGGAACACCCAAAGCCTATCCCATCCCCAATAAAAAATTCTATTACTATCCCGCATGGAGTCCCGATGGAAAATACATTGCCTTTACTGATACCGATTACAACCTCTGGAACCTTGATCTTGCAAGTGGTAAAACAACTTTAGTTGCAACCGACAGACTTGCTCACCCTAACAGAACATTACGTCCTGTTTGGAGTCCCGACAGTAAATGGATTGCTTATGTGCAGATTATGGAGAATCAGTTCAAAGCAGTAAAAGTGTATAATGTGGATGATAACAAAAGCACCGCTATCACCGATGGGTTAAGTGATGCCATCAGTCCGCAGTGGGATGAAAGCGGAAAATATTTATACTTTCTTGCCAGCACCGATTACGCATTAAGCAGCGGCTGGTTAGATATGAGCAGTTACAATTATCCTGTAACCCGTGCTTTGTATATGGCTGTTCTTTCAAAAGAAACAGTCAATCCGTTTCAACCGAAAAGTGATGAGGAGCCAACAAAACAAGCAGAAGAAAAGCCTGTACTCACAACAAAAAATACCGGAGATACGGTGAAACCCGTTGTTGTTAAACCTGCAGGTGTACAAGTGAAAATTGATTTTGACGGGATTGATCAACGCATTATTGCTGTGAACATGCCTGTACGTGATTATCAGGAGTTGGTTGCGGGGCCCGACGGTCATGTATTTATTACAGAAGCCATTCCTAATGAAAACGGTTTGGTATTGCATCGTTACAGTATCAAAGACAGAAAAGCAATTGAATTTATGAGAGCTGTTTCTTCTGCATCATCCAGCTTCGACAGAAAAAATTTATTGTACAGCAGTGGCGCATCCTGGTTTATTGTAAATACAGTTGCAGCTGCACCAAGACCGGGTGATGGCCGCTTGCAAACAGATGGCATGCGTGTTTATGTTGATCCTTCAAAAGAAGCGGAACAGATTTTTAAAGAAGGCTGGCGCTATCAACGTGACTTTTTGTATGTGAACAATACACATGGTGCACCATGGGACAAAGTGTATGATTGGTATCAACCATGGCTGAAACATGTAAAGCATCGTTCTGATTTGAATTACATTATTGATATTCTTGGTGGTGAAATTGCAGTTGGTCACTCGTACACATCAGGTGGCGATTTTCCACAAGTGCCAAACATTCCTGTTGGATTGCTCGGTGCAAATTATAAAGCAGATAATGGTTTCTTTAAAATCACCAAAATATTTACCGGCGAAAACTGGAATCCGGAGTTGCGTTCGCCGTTAAGCGGTCCGGGTATGAATGTAAAAGAAGGTGAGTATTTGGTTGAAGTAGATGGCCGGCCATTAACTGCTGATATGAATTTGTATAGTTTGTTTGAAGGCACAGCCAACCGGCAAATAAAAATTCGTGTCAACAACAAACCATCATTAGAAGGTGCAAGATCAATTACTGTGGTACCTGTTGCGAATGAAGCAGGCTTACGTTCAAGAGCATGGGTAGAAGATAACAGAAGAAAAGTAAATGAATTATCTGGTGGAAAGCTTGCGTATGTGTATGTACCTAACACAGGTAATCCCGGTTACACTTCTTTCAACCGTTATTATTTTGCACAGCAGGATAAACAGGGAGCGGTAATTGATGAACGCAATAACGGTGGTGGATCAGCAGCCGATTATATGATTGATATCATGGGAAGAAAACTGCAAGGCTATTTCAACAACCGGGTTGAAGGTCATAAAGTTTCTACCACACCTATGGCAGGTATCTTTGGGCCAAAGGTGATGATCATTAATGAAAATGCAGGATCGGGTGGTGATCTGTTGCCTTATATGTTCCGTAAAAGCAAACTCGGTCCGTTAGTAGGCACACGTACATGGGGTGGCTTAGTAGGCACATGGGATACACCTCCATTTATTGATGGTGGAAGAATGGTGGCACCACGTGGCGGTTTCTTTGATACCGATGGTAAATGGGCCATTGAAGGAGAAGGTATTGCTCCCGATATTGAAGTGATGTATGATCCCAAAGCTTTGATCGAGGGAAGAGATCCGCAACTTGAACGGGCTGTGCAGGAAGCATTGAAGTTGTTGAAGACAGAAGGAGTGGAGTTGAAAAAAGAACCGGCACCTCCTGTTCGTTATAAACGTCCAAACAATTAAAACTAAATATTCATAAAAAAAATCCCCTCCGTTAACGAGGGGATTTTTTTATCACACCCTTTTTACAGAACCCTTTATATAAATCTTATTTGTGCATACCTGCAGGAACCTTCGTTACTTTGATTTGTAAAAAACATGTATGCTTACACAAACACTTGCCGCTATTTTTGAGAGAGATCTTACAAAACTCTCTGCCGAAATAGAACAATACAAAAGCGAAGAAAAACTTTGGATCACAGAACAAGCCATTGCTAATTCTGCAGGCAATCTTTGTCTGCATCTGGTGGGTAATCTCAAAACCTTTATTGGTGCAGAGCTTGGTGGTTTTGCTTATCTACGCAACCGTGATCTTGAATTCTCGTTGAAGGATGTACCAAAAACAGAATTACTTGCCATGATTGCTGAAACAAAATCCATTGTTATTGAAACATTACGCAAGCTTCCGTTACATCAACTGGAAGAAGAATATCCGAAGCTGGTGTTTGCTGAAAAAACATCCATCGAATTTTTCCTTGTTCATCTTGTTGCACATTTAAGTTATCACCTGGGACAAATTAATTATCACCGTCGTTTGCTGGATGTACAGGAATGATGCATAAAGATTTTATCTTGTATTCATAATCACCTACGCCGTTGTTGGTCAGGAGAACAACAACAATTAAACGTTAAGTACAACATGATCACGCTTATCAAAACAAATTCCGACAGCAGCGATTTCCGTTCACTGGTTGTTGCACTCGATGCCGATCTGCAGGCACGTTATGGAGAACAGCAATCATTCTTTTCGCAATTCAACAAGCTGGATCATATTCATCATGTGATTGTTGCATATGAACATACACAGCCAATTGGCTGCGGCGCATTTAAAGAATATGAATTGGGAGTTGCAGAAATCAAACGCATGTATGTAAAACCGGAACAGCGTGGCAAAGGCATTGCTGCTGAAATACTAAGGTCCCTCGAACTGTGGGCGAAAGATGAAGGTTTCAAATCCTGTATTCTTGAAACAGCCATCAAACAACCCGAAGCCATCAGGCTTTATGAAAAATGTGGTTACGCCCGTATACCTAATTACGGACAATACATTGGCGTAGAAATAAGCTTATGTATGCAAAAAGACATCAACTGATTGTTGATGTCTTTAAACTTTTAATTGATTTTATTTATTCGCTTACCATTTGCGGTACATTGATCAGGCCGCCAAAGAACAAGGCATTTAAAAATAATTTGTTGGTACCATACCATGTTCCTCTGAAGTTGGGATTATCGCTGAACAGAATCACTCTTCCGCTACCTTCTGCGCCAACAAGAATCGCTGCGCTGTTTTTTACTTTCTTTAAAGAAGTAGGATGCAGATAACCACCAATCAACGGATTGTTTCCGTACAATGCAACAGTTGAGTATGAATTGACTGAAGGTTGTAACACCGTTAATCCGTTTCTGTACACCGGCAAGCTGCGGTTTGTAAATCCAAAACCAATGGGATGTGTTGTATCCAGATCAACATAAAAAATAGAGCCGCCTAATGATTTGGCACCTTCACGCTGCGGTGCTTCATCAAAATTATAACGCTGCTGCTGTTGCTTGCTGCTGTCTGCAAATAATTTTTCTCTGGTGAAGCCGTTACGGATAGCCCATTCGCTTCCTGATTTAATGGTGATGAGTGTGCCCCCGCCCTGCACCCATGCTTTCAATTTATCGGTTGCGGTTTTATCGAGCAAGGCATAATTTCCACTCACCATTACAATGGTATTGTAACGCTCAATGGATGCACGGCCAAAATTGAGGATGTCCATTTTGGTAATGGGCATTTGCAAACGCTGATCCAGTAAATGCCAGATCTCACCTGCTTCGGGTGCAGCAACACCTGTACCGATTAACAGCATCACTTCAGGTTTTTTTACCGTGCGGATATAATTACTTCCCAAATCAATTCCCTTTGTATTATATCCTGTACTTAAAGAATACACTGTTAGCTGTGCATGCTTACTTGTATTGCTCACCAGCGTGTATAATGAATCAGCACTGATGCGTTGAAGATTCACCGGAATAGAAATGGTTCCGTATCCAAACTCTTTTGCTGCACCATTCACGGTTGCTGTAAACGGACGAAAAGCTGTTTGCACCAATGCACCTCCCTGTTGTAATTGAAAAATGGCCTTGTGTGCATTGTAATCTTTTACTTCAAACACATATACATAATTGCTTTTTACAACAGGAGGTACATTTCGTTGCGGAGTTTGATTAATGCGGCTGCCTTTTGTAACAGCGGCCTTTACTTCTGCAAACGGTATATTGTATGCATAAGGCAAACTCCAGGTAGATGCATCATAAAAAGTGCTGTCGGTATATTTTATTTGTTTTTCAAACACGGTACGCACCATCACATAATTTGGCTGATCGGTTGGAACGATATAAGATGATGACGCATCGAACTTTTTATTATCAACATTCATGTTTCCATTCAAACCATACACTTCAATTTCATGTAACAACAGCATATCAAGAAAAGCTCTTGTTTTTGTTTCATCCTGTGCATCACCAAACACATAGGCTTTAATGGGCGATGCTTTGGCCTGTTGATTACTTACACGATAAAATTCTTTACGCAGGTTGAGCAGAGCAGTTTTTTCTGCCAAAGATGCACGGATAGTTGTGAGCGATGCTGTAAACTGGTTGCGGATGGTAAATGCAAACGTAACGGGAATGGTTGTTGTTTCCTGTACATGACCACGGCTACTTCCCTGTTCAAATAAAAATCCGGCACCGCCATAAAAATTAATGTAGCTGCTGCCGTAACCGGGATAGAGTTTATCAAATGCCTCTTTGGTAAAATACATGGAGCCGATCTTGTTTGCAGCTGCAGAAAAATATTCACCAAATTTTGGATAGAGTGTTTTGTATAAATAATCCGGTACCGTGGGGTTATTGCTTCCATCCATACCGGGATCAAAATAAAAAGTAGAAGAGCTTCCCATTTCATGATGATCAGTTTGTACATAAGGTCGCCATTGATGAAAAAATTTAATGCGGTTTCTTGTTTCAGGAAACGTACCAAGAAACCAGTCACGGTTCAAATCAAACCAATAATGATTGAATCGTCCTCCCGGCCAAATTTCAGTGTGTTCTCTGTCGAGCGGATCTGCAACAGGCGGTTCGGCTTTGTGCATATTGGCCCAATGACTATGCCGGTCACGACCATCAGGATTAATTACCGGGTCCATTAAGATGACCATTTCATTTAACCACTTGTCTGCTTCATCGCTTTGCGATGCCGTAATATAATAAGCAGTAAGCATAGCGGCTTCGCTGCTGCTGGGTTCGTTGCCATGCACATTATATCCAAGATGAATCACCAGCGGAACGTTTTCTGTATTACCTGTTTGTTGTCCTGCAAGATGTGCTTTACGGATCTCTTCAATTCTTGCATGATTTTGAGGCGATGTAAACACAGCAGTAATCTGTTGACGTTGTTCAAATGTTTTCCCAATCACCTGCATGGTTACACGATCACTCATGCGATCCAGCTCACGGAAGTACTCCACCAGTTTATCGTGGCGGGTATGCTGTGTGCCTATGGCATAACCCAGAAACTGTTCGGGTGTAGGAATCTGCTGATTGAAATTTCCGCTGTTGGGATAAAAATAATTTTGCTGTGCAGTTAATATGGTTGAACCAAGAACAAACAAAAGAAGTAAAACAGATCGAAGCATGGTTTTAATTTTTAATGCTTAAAGCTAAGGATTTTGTGGTTTGAAAATTTAACAGACGCCATTCCGTCACACATGCAACGTTGGTATTTCATTTGCAATCTGAAACACTGTTATAAACAACAACAACATGAACAAACAACAAACATCGCTTTGGTTTTGCATTTTGATGGATGCTGTGGGTTATGCCACTTATGCGCTGCCGGTACTGGGTGAGTTTGGAGATATCATTTGGGCGCCTGTATCAGCTTTTGTTTTCTATAAAACATTTGGCGGCTGGAAAGGTGCTTTTGGTTCTGTTTTCAATTTTGCAGAAGAGCTGTTGCCGGGGCTCGATTTTATTCCCAGCTTTAGTTTGATGTGGTTGATGAACCGCTTCAGTTCTGCAAAGACCAACCTTACCGTTATTAAAACAGCATAAAAATCTCCATAAAAAAGCCCCGAAGTGTCGGGGCTTTTCCATTATTTTTTTTCATTTCCAAATCTGTATCTGTCATTGGTCTCTTTAGTGGGCTTCATTTCTTCGTCTTTTTCTTTTTCATATACACGGAGATAAACAACCCATTCAAACTTATCATATTCAGCAACCAGTTCCACTACCAGTTTACTGTATTCGCCTGTAACATCATTAATACGGAACTGATTAGTCCATAAACGCAGCTCTTCTGTTGGTGCATTATATGCTGTTGTTGCATGTAAACTGTTGATGTTTCCTTTACTCAACAGTGATTTGCCGGCAATATCATTATAATAAACTTTGTATTGTTTTTTCAGCAGCTCCATATCTTCAGTAACCAGGAGCTTGGCTTCCCACAACCAGTGAATTTTTGTTTTGGATGGATAGCCAATCACCTTACTTTCAACCGAACCTTTTATTTCTATGGTTGATGCATATTCAATCGTGTTTGGTTCGCCCTGGCTTTGTTCACCTTTAATAGAAGAGAATTCTCCCGGATAGGCACCAATTACTTTTTCAAGTTGAGGTCTGATGGATGTAAGCGGATTTTTAACCTGTGCAGATAAGAATGATGCAAGTAAAATACTCTTGCAAAGAAGCAGTAGTTTTTGTTTCATGGATAAAGAATTGTACTGCAATATAAGAAAACAAATGAAAGTTTATACCGGCTTATCGTTCATGCTATTTAAAACCGATATGATACCATCCGGAATTCGGGTGAGGTTTTTCTGATTCCCTTTTTAATACTGATGATTTTATATAATGCCGGGGATGAGTCGTTTTACTTTTTTCTGATAATTTTTATAATCATCACCAAACCACATGACCAGTTTCCGTTCTTCATACTGCATCCCGATAAAAATGTAAATGATCATCAATACAAGAAAAAGCCAGTCTTTTATATAAGGTAATGCAATACAAAAGCCGAGCACCAGCACAATGGTGCCGCTGTATAGCGGATGACGCATGTATTTATTGAGTCCTTTTATCTGCAGCGGCATTCTTGTTTCGGACCGAAAGCCAAAAAAAGAAGGCAGATCATAATTTCTCACTGCAAAAAACATGATCACAGCACCTGCCAAAGCTGTTAAGCCCCCGGTAATTGTTGTCGTATCGCTTTTGGGATAAAGAAGCGGGGAGTCTGTATAATACAAAAGCAGTACTAAAAGCACTAATGCTATTAAATTGAATAGATTATATGCTCTTCTGTATCCGTTTGCAGATAGTTGTAAACCCTTAGCCAGCCTATGTTTCACCGCTTCGTTGGCCAGGTAACTATGTAAAAAAAAGTAAATTCCGCAACCGGCAAAAAGCATAATCATGCTGCAAAATTAAACCGTTCAGGAAAATAAAAGCCGTAAAATTAACAAGTGCAAAAACATTATTTATACGCTTGCGGAGGCGGATGCCGGAGTTTATATTTACAGTCTTAAATCCAAATCGGTATGAAAAAGAACCAATCCGTACGTAAAAGTTCTTCTTTAATGCAATCCATCAAACAGATTGTACATCTACTGGTTGAGTCGTTTGAATCTCCTCAAACAAGAGAGTTCAGGAGATTAAAAAGCTTTATATCAGAATAATATGAGAGAAATTTACGCATGAAAGCCATAAACTGTTGCGGTGTATGGCTTTTTTTATGCCCCGAACTTTCCCATCACCTTTTCCATCTCTGCTGTTATTTCATCGTTGCAAAGGTTGCCGATACTTCCTTCATGGCTATGTTGTAGCTCTTGCAGATCGTATGCAAACTCTCCTTTGTTGATGCTGTTGCCTACTTGCTGATAAGCTTCACGGAACGGTACTCCCTTATTCACCAGTTCGTTCACTGCTTCTACACTAAAGAGATACTTATACTTTTCATCGGCAAGAATATTCTCCTTTACCTTCATATTGTTCAGCATGAGTTGCATTAATTGCAAACAGGCTTTCAGTTCTTCAATTGCAGGAAACAGAATTTCTTTGGTCAACTGCATATCACGGTGATAACCGGAAGGAAGGTTATTGATGAGTAATGTTAATTCGTTCGGGATGGATTGTATGCGGTTGCACTTTGCACGGATGAGTTCAAACACATCCGGATTTTTCTTGTGCGGCATAATGCTGCTGCCTGTTGTTAACTCATCGGGGAATGAAATGAAACCAAAGTTCTGATTCATGTACAAACAACAATCCATTGCCAGTTTGCTGAGTGTAGCTGCAACTGCACTCATGCCAATACCTGTTACCTTCTCTGTTTTACCACGACTCATTTGTGCATACACGCTGTTCCAGTTGAGCGTGCCGAACTGTAGTAATTCTGTTGTACGTTTTCTGTTGAGCGGAAAAGAGGAGCCATAACCTGCACCACTACCCAAAGGGTTTTTATTTGCAACATGGTAAGCTGCTGCTAATAATTCTAAATCATCCACCAAACTTTCTGCATAAGCACCTAACCATAACCCAACAGAAGAAGGCATGGCAATCTGCAAATGTGTATAGCCGGGCAATAATGTATTCTTATGCTCATCACTTGTTTTGATCAGCAACTCAAACAGATTTTTTACTTCTTCTTTAATATTGCTGACCTCTGCACGCAGGTATAATTTTATATCAACAGCTACCTGATCATTCCTGCTTCGGCCACTGTGAATTTTCTTTCCAACATCGCCAATCTTTTGTGTAAGTAAGAATTCAACTTGAGAGTGTACGTCTTCAATACCTTCTTCAATAATGAAAGAACCAAGCTCAATAGTTGCAGCTATTTCTTTTAGTCCCGCTACTGCCCGGTTTGCTTCTTCTTTGCTCATCAATCCCACTTCGCCCAGCATGGTAACATGTGCAATGGAACCCTGTACATCGTACTTGGCTAAGAGTAAATCAAATTCTTTGTCTCTCCCTACTGTAAAGCTTTCAACCAATTGCGATGTTGAAGAGTTTTCTTTTTGCCAGAGTTTCATTGTATTTATTTTTTCACACAGAGGGCACAGAGGCCACAGAGTTGATTACAAAATTTTATTTAACAGCTTGATGTAAAGTTCTATCCCGTTTTTAATCTCATCCACATAAATATACTCATCGGCAGTATGACTTCTTGCACTATCGCCGGGACCCATTTTTAATGCAGGGAAAGGCATCAATGCTTTATCGCTGGTGGTTGGTGAACCGTAGTAACCTCGACCTAATTCTATTCCTGCTTTTACCAACGGATGATCCATAGATATAGAAGTTGATTTCATTCTTGTTGTACGTGGTTTGAACTGGCTCTTGAGGTTTTGTTTTAACTCTCCAAGAATTTCATCAAACGTATAGAGTTCATTCACCCGCACATCAATAACAAACTTGCATTGTGGCGGCACTACATTGTGTTGTTGATTTTCTGTTCCGATGACAGTAACTGTTAACATGGTCTCACCCAACAGCGGACTTACTTTATCAAACTTGTAATTACGAATCCGGTTAATATCATCAACTGCAATGTACAATGCATTCTCCCCTTCTTTACGTGCAGCATGACCGGCTTTTCCTTGTGAGATACAATCAATCACCATCAGCCCACGTTCAGCAACAGCCATTTCCATTTGCGTTGGCTCACCTACTATTCCAAAATCAATTGTACCAAGAAAAGGAAGAACCAGCTCAATTCCATTTACACCGCTGATCTCTTCTTCAGCACTTGCTGCAAAAACTACATTGTGCGAAAGATTTTCTTTTTCATAGTAATAAAGAAAAGTAGCGATCAGGCTTACCAGACAGCCACCTGCATCGTTACTGCCGAGGCCATACAGTTTATCTCCCTCAATAATTGCTTCAAACGGATTTTTTGTGTACTTCGCATTTGGTTTTACTGTATCATGATGCGAATTGAGTAATATCGTTTGTTTTGATGGATCGTAAAACTTATTTTTTGCATACACATTGTTGCCAACTCTTGCATGTTCAATCATTTTCTCAGCAAAAAAAAGTCCGAGTATTTCTGCCGTTTCGTTTTCTTCTTTTGAAAACGACGGAGTAGCGATCAGCTGTTTTAATAATTCAACTGCCTCAGTATAAAGTTGGCTGATGTTCTGATTTGCCATAATCATTTGTTTAACTGTTTGTAATGGATGTTCCGCTTTCTCCGTTGATCAAATCGTTCAAATGCTCTGCTTTACCTATGACTACTTTTTTTACACCGCTATTTAACGCAGCAAATGCATTATCAAGTTTTGGAATCATTCCAGCAAATATTCTGGCGCCCCCGGTACCCTCAGGAGTTTTTAATTCCGCATAGTACATTGGAGTAAGTTTTTTAATTACGCTGTTTTCATCGTTTACATCCAATAGTACACCTGCTTTTTCAAACGAGTAGATAAGGCTTACATCATACAAGCTGCTCATTGCTTTTGCTACTTCCTGTGCAATCGTATCTGCATTGGTGTTGAGTAATTGACCGTTACCATCATGTGTAATGGGAGCTACCACCGGAATAAAACCATTGTCTAACAATCTGCTCCAGCTTTGTGCATTGATCTTATCTGATTGTACATCGCCTGCAAAACCGTAATCAATAGCCCCCTCCAAACCCCGTCCGACCGAATCATCCGGGCGGGCTCCCCCGGAAGGGAAGGCTTTTTGAACTACATCACGCTTTTTAGCAGGAATCAGATTTCCATCAGCTCCTGTAACCCCAATTGCATTGCAATTAAATGCCTGCAGTAGTGCAATTATTTTTTTATTAATGAGGCCTGCATACACCATCGTTACTAAATCAATGGTTGCTGCATCAGTAATGCGTCGGCCGTCCACATACTTACTTTCAATGCCAAGGGTTTCTCCGATCTTGGTTGCTACTTTGCCACCACCGTGCACTAAAATTTTTTTAGTGTCTACGCCAGCGAAACTTTGCAGGAACGATGAAAGCTTTACTTCATCGTCTACAATGTTGCCACCAATTTTTATAACAATTAAGGTCCCTCCCGGCCTCCCCGGAGGGGAGGAGGTTGTAACCTCACTATTAAAAAAAATTCTTTGCATAGTTGGAGTGTTTTAATTCTCCCCCTCTGGGGGAGTTAGAGGGGGCCGCTTCTTAATATTTCTGCCAAAACAGTTTGTGCAGCCCAAACACGATTGCTCGCCTGTTGTGTTACAATGCTATTACTGCTATCTAACACTTCATCGCTTAACTCCACATTTCTGCGAACAGGTAAGCAATGCATTACTTTGGCATTATTGGTTGTTTTCAGTTTTTCTTCTGTTAACATCCATGCCGGGTCGTTACAGTAAATGCGACCATAATCAGTATACGTACTCCAGTTTTTTACATATACAAAGTCTGCATCTTTCAATGCTTCGTCCTGGTTGTGTGTAATGGTTGCGCCTTTGGTGAATTGTTCATCCAGTTCATAATCTTCCGGATGGGTGATTACAAAATCAGCTTCACCCCAGGCATTGATCCATTGTGCAAAACTGTTGCTTACACATTGTGGTAACGGTTTGATGTGAGGAGCCCAAGTTAAAACGATTTTACACCTCCTCCCAATCTCCTCCAAAGGAGGAGCTAAAAGCAGATGCTCCCTAATTGTTATAATATCAGTAAGACTTTGTAACGGGTGAAGCGTTGAACTTTCTAAACTCACCACAGGTACACCGGCATATTTAATGAACTGATTCATGAACAGTTCGCTGTAATCATCTTTTTTATTCTGCAACGAAGGGAATGTACGGATGGCCAATACATCAAAATAATTTCCGAGAATAGGAGCTGCATCTTTTACATGCTCTACCGTTGTACCACTCATGATAGCTTCTTCTTCAAACTCCCAACTCCAGCCTTCACTGCCGACGTTGAAAACGATTGGTTGCATGCCAAGATTTTCGGCAGCAATCTGTGTGCTTAAACGTGTACGCAAACTGGGGTTTAGAAAAATTAAGCCCATACGTTTGCCGGCGCCCAATGATTTATCAACAAGGGGGTTTGCTTTATACGCCAACGCTTTTTCTACAAGAGCGTTGATATTTGCTACGTCGTGTACTGAAGTGAATTGTTTCATATTTATATCGGCCTCACCCTCCTTCTCCCTCTCCAAAGGAGAGGAAGCGGTGCTGAAAATATTTAATTATTTTTTTGTTCTACCACATCATCTATAAATCTTTAATCATCACAACTCGACCCCTTTCAAATAAATCAACATCATTTGCAAGCATGGGCTGTGCTTGGCAAGTCCCCCTTCGGGGGATTTAGGGGGCCGCCAACTCTTCTTTCACCGCTTCAATAAAATGTTCTGCATCTCTCTTCTTTAAACCAAGACTAGGTAACAAACGGATCACATTCGGTTTTGCCTCACCGGTAAAAATCTTTTGATTGAGCAGTAAATTTTTCTTGAGGTCTTTGTATTTCTCCGGCACATCAAAACCAATCATTAAACCACGGCCACGAACATTTTCAAGCTCTTCTATTTTTTCTAATTCTTCACGAAGGTATTTACCAATCATCACCGCATTGCCCATCAACTTTTCTTCTTCCATTACTTCCAATACTGCTAATGCAGCAGCACAAGCCAAATGATTACCGCCGAAGGTTGTGCCTAATTGAAAATGTTTTGGCTTGATATGTGGTGCAATAATAATTCCGCCGATGGGGAAACCATTCCCCATCCCTTTTGCCATGCTGTAGATATCGGCATTTACTCCTGCAAAATCATGACTGAAAAACTTACCGCTTCTTCCGTAACCACACTGCACACTGTCGGCAATATAAACCGCACCATACTCATCACAGAGAGACCGGATTTTTTTGAGGAATGAATTTTCAGCAACGTTTATTCCACCCACACCTTGAATCCCTTCAATAATCACCGATGAAATTTCATCACCTTGTTTTTTGAAACAGGCTTCTAATGCAGCTTCATCATTCAACGGAAGAAAGATCACATTATCGGATTCATTAACCGGTGCGATGTAATTTTTATTATCAGTTGCACTAACGGCCAGTGATGTACGGCCATGAAATGCTTTGTTGAAGGCAATAATTTTTTTACGACCATTATGAAAACTCGCCAGCTTCAATGCATTCTCATTTGCTTCGGCACCGGAGTTACAAAGGAAGAGTTGATAATCTTCCTTGCCGCTTACTTGACCAAGCTTGGCTGCCAGTTCTTCCTGCAAAGGAATTTTAATAGAGTTGGAGTAGAAAGCAATTTTGTTCAACTGCTCTTCAATTCGTTTTACCCAATGCGGATGTGTGTGACCAATACTAATGACAGCGTGGCCGCCGTAAAGATCCAGATACTGTTCGCCCTGATCATCCCATACATAACTGCCTTTCGCTTTTGAAATGGCGATGTTGTTGATGGGGTAAACGTCGAATAAATTCATGTTGTAAATTTTACCACAGAGGCTCAGAGACACAGAGAAAAGCTCTGTGCTCTCCGTGTCTCTCTGGTTATTTTAAAAATAGTTTGCTTTCAAATTCAATCCTGCTTTCTCATCTAATCCAAACAAGAGGTTCATATTTTGAACCGCTTGTCCGCTTGCACCTTTTAATAAATTATCTGTTGCTGAATGTACAACTAACATGTCGCCAACTTTTTCTAATTGGATGAGACATTTGTTAGTGTTCACCACTTGCTTTAAGAAAACAGCTTCTTTGGTAACATGTGTAAAGGCAGCATCAGCATAAAAGTCTTCATACAGTTTATTCAGTTCATCCAGGCTCTTTTCACATTTCAATTGTGAGCTGATGAAAATACCTCTGGTGAAATCACCACGCCAGGGAACAAAGTTCACAGCAATATCACTGTTGGGTTGTAACTGCAACAATGATTCGCCGATCTCACCCAAATGTTGATGCGTTAATGTTTTATATGCCTGAATATTATTTGCTCTCCAGCTGAAGTGCGATGTTGCGGCAAGACTTTGTCCGGCACCTGTACTACCGGTAATGCCTGTTGTGTAAACATCTTTCAGCAAACCTGCTTTTGCCAACGGCAACAAACCAAGTTGCAAGGTTGTAGCGAAGCAACCAGGGTTGGCAATATTGTTTGCGGTTTTGATTTGTTCTTTGTTCAACTCCGGTAAACCGTAAACAAATTTGCGGTTGCCAATGGTTGAACTATTTGACAAACGAAAATCGTTAGCTAAGTCAATCACTTTTACCTTTTCATCAATTGTATTTTCTGCTAAGAACTTTTTTGATTCACCATGACCAAGGCATAAGAAAAGAACGGCCCCCTCTAAATCTCCCCCCGAGGGTGAGACTTGAGCCTCCGAAAATTTTAAACTTGTTTCGCCAATCAAATCCTGATGAACTTCATACAAGTATTTTCCTGCATTGCTTCTGCTATGTACAAATTCAATTTCAACATTCGGATGATTTACCAATAAGCGAATGAGCTCACCACCTGTATAACCTGCGCCGCCAATGATGCCAACAGCAATCTTCTGATCCCTCTTTGGTGGGACTGTCTGCGCACCTACCTCACTTTTAAAATTATCCTGATTAACTTCTGACATGATAAATTCTTTTTTACTGTTCAAATTAGTTAGGGCTGTGCGGTTGCTAAACCCCTCCTTCGGAGGGGCTTGGGGAGGCATTTACCGAAGTCCAGATAGAAGTTTGATTGCCGAATATTTTTGAGAAGCCTCTCACATCATCACCTGTAAAGCCGGTGTTCATTTCGCCGTACTTACCAAACTTTGCACTCATCAAATCGTACTTACTTTCAATACCAATTACCTGGAAACGGTAAGGCATCAATTGTACAAATACATCGCCGGTTACATTTTGTTGGCTGCTGATGAAGTAAGCTTCCACATCACGCATAACAGGATCAAGAATTTGTCCTTCGTGCATCCAGTTACCATAGAATTGTGCCAATGTATCTTTCCATTGCAATTGCCATTTGGTGAGCACATGTTTTTCTAATGCATGATGTGCTTTCAGGATCAGCATCGGTGCTGCTGCTTCAAAACCTACACGGCCTTTAATACCGATGATGGTATCGCCCACATGAATATCTCTACCAATACCATAGGGGCCGGCAATCTTTTGAACCTCCTGAATTGCTTCTGTCGGGTGACTGAATTCTTTTCCGTTCACTTTTTTGAGCTCGCCTTTTATAAAGCCTAATTCCAAATTTCCAATTCCTTGTTCTGTTACCTGTGTAGGCCATGCTTCTTCCGGCAACATGCCTTTGCTGTTGAGTGTTTCTTTACCGCCAATGCTTGTTCCCCACAGTCCTTTATTAATGGAGTAGGCTGCTTTTTCAAAATTCATTTCTACGCCCTTGCTTTTCAAATAAGCAATTTCATCTTCACGACTCAGCTTCATATCACGGATGGGAGTGATGATTTCAACACCGGGAATCATGATATGGAAGATCATATCAAAACGCACCTGATCGTTACCGGCACCTGTGCTGCCATGTGCAACCGCATCGGCATTTAATTTCTTTGCATGTTCTGCAATATGCAATGCCTGGCTTAAACGCTCAGCACTTACACTTAACGGGTAGGTGTTATTTTTTAAGCAGTTTCCAAATACCAGAAACTTAATGATGCGTTCGTAATATCCTTTTACTGCATCAACCGTTGTATGCGATGTTACACCCAGCTTGTAAGCATGTGCTTCGATCTTTTTTAATTCTTCTTCACTGAAACCTCCGGTATTGACAATCACCGAATGAATTTCATACCCTTTTTCATCGCTGAGATATTTGGCGCAGTATGTAGTATCCAATCCGCCACTAAAGCCGAGAACTACAATTTTGCCCCCATCTCCGCCAGCTGGCGGAGTGGTAGTAACAGTTTGATTATTTGTAAGAATCATTTAGTACTGAATTTTTCTTGTTGAATAGAATGATTGAATGTACAAGTGTGCGACGCAACAAAAGTTTATCAGTAATACTTCTGCCGGCAACATTATAAATTGAAAAAATAACTTAAAAACTTCTTCGTTTTTGAAGGGTCGCTGCCTTGCTCCCCTTTAGGGGTTGGGGGCCTTAGGAATGGTTTTAATAATTTCCATTCTTTGAAACGCAACAAACGTTCAAAGCCTTTTTTATTTTCTTCGAAGTATTGTTTTGTTTCTTCCGGCTCGTAATGATCTTTGGGATCGTAAAGCATAGCGGTACACATACAGTTCTTGCGCTCTTTGCTCATGAGAATATCAAAGTTCACACAGCTCCTGCAACCACTCCAGAATTCTTCATCCTGTGTTAACTCACTGTAGGTAACAGGTTCGTAACCGAGATCAGAATTAATTTTCATAACCGCCAAGCCGGTTGTTAAGCCAAAAATTTTTGCTTCAGGAAATAATTGTCTTGATAATTTGAAGATCCGTTCTTTGATTTGTTTGGCAACGCCGCTTTTCCGGAAAGCAGGTGACACAATCAATCCGCTGTTGGCTACAAACGCACCGTGGCTCCATGTTTCAATGTAACAAAAACCAACCCATGTGCCGTCTTTTGTAAGAGCAATCACCGCTTTGCCTTCATTCATTTTATTGGCCACATATTCGGGGCTGCGTTTGGCAATACCGGTGCCTCTTGCTTTGGCACTCTCTTCCATTTCGTTGGTAATAGTTTCAGCATAGTGCGTATCGCCACTATGGGCTACACGTATAATTATTTCCTGATTGTCCATGTTTGTAAATGCTTATCTAAAACGGGATGACCAATCCTATAGATGATTACCGGGGGGTTGTTCACTGACAGGGGCCGTGGTGAAGGGCTCGTCCTATCAGACGATGCGTCGAGGTCGTGGAGAAAATACATAGAAGTGCACAGTGCTGTTGTTGGCACTTACTTCAATTGTGTGATATGTATTTGTGTTTGTCAATTGTTGATAAATTGAAGAAACAAATGTAATTGATATAATTAAATGATGGTCATAAAATTTTTGTAAAGGCTTAAGAACGGTTGTTAGCGGATGGGACTGAGCAATCATCTATAGTTGACTACGTTATTCAACACAGAGTTCATGAGTTACAGAGATACAACGAGAACTCTGTGCAGCTCTTTTCCTTTGTGCCCTCTGTGTTGAAAAAAATCAATTGCCCACATTCTTATTTGCTCTCGGCACCAGATAAATTTCTTTTTGTCTGCCACCGATATATCGGAAACCATTCTCATCAAAATATCCATCCTGCTCCAGCATAATGCGAATACTTTTTTTCCACTCGGGAATTTCTGTTGCTGCGTTTAACTCAATACTGTAAGCTGTTCTGTAGTTCATGGGAAAATCGCCTGAACCGGGTACACCTCCCTGCTGATCCCACAAACCAATAGTTGGACCGGCTGCATGACCGTGAAAGCCCAACGGATGTGTATAGATGGTTGCTGCAATATTTTCTTTCTTTGCCTGTGCCAGCGCATCTGCAAGAATCTGGTTTCCTGTTTTATCTTTTTTGAATTGTGATGTAAGAATATCCTGCAAGCGATTTGCTTTTGCAAATGCATCACGAATGCTTTTGGGCACTTCTGTTTCACCGGGCTTTAATACATACGCATGCTCCTGTACATCAGTATTCAACCGCAGATAAGTAATTCCAATATCTACATGTAAGAGATCACCGGGTTGAATCACATCGTCTTTTGGTCTGTTGGAAAAACTCCGGAGATGTTCAAAGCTCTGGGGATCGTTGCGTTGTACAGATACCGATGGATGAAACCATGTACTGTATCCCATGCTGCTGATCTTTTCACGAAACCACCACACCACATCATCTGTTGTTGTTACACCGGGCGTAATAACTTTTTCAGAAAAACCTTCTTCTATAATTTTTCTTGTTTCATATATCAGTTGCGGATAAATCTGCATCTCACGTTCTGTTCTTGTTTCTAACCAATTCACCGCAAGGTTTTCTGCACTCACTACTTTGGTTTTGAAAGCAGCCGGCATTTTCCGCATCATTTCATTATAATCTGTTACATCCAGCCCGTCTGCATGTCCAAAATGTGCAGATGTATTAATGCCGATCTTCTTTGGGTTTCTTATTGTGATGATGTTCATCAATGCATCCCACTGATCAGGAAACTTCTGCATGTCCCATTCGGCTTTGATGTTGTCGCCTACATTGTAACGGGCAATGGCCAGTTTCTCAAACACTTTTTTCTCCGGGTTGTTATAAAACACAAGAATGGTTCTGCGGCGTGCCGAGATCCAGGTAGAAGGTAACATGGTGCGTATCACCGGATCTTCGTTGTACTCTCTTGAAACAACTACCCACAGATCAATGCCGTTGCGTTCCATCAGAGAAGGAAGTAACAGGTTAAAGCGTTCTGCAAGTATTTCATCTATGATTTGTGATTGCCGGCGTAATGAAAGGGATTGTGCAGTTGAACCGGAATACAGACAAATGAAAAGCAGAAAAGCAAGCAGTCTGGTCATAAGCTTATTTTATACCGAATTTAATAAAGATTGCTTGTGCCGGATGAATAAAAACACAAATGGAAGGAACGATCGTTGAATGGAATTTTGGATTATCTTAGCGCTTCTTCTACAAAAAGAAAAAGGTCAACTGTAGAAACAGCCGACCGTTAACGATTGCTTGCCATATAAAAAAGAGTTCTGTTTGTTTTTGTTACAGCTTCCTGCTGTATGTTCACCAAGGCCGTTAATGATGCTTGTTCAACGATTGCTTGCCATATATTTTTTTCTGGCCTTATTGATGATGCAAAAGTAGTCACAGGGTATTTCTGCATCAAATCAAAAAGCGCTTGTTTTCATGATGTCAAAGTCATGCAAAAACAGTTAAATGCTTTCTGACAAAGGCTTTCATGAAAAATAAATATTATGGCCAACCGATTTTCAGATACACTTTTTCAACTGGTTCACTCTCTGGAGAAAGCAGAGAAGCGGCATTTTAAACTCTACATCAAAAGAAGCTCTTCAAAAGAAGACCTTAAAATCATTCAGCTGTTTGATGCACTGGATAAAATGCACGAATACGACGAGCAGGTGCTACTCAAAAAATTAACAGATAACAGCAAAACAAAACTTGCCAATTTAAAAACTCACTTATACCGTGAACTGCTTGCCAGTCTGCGCCTGCTTAAAACAGGTGAGAATGTTGATCTGCAGCTTAGCGAACATTTAGACAATGCCCGTTTGTTATACAACAAGGGGCTGAAACAACAAAGTCTGCGCATTATTGAACGGGCCAAAGAAGTTGCCCGTGCCAATCAAAAGATGAATACATTGGTGCAGTTGATTTCGCTTGAAAAGAAAATTGAAATCCTGCACATTACACGAAGCACTACCGATAAGACGGAGAAAATGGCGGAAGAGGGGCTGGAGATCAGCAGTCATATTGATCGTGTAACACGCTTATCGAATCTTGCGTTGCTATTATACCGTTGGTATGTAATCAATGGTCATGCAAGAAATGAAGAAGATGAAAAAGACATCAAAGTATTTTTTAAAGATTATCTGCCCAAAGATCTTACAAGAGTCAGTGGTTTTTATGAGCAGCTGTATCTCTATCAAAGCTATTGCTGGTTTGCATTTATCCGTCAGGATTTTTTAATGTACTACCGATATGCACAAAAGTGGGTTGATTTGTATGAGGAGCATCCGTTTCTGAAAACAGTTGAAACGGGTCATTACATTAAGGGTATGCACACCTTGCTCAATGCACATTTTGATTTGCGTAATTTTCAAAAGTTTGATCTGGCGTTAAAACAGTTTGAAGACTATTCAAAAACGCATGAAGCAAATATGCACGACAACTTCCGAACGCATACTTCTATTTATATTAACAGTGCCAGAATCAACGGACATTTAATGAAAGGAACCTTTAAAGAAGGGTTGAAACTGGTTGAAGAAATTGAAGAACGTTTAAATGAATATGCACTATTTGTAGATCAGCACCGCATTCTGGTGTTCAATTATAAAATTGCCACGCTTTATTTTGGAAGTGGTGATTATGAAAAAGCGCTGGACTATCTGCAACGTATCATCAATGGTCCTATGAACCTGCGTATAGATCTGCAATGTTATGCACGGTTGATGCATATGATCTGTCATTACGAATTAGGCAACTACGAGATTCTTGATTCACTGGCAAAATCGGTGCATCGTTTTATGGCGAAGATGAAAAATCTTACAGTAGTGGAAGAAGCGATGTTTCGTTTTTTAAAGAACAGCTATAAATCGCCTGAGCAGATCCGTGAAGCATTAAAGAAATTTCTGGAACAGATCAAACACCTGGAGAAAAACCGGTTTGAAACCAGATCATTTGCCTATCTCGATATTATCTCCTGGCTCGAAAGCAAAGTGCATCATAAAACCATGAGCGAAATTATTTATAGCAAGTATATAAAGAGTAAGAAAAGAAAGTATTGATCCTGTTTCATCCCAACAGAGAAAAAAATCTATGCATCATTAGTACATATCCATGCAGATCCCTCGTACCTAGGGATGACATTTAAATCTTCATCAACTTCTCCACCGCCTGCTGAAGGGTTCTGTTTTGTTTGCTGAAACAGAACCGCAACACTTTATCGTCTTTCTGATTATGATAAAATGCTGAAACCGGAATAGTAGCAACACCTGCTTCTTTTGTTAATCGGATGGCTAAGTCTTTATCGCTCTCATCGCTGATGCGGCCATAGCTGGCACAAATAAAATAACTGCCGTGAGTAGTGAGCAAATCAAATTTTGTATTTTTCATCAGCTCAATAAAGTAATCCCGTTTCTGTTGCATAAAACGTGGCAGAGATAAATACACCTCTTTGTTTTTCATGTAATCGGCCAGCGCTGCCTGTGCCGGTGTAAAACAACAAAAGGCATTAAACTGGTGTACTTTTCTGTATTCCTTCATCATCGCTGCAGGTGCAATACAATAGCCCAGTTTCCATCCTGTACAGTGATAGGTTTTACCAAAAGAGAAACAAACAAAACTACGTTCAAACAGTTCCGGGTATTTCAATATGCTTTCATGTGGAAGATCATCATAGATCAAATGCTCATACACTTCATCGCTGATGATAAAGATGTTACTGTCTGTAACAATCTGTTTCAGTTCTTCAATATCATTTTTATCTAACACACTTCCTGTAGGGTTATGTGGTGAATTAATTAAGATTGCTTTTGTTTTTGCAGTAATGGATGAACGCACCAACTCCCAATCAATTTTATAATCAGGATAGGTTAATGGTAAAGGAATGGCTTTACCTCCGTTGATTTCAATATTGGGAATATAGCTGTCGTAGGCCGGTTCAAAAACAATTACTTCATCACCCGGACGAAGGATGGTTGTGAAAGCAGAATAGATGGCGTAAGTACCACCGGGTGTAATGGTGATCTCTGTATCGGGATTGATTGTTGTCTTATAGAGATGCTGTACTTTTTCAGCAATAGATTCCCGCAGACTCATTAAGCCGGGCATGGGCGCATATTGATTTTGTCCCTGCTTCATGGCTTCATATACTTTGGCGGTGAGTTCTTCGCTCATGGGATAATCAGGAAAACCCTGACCCAGATTCACTGCTTTGTGTTCGGTTGCCAAGGCACTCATCACCGAAAAGATGGTGGTGCCTACGTTGGGAAGTTTGGATTGAATATGCATGAGTGCAAATTAAGGATGAAACGGGTATATTATAACAGTCACTTTCTCCAAAGAAAAAGAAGTAAATTCGATTATGCAACTCGATCAAAAGGAAATAAAATTAATAGAAGACTACTTTAGCACACAACCTGTGTTACGGGCTTTTGTTTTCGGTTCATACAGCCGTAATCAGGCAAATAAGTCCAGTGATCTTGATATTCTTGTTGATCTTGATTATTCCTGTCACATTGGTTTTGGGTTTGTTGCTATTAAAGAAGGTCTTGAAAAAAAACTTCATCGTAAAGTAGATCTTGTTTCTTCCAAAGCCATTTCCAAATACATTCTTCCTTTCATTGAAAAAGAAAAGCAATTGATCTATGAAAGAAAAAATGGGTGATAAGCAACGTCTTCTTCATATACTTGAAGCAATATCAGAAATTGAACAGTATACAAAGAATGTAGAGATGCAGGCTTTTCTGTCAAATTCAATGATGCGTTTTGCTTCAATTAAGCAAATTGAAATTATTGGAGAAGCTGCCAACTATGTTACACTTGAAACAAAAGAAAAATTCAGTGAAATTGAATGGGGCCAGATCACAGGTATGCGTCATATACTGGTGCATGAATATTTTGGTGTTGATGCAGATCTGGTATGGCAGGTAATTGTTAAGGATTTGCCTCTTCTTAAATTAAAAATTAAGCAGATTCTGGAGCTGTTGTGATTTTGATAATGTTAGTCGCCTAACTAACTACTTCATTCCGTCAGAAGGAGCGTCCACATCATCCACCCACAACTTTGCATACTCCTCTTTCCATGGATGCTTCCATCTTTTGTGACTCCATAAATACAATTCAGGTTGGAGGCGAATATTTTCTTCGAGATGATGAACGTATTGTCTAATCAATTCACCATCGGGTAATGCTTTGGGATCTTCACACAACAGAAAATAATCAAAATGATAATGTCCTCTTTTCTTTTTGGTGGTTGTCATCATCACAACCGGTATCTGTTGTCCCCTTGCAAATTTTTCAGGACCTTTTACAAAACCGGTTGGTTTATTTAAAAAGTTGAGCCAATAAGCATTGTCGGGCGTTACAGGACGTTGGTCTGCACCCAATGCCAGCAGGTATTGTTTTTTACGCCAGGGAATAATAGCTCTTGCCATATCATTGCTCGACAGCAAGGGATTTCCCCACCGGCCACGGATATACAAAATCAACCGGTTCATGATTTTATTACTCTGTGGTAAATAAACCGTTAGAAAAGTATAGGGCTGATTAATCCCTGCATGCAACGTCATCATCTCCCAGTTAAAAAAATGACCCAGATTTACCTGCACCGCTTTTCCTGTTGCAAACAATTGATGAAACACTTCAAAGTTTCCGGTTACACGTTTGTTCATGGAAGCTTTGCTGATGGACATCAGCTTGATGGTTTCAATCCAGTTGTCTGTAAAATTGCGGTAGAATTTTTTTGCAATGGCTTTGTGTTCGCTTTCTGTTTTATGTGGAAATGCCTGAGCAATATTTCCCAACACCACTTCCTTACGGTAACGAAGCACGGTGTACATGATCAACGCACCAAAATCAGAAATGAGGTACAGGCACCAAAAAGGGAGCAATGAAATAAGATAGAGCAACCCAAAAACCAGGTAATACATATACAGATAAATTCGGCTGCAAGGTACATGCTTTACGGGGAAACATTTTTCGCTCATCCTTTCTTCTTTCCTTTCACCAACTCATACGAATGATCAATCCATTCTTTAATTTGTTTGGCAGGTATTGTACCATCTACAACAATGGTGTTCCAGTGTTTTTTATTCATATGCCACCCCGGCAACACAGAAGCATACTGTTCACGAAGTTCCAACGCAAGCTCAGGATCACATTTTACATTAAACCGCAGGTCTTCTTCATCGAGAGGTAAAAATAAAAAAGCTTTGTTGTTTACTTTAAACACCAATGTATCGGGCCCAAAGGGCAGGGTTTCTTCTGCCTCTGGTTTAGACAAACAATAATCCCGGATGGTTTCTATATGCATGCAGCGGTTTTTTCTCTTTTCGGGTCATGAAGATATGAACAGGATATTTTTTCTGCTGCTGACCGCATTATTCTTTTTTTCCTGCAACCGCAGGGATGAACCAATCGGGTACCATTGTACCGGTGCACCTCCTGCCTGTGCGGCTGTAATGTGTATAGCTTTCTGGACCAATTTTAATTTTACATTGATTGATGCACAAACAGGTAATGATCTGATATTTGGATCCAATCCTTCTTTATCGGTTGCCGATATAAAACTGTTTGTAAAAAATAACTCTCCTTACCGTGAAGTAAAACTGTGGGCCGACAGCAACAACAACCGTCTGTACAGTATGACGGCATCCGATACCATGGCTCTGCAAATCAAAAACGAACCCTTGAAGTATTTGCTGGTAAAAAAATTCTGTTCCACCGATTGTTGCAGCCGCTCTGTTGTTGAAATACAGTACGAAGGTCAATTACATGTAGCAGATAAAAATCAATTCTTCCGTATAAAAAGATGATGATTCATTGCTCTTGTCAGTTAAACATTTTATTATCAACTTAATTTCTGCATGGCTTCTTTCAGTTTGCTCAGGAATGCAGGAATAGCTTCTTTTCCACAGGTGCCAACGCTTAAACGATACCAGGGCGAATTTTTTTCTGCGCCAAATGCATAAAACGGAACAATGGCCAGCTTTGCTTCATCTAACAAATACTGTGTTACATCGGCCTGTGTTTCCAACACATTTCCTGTTGCTGTTTTCTTACCAGCAAGATCTACCTTAATGGTTAAATAAATTCCTCCCTGCGGTGCAAGTACATCTACATGAAATCCTTCTTCTTTTAATTGATGAATTCCTTTTGAAATTTCAACCAGGCGATAACGGATCTCTTCTTTAAAGTTTATGAGATAGCGATCGATGTTTTCTTTTTGCAACAAATAATTGGCGGTTGCTTTTTGTTCGGCCATGGGCGCCCATGCACCTACATGAGAAAGAATCGCTTTTATTTTGGAGATGATCAGCTCTGGTCCAAAAGTCCAACCTACACGAACTCCTGTTGCTGCAAATACTTTGCTGATGCCATCAACAAATACTGTTACTTCTCTCATGGCGGGGCGGAGAGTAACAGGATTGTAGTGTTCGTTATCGCCAAAGGTTAATGTCCAGTACATTTGATCGAACATGAGGAACAATTTCTTTTCACCTTCAGCTCTTGCATTATTTTCTTCCAGAATCAGATCGCAGATCTTTTCCAGTTCCTCTTTTGGAAACATGGTGCCGGTAGGATTTTGCGGTGTACACAAACACAAAAGTGTTGCACCTTTTATATGTGGCTGAATTTCGGCAGCCGTTGGCATAAAATTATTTTCTGCTGTTGCTTTTACCACAACATGCTCTGCTTCTGTAAAATGGGTGTAGTGATTATTGTTCCAGGATGGTGTTGCATAAATCACTTTATCTCCTTTATCAACAATTGCCCGAAAGATAGAATAAATGAGAGGTCGGCCTCCAGCTGCAATCTGAATTTCATTTACTCCATAATCCAGCCCTTCCCGCTCTTTTAAAAACTGCGAAACACTTTTGCGCAGTTCAATAATACCTTCGGCTGCAGGGTATGTCGTGTAATTTTTTTTGTACGCTTCCACAATCTCATGCTCCAGTTCCTGCGGTATGGGAAATACGCTGCTGTCAAAATCGCCGATGGTGAAATTGTAAATATGTTCGCCCATGCGGATACGTTCTTTAATCTGGTTACCCAGTTTTACAATTTCCGAACCCACTAATGTTTCTGAGAGTTGAGATAGTTTCATGCGTCACCGTATTTTAAGAAACCGCAAAAGTAGCAGTTCCTGAATAAACAGGTGCAAAGAAGGCGGATAAACGGTTCGGTTTCTTTGCAAAAGAACCAACGCTGCATCTGCTTTCAACAGGCGAAAACAAATTGATCATTTAACCCTTATCTTGCAGCTTTAACAGATAAATATTTGTTACCTTCCACGCTATAAATCAGAACAGTCTTATGAAGTTTATCGTTTCGTCATCTGCTTTACTGAAACAACTGCAACAGATCAATGGTGTCATTAATGCCAACACCGTGTTGCCCATTCTTGAAGACTTTTTATTTGAGATCAACAAGAATAAATTAACGGTTGTTGCCACCGATCTGGAAACGGTGATGAAGATCCATATGGATATTGAAGCCAAAGACAATGGCCGTGTTTGTATTCCTGCACGTATCCTGATGGATACATTAAAAAATTTACCGGATCAGCCACTGACTTTTAATATTGATAAAAATTTTGGTATTGAAATTACCAGCGACAGCGGTAAGTATAAAGTGATGGGCGAAAACCCGGACAACTTTCCCAAAGAACCCGTGGCAGATGATACCACATCGTTTACTACAACTTCTTCAGCCCTGGTTACTGCCATCAATAAAACATTGTTTGCAGTAAGCAATGATGATTTACGACCAGCTATGACGGGTGTGTATTTCGAACTCGATAAAAAAGGATTAACCTTTGTTGCAACAGATGCTCATCGTTTGGTTCGCTACAAAAGAACCGATGTAAGTTGTCCTAAAAACGAAACCTTTATTGTTCCAAAAAAACCATTGAATTTATTAAAGACCGCTTTGCCGAATAATGAAGATGAGATTACACTTTCTTATAACAGCAACCATCTGTTTGTAATCCATGGTACAACAGAACTGGTGTGCCGGTTAATTGATGCACGTTTTCCTGATTATAAAGTGGTGATCCCTGCAGACAATCCGTACAACATGATTGCCGGCAGAAATGAATTAGCCGGAGCTTTACGTCGTGTAAGTGTGTTCAGTAATAAAAGCACCAACCAGGTGGTGATGAGCATCAGCGGAAGCCAGTTGCAACTGGCAGCGCAGGATGTTGATTTTAGTTTTGAAGGAAACGAGCGTATGAAATGCCAGTATGATGGTGAGGATATGCAGATTGCTTTCAATGCAAAGTTTTTGGTGGAAATGTTAACCGCTGTTGAAACAGACGAAGTACGGATGGAGTTAAGCACTGCAACCAAGGCCGGTCTCATAAAACCAACAGAACAAAACGAAGGAGAAGATGTGCTGATGCTGGTAATGCCGTTGATGTTGAATCAATAAAATCCTTCGACTTCGCTCAGGATTTTTGAGAAGTATCAAGCGATAGTCGAGATACAAATATTATAACCAAGTCCAATATTAAAAAATCCCGCTCTTACAAGCGGGATTTTTTATACGCTTTACTTTTTTGCTCGAATCAAACGAATATACCCTGTGGCGGGTACAAGACTGTGATAAATGCTGGCGTACTTAGCCATCTAAAACAACCCCTCTTTTATGCCACAAGCAAAACAACCCATCAGCACATTCTGTGTTTTATTCATTGTACTGTTTTTAAGTACAACTCAATTACAGGCACAGGACGATTTTGGAAAAGGATTTGGTATTCAGTTAGCAGTTCCCGTACAAAACGGTACGTTCAGCGGAGAAGATTTTGGTGAAGTAAATATGGGGCGGCAAGGTCTTTATTTACAGGTAAGCCGGCAAACCTATTTAACCTTAAATAATCTTGGCTTTCATTCTTACAAAACATTTGGACTTGCACTGCGTTCGAACAACATTAATATTAAAGAAGGACAGTATGCAGGCACGCAACTTAAAATTTCAACTGTTGAGCTGCCGGCTACGATTGGAGCGTATGGATATTTTTTTGGTGTTCTTCCGATGGGTCTTAATGTGGGAGGGTATCTTGCTGTGCCACTGCAATACAGCGGTACAATTAAAAAAACCGGAGCTGCAGATTATGCATTTGGCAACAAGTATGAAAAGCCACTGGGCTATGCAGGATTGTTGGGTAATGTAAGTGCAAATTTTACCATTAAAAAAGTGGGCATAATCCGTTTACTTATTGGTGGACATATTGGTTTAATCCCTGCTTACCGTCCTGCACCGGAAGGCAGCGAACCTCCATACAAAACTCCGTTGCCCCGCAGTTTTCAGATTGGTGCTGAAATTGTGTTGGGGAAAAAGTAAGATCTGTCACCAAGTTAGTAATTAAGAGAAACAATAAAACTTGACATAGCATGCTATTATGATAGGAATTATAATATAGTTGTTTGAAAATTTGAAATTAAGCGATGAATTCATCAGCATTATTCTTAAACACAAAGCAATCATATCAAAAAACACAACAGTAAAAATCGGTACTCCGGCAATACCAACTGCGTAACCTCCCTTCAAATAAAACAACTTAAACAGCCAATAAAACAGTTCTAAAAAAAGAAACCAAACCCGTTCGTTGATTCTCTGAAAAGCTACCCCTAGAGTTAAAAGAATAAAAGAAGTGGTACTAAAGAAAATATTATCCAAAGCAAAAACTCTGTCATCACCCATAATACAGCCATGAAACATATTATTATCCCATCGCAGGAAAAATCCAAAGAGAGTCCAGATAATTAATAGTCGAAAAAACACTTGAATCTGGTTCGTATTTTTTATGAAAGTAGCGAGATTTTGTTTTAAGTTCATATAATTTGGGCTGATTAAAATTAAGCGATTTCAACTTTAATCTTTTGATGGAATAAATTACAGCTTTACTTCATAAATTAGACAATGAGCTACATCACCCTCTACTCATTTGACAATTACATCAACGCAAATTTGCGCATGATGCAATTACAAGAAGAAGGTATCAACTGCTGGCTCAAAGATGAACATACGGTAACCATTGATCCCATCTTAACAAATGCCATTGGTGGTATTAAGCTCATGGTGCATGAAACGCAGAAAGAACGGGCTGCTGATCTGCTTCGCACCATGATCAACAGAGAAAAAGAAAACAGGGCCTGCCCCAATTGCAGTTCCTTAAACGTAGAATATATTGTGAGCAACCGCAAACCATCGAACTGGTTTAGTGCCATTTTTACTTTTTTGTTGGCATATAAGTCCATCGGCGCAAATAA